>DATAQW010000265.1:0-7403 GCA_036264445.1 Pseudacidobacterium sp.
CGGTTGAACAGCAAAAACCAGTTATAAAGAACCTTGATGCCCGCATCTTTGCGACGCAAAGGCGGGAGGTTCGCACGATGTTTTCCTCCAAACTTCACTCAATAATCCTGATGCGTAACATACCGCTATGCGGTTCAGCCATCACTCATCCTTAGACACAACGGCAATCGAAAAATTATCATGCCGCTATCTATGTCTACTCGTCGGGAATTTCTTCGTAATAGCGCCATCACGTCTGCCCTCGCTTCCGCTGCTGCTCATTCTGCCTTCGGTTTTGCGAAAAGCGCCGCGCAGACTGAAGCCTCGCTCAAGCCTTCGCCAATTCAGCTTGGGCTGTGCAGCTACACCTTTCGCGAGTTTGATCGCGCCCACGTCATCCAGTGGATGAAGGAGTTGAAGGTCATCAATCTCAACGCAAAAGACGTGAAAGACCATCTCCCGATGACGCCGCCTGACGCCACGCAGCAGGCAATCAACGACTACACCTCCAATGGAATCAAGCTCACCGCCATCGGCGCGGTTTATTTTCCGAAGGACGAAGATGACGACATCCGTTCCAAGTTCGACTACGCCAAACGCGCCGGAGTCAAGGTCATCGTTGCCGGAGACCCTTTGCCGCAGGCGCTTCCGCGCATTGAAAAGTTCGTAAAGGAGTATGACATTCGCTTCGCCATCCACAACCACGGGCCGGAAGACAAGATATGGCCGTCGCCGGTTGACGTTCTGAAGTCGATCAAGGGTATGGATCCGCGCATGGGCTGTTGCATTGATGTAGGCCACTGCGTGCGCGCCGGCACGGACGTGGTTCAGGCCATCCATGAGGTCGGCCCGCGCCTTTTCGCCATGCACATGAAAGACCTCACCGACTTCCATGACAAGGCAAGTCAGGTGGCCGTAGGCGATGGCAAGATGCCCATCCGCGAAATCTTCGGAGCGCTCATCGCCATCAAGTACAAGGGCTTTGTGGACTTAGAGTATGAAGTCCATGGCGATGACCCTATGCCTGGGGTGACTAAGAGCTTTGCTTATATGCGCGGGGTATTGGCGGGGATGGGGTATCAGGGGTAGAAAGCTCGGTTTGCTAAAGTATTGTCATTCTCAAACGCAGCGAATCTCAGCGATGCTCGACTAGCCATAGGGGGCGCAGAACTACCTGATCGTATAAAGAGGCTTGAACTCGGGGATCCCGGCGGTTTGTCCGGCCATCCAGCGGAGGACGTAGACCTCGGCCGGATCGGTCAGTGTGTGCGTGAGAGCATTGACCAAAACTTCGAGAAGGACATGTGCGAGCGGATCTTTGTAATAGTCAATGTCCGGCTCAATCATCACACAGTTAACACCATCGATTATCTTCACATTGTTCTGGTGGAAGGTGAACTGGACGTTTGCCTCTCCGAACTGGACCTGCTTCCAACTTGAGGTTGCGCCTGGATGCAGAAGTCCGGGATCGACTTCGACCGCGAACTGGCCTGCAGACGCGGCGATCTTGATCTGATCGACAAGCGCGGGATCACACCAGCCGAAGAAGCGGTCCTGCGCCGGAGGTTCGGCCCCCGAAGGAAGAGTGTCTCCTGGCCAGATGAGCTGTTTGAGGTAGGTGAGCGGCGTGCCCTGCGAGAGGCTGATCTGGCTCATCGCTTCGCAGATGTTGAGGATGCAGGCAAGCGATTTGGGTTGGTTTTCCAGCAGATTGTCATAGCGCTGCTCGCCCTGGGCGTCGCTCGCGTCTGATGCCAGGAACGGATAGGCTGCCTTGGCCGCCGCCCAGCGGCCACTAGCGAAGTTGAACTGCGGCGAGTTGGAGATGAGCATGATGTCCTGCGTGGTGAGATACGCATTGGACAATTTAACCGGCACGAATCCGGCCTGCTTATAGCCGTCACATGAGACGAGTACGCTATAGTTGTCGCCAAAGTTATCGAAGAAGGGCAGATCGAAGGTGAGGTCGTTCTGCTGATAATATTGCCAGACCTGCTGCTTTTGGTTGCCGTCCACGATGCGAACAAGAAATTGAGCGGGCGTGGCAAATGGCTGACGCGTACCGTCAAAGATGCGAAGACGGAGCTTACTCATGGCCCACCTCACTTTAAACCGGGTCCTGCTTTGAACTGAGTAAGAGTAGCACCGTCTGATGCGCAGTAAAGTGACGACAGGATGAAATGCCAAGGGCTTTGCGGCTGGCGCCCCAGGTTTCCGCTGTGGACGGTCAAGACCTTACATCGCGTCGACAGCAGATCTTTGACCTCATCGAGAATTGCAGCAATTCCGTGAATATATACACGGGTGCTGTTTACAAAAAAGCGCTCGATGCTGCATAAGCAGAAAACCAGGAACATTTTGAAACGTACTCTAGCCGAACACGCGACAGCAGGCTGGACAACTAGAGCGATGGATTCTCCAGTCTTTCCAGCACTTGCACCATTCGTTATGGGCTTGTTCAAGGCGGGCGTTTCTTGAAGTGGCTGGGACGTGTTCATCATGCAAATTACGTTCCGCAGACACGAGCTCATGCACAGAAGCTACGAATTTCAGTTTGTATGCCGAATCTTCAGAACAGGCAGTTCTCATTAGCGCAAATCTCCTGAATGGAATCCTGAAACAAATCGTGCCTTATGAACGAACGCTTCGCGGAAATCGTCTATTCCTTGCTTCATGGGAGAAAACATTGATGGCAGACATCGTCCTTGCAATGGTCAAACCATTTCTTTTTCGCATCCATTTCCACCTCTAGCGGCTTCCTTTTCTCGACACGTTTCTCGCTTTGGTGCAGTTCGATCTGCACCCGGCGCCGGACGGCGTCCAGCCAGGCTGCTCTAAGCATTTCTCCGGTTTTACAAGGTGCTCGCATGGTATGTCTCCCGAATAGAACCTTTCTTTCTAGTCAGCTGTTGACAAAATGTTTTGGTGCAGCAACAGGATTTCCAGATGAAGCTTCGTTAGGTGTATCCACTGCGTGGCTTGTTTTCTTATCTTGATCACCAGCCTGATATGGATGGGCTTTCTCGCGTCTCTCACGGGATTTTGCAGAAAGGTGATTATGCACATCGGATTTCTTGATTAAAGTCATAAAAGTGAACTCCTTACGGACGATTTAGAAAAATCTGGCTTAAAGACGGGACTTGCGAACCGAAAACAACCTCCCGGAACGGACTACTTTCCATACACTCGTGAAAGATCGGAAAGGAGATCGATGGGCACAGCGGGAGTCTTCTTCCCGTTTTCTCCATTCCTTGTTTCACGCAGAGCAAGTCATGGGACTGCCAGTACAGCCTTGCCTGCGGAAGGCGAGCACGCTTTTTCCTGTCTTGCTGATGTGCGGCTTTCTGATGGTGCCCATAGGCCTCCACTCTTGCGGTTGACTATCGTGAAAACGACTCGTCTGGAGCGGAAAGGCCAAGGGCTGGAGGCGAGAAGAAGTTCGTCTATATCGAGCATACGCTCAATACCCGTGTTGTCCCAATCGCCTCTGGAACGGATGGCAGAATTTAGGTGGTCGCCATACTGGCACGGATCGGAACAGAGTGTGTTCAGGAGGGGCTTCGTCCACTCCGAAACACGAAGATTCTTGTGTAGGGAAGTTTCTGAACGACTATTTTGCCGGCCCAAAATTATCTAGCCCGCATCGGCTCTGCCGCACCATATCCAGATACTAAACTAGTCAACTTTTCACCGGGAGCGCTGCGTTCTCACGGCAGTACTTCGCGCAGATCTCGGAAAGTAGCATTACGCTGAAGGTCATTGGTGGGTATTTAAGCAGGCGGCCTTGCCTTCGAGGGCGTGACGGCTCACATCCAAATCATTGAGCGTTCGGCTTACCATAGCGCGCATTTGCTTCGCGTTGGTTCATGCAACTGGTATGACAAGAGTGGTCTGCAGCTGCATCGACGAAGTGGAAAACTGTCTCGGCAAGGCTTTATAGAGTGCCAGATGCTCCAGCACATTTCCGATCGAGTCTTCAAAGCGCGCTCCCTGTATGTGTGTAACTCTTACCCCTTTAGAAACGAGCTGGCAGATTTCATACCGGGTATGGCCCTGCGCAAGAGCGCGATGGATCTGTTCAGAACGCATCATTGACTCCGATCTTGTTCGTGATTATTGCGTGTGCTACGGAGCTCGTATGGAGCTGAACGGAAGGCTACAGCCGAGCGGGCTGTTCAAGGTCTATCTTTTATAGTACGCCCCACAATAGATAAAGGATGGATATCTACTAAGTTCAGCCAGAATTAGATTATTTCTATCACTTCACAGAGAGGAAATACGCGCTCCGCGTTAACATGCAGCATTTCCTCTGCTGCGCGAGGCGCGCAGAACCTAGGTCAATTTAGGAGAGCTTCAGCATAATCTTTTCAAGACTTTAGCGCTTTCTGGCGGGGGCTATGCTAGACTCTCCAGTTCACCGGCTGAGGTGGATCACTATGAGCTACGAAAACATCTTCACTGAAGCCCGCGGACCAGTTGCTGTCGTCACCCTCAACCGTCCTAAAGTTTTGAACGCACTGAATGGTGCGACTCTGCGTGAGCTGGATGCTTCTATCACTGAACTTGCCGCGAACGACTCTGTTCGCGCCATCCTGCTGACCGGAGCGGGCGAGAAAGCCTTCGCTGCCGGAGCTGATATTCAGGAGCTGGCCAAGGTTTCTGCAGTCGAAGGTCAGGAGCTTGCGCTGCGCGGACAGCAGGTCTTCGATCGCATTGAGAACTGCGGAAAGCCTGTGATTGCGTGCGTCAATGGCTTTGCCCTTGGTGGAGGATGCGAGCTGGCCATGGCCTGTACCTTCCGCATCGCCAGCGAGACGGCAAAGTTTGGTCAGCCTGAAGTGAAGTTGGGATTGATTCCCGGTTATGGTGGATCGCAGCGGCTTCCGCGCCTGATCGGCAAAGGCGCAGCGTTGAAGGTGCTGCTTACAGGTGAAATGATTTCAGCCGCCGAAGCACTGCGGCTTGGGTTGGTGGAAGAAGTCGTTCCAGCAGACCAGTTGCTGACGCGCGCTGAACAAATCGCGCAGGCGATTGCCGCTGTCGCGCCGATAGCCGTAGAGAAGTGCATTGCGGCCGTGCATGCAGGATATGATCTACCACTGCGGCGCGCGCTTGATCTTGAGGCGTCGTTGTTTGGGATGTGCTGCGCGACGGAAGACAAGGCAGAGGGAACGCGTGCTTTTCTAGAGAAGCGGGCTGCGATCTGGAAGGGTAAATAAGCTTCTTGATGGTGCCATGCGAAACTGATCGAAGGCGACAGCTTTATTTCGGGTGAACTATGCGTTGAGCTGGAGATAAAACAATAGATTATCGAAGATAAGGAATTTCGGCCCAAAGGGTACGCCCCTTGCAAAGCGGCTTGTAACAGGCCGCCGCATTTTCTGGAATGAGCAGGATATTCCATTGAAGAAATATCCTGTAAACATCTGGGACGGCTTGATATCCTGCATAACAGTGAAGCCTGCAACCTCTCCTTTTAGCTTTTACGCACTCGTTCCCGCCCTGGCGGTTTTCGTTCTCATTGCTGGCTGTTCTCAGAAGACCGCAGCTCCTAATTTGTCCGATGCCGCCGAGCAAAACCGTGAACAAGCCCAGACGGCAGCGAAGAAAATTGATACCGCGAGACAGGCGCTGGAAGAGATTCCTCCGCCGGCTAAAAGCCGCTACATGGTCATCCATACAACGGAAAGCTGGAGCAATCCATTTCTGGTGGTTGGAAGCGATAACTTGACGCTCCGCGTCATCTACCCTGATATGACTCATAGCAACGCACTGCCCAGCGCCATGTTGAAACCCGCTAGAGCCCGAAGACAGGAATTGACGATCCGGATTTCTGATCTCCCTGACGCGCTGGGCGCGCTTCCAGTGGAAGAGTGGCCCTATGGCCGCGTAGTTGCCGTGGAGGAAGACCCCGCGGAGACAAGGGCCAACCGTCTCCAGGTGCGACGGAATGTAGAGACGACCATGCAGGCGCTCAATAATCTGGGTATTGTGATTTATGAATGGCCTGCACCGAACCGAGGCCGTTAACCTGCGTCAAACCAGCTTGAGCACGTGTTCTTGACTGCGAAGGCTGCGCGCCTGAGGCCGGGAAGACGTATGTACAAGAGCAAGTTTTTCGCGATCAAGAATTTTGCGGCGCTGTCCGCGCGCGTGGTTCGCCCATGGACCAATGGGATCAAGCTTGAGATAAGCCGTCCAATGACGAAGTGCCTTACGGCGCTGAGCTGTGCGCTCAAAGGCAAGCGCGAGATTGTAATGCGCATCTGCGTAGGTGGGCACAATGCGAATTGCGGTGCTGTAGGCTTCAATAGCTTCGGGCAATTGCTTTAGCTCATCGAGCACGTTGCCCAGGTCGAAGAATGCCAGAGCGTAATCGGGGTCGGCATGCGTTGCCTGACGGTAAAGGCCCTCCGCTTCCTGAAACTCACGCTGATTGTAAAAGATGGTGCCGAGATTGATGCACGATGGCGCGTGTCGCGGGTCAAGATCGAGAATCTCGTGATAGAGCTTGACCGCGTCGCCTGTTCTGCCTGATTCTTCATGCCGGACAGCTTCCAGAAACATGCCGCTCGTTCTTGCCTCGCGCTGGGCCGGTGTCAGAGCGACCGATCCAACACTTGCAGGAGCGCGGTTTCCGTCCCCGTCGAAATCAAACACGAACTGGCGCGCGATCGGCTCCATGGCTGCGCCGGAATGGCGGAAAATCAATCGTGAACCGCGCCGCGCCGTTCCCGCTTCAAGCAGAGGATTTGCCATGCCTGATACAGAACGCATGGCTGTGACGGATGCGCGGATGCTGGCGGCAGAAAGTCGTGTGGCGCGCAAATCGCGCAATTTGCGCAACTGCACCATGTCCTGAAAACTGTAGGAATCGGCAGAAGCAATGAGCCCGCTGCGCTCCCATCCGCGCAGTTGCCTGGGATGGATGCGCAGAATGCGCAGCACGTCCTGACGGCTGTATCGGGTCACAGTAGACCTGTTGGCTCCTAGGGGGCTTAATCTTGCCCCATCTCTTGAGCCGATTATGCGCATTCAAAGAAAAACGCACAAGGGGTTGTATGTGAAAATCCGTGGATAAACAGGTACTGAATTCGATTCCCAGACGGGAATTTTTTCTCAGTCGATAAGTAGGAACCAGAATGAAATCTGGCCTTTCTTCAGAAGTAGCCAGATTTCATTGTTAGACACAAGTTAAACGAGCTCGTAGCCCGGGAAGAAGTAGCCGATTTCGAACCTGGCGGTGTCTTCGCCGTCAGAACCGTGGATGGCATTTTCTTCAATCGAGCCAGCAAATTTCTTGCGGATGGTGCCTTCCTCAGCATTCGCCGGATTGGTCGCGCCCATCAGTTGGCGCAGCGCGGCGATAGCGTTTTCCTTCTCAAGCACCATTGGAAAAATGGGACATGAGGACATGAAATCGG
>DATAQW010000273.1:0-4269 GCA_036264445.1 Pseudacidobacterium sp.
AGCAGATAGGCGCGTTGTGTGGAACGCGGATCGAGTGGATGCGGTGGCCAGTCGAGTAACAAAAGCCCTGCCCCGGCGATCACTTTGCCGCTGTCCTCAGTCAGCCAGCCGAGGTACTTGCCTTCGCCGATCATGCGCTTAACCCAGGGCTCGAAATGCTGGGACATGACATGAAGCACCGGGTTGTCCTTCCGGCCCGCATCGACAAACATGCGATGGCGGTGGCGGGTGATGATGGCAACATCGGCGACTGTGGCTGCGCGGGTCTGAAGCATACGTGTCAGTATAAGACGATAAGAGTATGCCGCAACGGAAACCATCTACGCTGTCGCTGGTAAAGAAACATCTTCGGCCAGGGATGCGCCTGGGGGTCGGCGTTTCCGGAGGGGCGGATTCGGTCGCATTGGTGCGAACGCTGGCAGCGCGTTGGCGGGAGCTCGGGCTGGCGCTGACAGTGCTCCATGTACACCATGGCGTTCGCGGCGCAGAAGCGGACGCAGATGCGGCATTTGTGGAGGATCTCGCGCGGGAACTGGGGCTTCGCCTTCTCCGCCACGATGTGGACACTCCGGGGCACGCACGGTCCGAAGCGAAGACTCTGGAAGAAGCGGCGCGCGACTTGCGATATGCCTGGTTCGAGGAACTGCTGGCGCAAGGTGCACTTGATGCGGTTGCTACCGCGCATACGCTCGATGACCAGGCAGAAACGGTATTGCAAAAGCTGCTTCGCGGCGCATGGACTGAGGGACTGGCAGGAGTTTTTCCTATCGTCGAGCGCCCGGGTGGCGTGATTCTTCGGCCATTTCTCGAGACGCGACGGGCCGACATAGAAACCTGGCTGCAGGAAATTGGCCAGACATGGCGCGAGGATTCGACCAATCGCGATGCCGCGTATACGCGCAACAGGATTCGGCATCACTTGCTGCCAGTGCTCGGAGAATACAACCCAAAGATTGCCGCGCAACTGTCCCATATGGCCGAAATTGCCCGCGATGAGGATGCCTACTGGCAAGCGGAGTTGAAAAGGGCTCTGCCACCACTACTCTTGCCGGGTAAGCCTGTGCGTGGCGGAGGCCGGTCTTCTTCGACTCATCCAGATGAAGCTTCTGTCGGGATGGAGATCGATCGGCTGCGCACGCTTCATCCTGCCCTGCAGCGGAGGGCATTGCGGGCTGCAGGAGAACGGCTCGGTTGTCATCTGACTTTTGATCAGACGCAAATATTGCTCGACATGTGCGAAGGCAAAGCTGGACGAAGGGAAGTTTTGACGGCAGAGGTCAGAGCTGAACGTACCCCGCGCGAGCTGCGGCTGGTCCGTGAAAGCAAATCGGAACAGGTGCAAGAGCTGCCTGAATATGAATTCATAATTCCGGGGCAAGTGACGGCTGAAGGCTTTGGCCTGAAGTTGACTGCCAGCACGGCTGGTTCGAATCTTCCAGGCGTTTCCGCTAAATTGAGGGCGCACAAACCAGGAGATCGCGTTCAGTTGCGTCACAGCAGTCATCCGAAGCGGATCAAGGAAGTTCTGGAAAGGATGAGGATTGCTCCTGCTGATCGAAAAATCTGGCCGGTACTGGAATGGCAGGGAGAGATCGTCTGGATGCAGGGGATGGAGGTTACCAGCCGCATTGGGGGGGCTGCCGGATTGAAGATTGAGACCCAGGAACTGCCCTAGATCTTCATTCTTTAAAAAAGCGCCCAGGCAGGTTACTTATTGACCGGTTACTGAGAGTAAAATAAAAAGTGCGCTTCTTAGACGCGGCTTTTTGGCACTTTTTGCACGGAAATTACGTCTAAAGCAGAAGGCGCGGGTGCGTCGGCTAATTTTTGTCTGGGCGGGCGCTTGAGAGAAACGAGGTTTTCGTGAATTCAACGGTCAAGACCATTATCTTCTGGGTATTCGTATTTGCATGCCTGGTCCTGCTATGGCAGGTATTCGAGAAGGGTACGGGCAGCGGCAAGGACCAGGAGATTACCTTCTCGCAATTTCTGCAGGATGCCCAGCAGGGGCAGATCAGCGACGTGACCGTCACGGGCGGCGAGGTGCATGGACACTTCAAGAGCGACTCAAAGAGCCAGTTCCATGTGACCATCCCGCCGAGCTATTCGAAAATCTACGACGTGCTCGCGGACAACAAAGTATCCGTGACCGTAAAGGACCAGAATGGTAGCTCGTGGCTGCCGATCCTGATCAATTTCTCGCCTATCATCATCATCGGCGCATTGTGGTTCTTTATGCTGCGGCAGATGCAGACCGGCGGCAACAAGGCGCTGTCCTTCGGCAAGAGCCGGGCGCGGCTCCTTTCCATGCAGCAGAAGAAAGTTACCTTTAAGGATGTTGCCGGCGTAGATGAAGCCAAGGAAGAGCTGAAAGAGATTATTGAGTTCCTACGCGAGGCGCAGAAGTTCCAGAAGCTGGGCGGGCGCATCCCCAAGGGCGTGCTGCTGGTTGGCCCTCCGGGAACCGGTAAGACCCTGCTGGCGCGTGCGGTCGCGGGCGAAGCCAACGTTCCGTTCTTCTCCATTTCCGGTTCTGATTTTGTAGAGATGTTCGTAGGCGTGGGCGCGAGCCGCGTGCGCGACCTGTTCGAGCAGGGCAAGAAGAATGCTCCCTGCATCATCTTCATCGATGAAATTGACGCAGTGGGTCGTCACCGTGGCGCCGGTCTTGGTGGCGGACACGATGAGCGAGAGCAGACGTTAAACCAGCTGCTGGTTGAGATGGACGGCTTTGAATCGAATGACGGCGTCATTCTTGTTGCTGCCACGAACCGGCCTGATGTGCTTGATCCCGCGCTGCTTCGTCCTGGACGGTTTGATCGCCGTGTAGTGGTAGGGCGTCCTGATGTGCGTGGGCGCGAGGAAGTGTTGCGCGTCCATTCGAAGAAAGTTCCGATTGCAGACGATGTTGATCTTCGCGTGCTTGCCCGCGGAACACCGGGATTCAGCGGCGCTGATTTAGCCAACATGGTCAATGAGGCAGCGCTGAATGCAGCACGGGCTAATCGCAAGTCAGTGATGATGCTTGATTTCGAGCAGGCCAAGGACAAGGTCCTGATGGGTGCCGAACGCAAGTCCATGCTGCTGACCGATGAAGAGAAGAGGGTCACAGCCTATCACGAAGCCGGGCACGCTCTTGTCGCAGCGATGCGTGATCATGCTGATCCTCTGCATAAGGTCACGATCATTCCGCGCGGCATGGCCCTTGGCGTGACGATGCAGCTCCCGGAAGACGATAAGCACACCGTCACAAAGGACTACCTCGAAACGCAGCTTGCCATCTTGATGGGTGGCCGCATCGCCGAGGAGATTTTCCTGAAACAGATGACGACCGGCGCCGGCAACGACATTGAGCGCGCTTCTGACCTGGCGCGTAAGATGGTCTGTGAATACGGTATGAGTAATCTCGGTCCGCTGACCTTCGGCAAGAAGGAAGAGCAGATATTCCTGGGCCGCGAGATTGCACAGCATCGCGACTTCTCAGAAGAAACGGCACGGCAGATCGATAGCGAAGTGCGCAGTCTGGTTGACACGGCGTACCGTTCAGCCTATGACATCCTGAACAATAACCAGGACATCATGCACCGCATGGCGCAGGCCCTGCTCGAACGCGAAACGATCGATGCCAACGAGATTCGCATGATTATCGAAGGCAAGGAACTACCTCCGATGAATACAAGCGGCGGCGGCACTCCGGCAACCACGGATGTGCAGCAGGTTCTCAAGCCGGAACCAAACCGCGGCGGAGGATTGCCGGAAGGCAGCCCATCTCCCGCATAGCGTTAGGCTCAATCAAAATGAAAAGGCAGCCGGTTCTGGCTGCCTTTCTTTTTGGCGGATAAAGCGCGCGTATGCTGGCGCCTCATTTCCGCTTCCAGCGGACGCCCTCTTTGGAGTCTTCCAGTATCACGCCCTTTTCAAGCAGTTCTTTGCGGATACCATCGGCGCGGGCGAAATTGCGGGTGCGCCTAGCCTGATTGCGTTCTTCGATCAATGCTTCGATCTGCGTGTCGCTGAGTGAGAGCTGCGCTTTTACTTCAGGGGCTACTTCGTCAAGACGGCCTTCGCGTTCTGCCCATTCGAGGGCGAAGCGGGTCCATTCGGCATCGTGGTCTTCGAGGACGGCGAAGATCTTGTCGAAATTGGCAAGCAGCTCTTTAATCTGCACGATATTTTCTGTGCCTAGTATTCCGGCATCCATGGCCGCATTTCCGGAGCGGATCAGTTCGAAGACAGAGGCGCGTGCTTCGGCTGTGTTTAAATCGTTAG
>DATAQW010000282.1:0-6575 GCA_036264445.1 Pseudacidobacterium sp.
GGGGCGAGTCTATAGTTCTGACAATTTGAGAGTTCAAGCTTATCTAACCTCGTGAAGGAATCTTTTCACTTGCCGCAGTTTATGGTGCGAGTCATACACAAATGGCCTCGCAGTCATCTAGCGTTGTATAACAACCTTGGCAGATTTGCTTTAATTGAACTTTTCGGATTCTTTAATCTTGATCCGTAAAGTTTGGGGGGTGGTGCATAGCCTTACCACCAGACGATTCGTTGCCGAAATGTTTGCATCTGAAGGTAACAACGCGAACTAAAGTGATTTACAACGTACGCTGTACCATTACTGGAAGATCGGCTTCACCAAACTACGTATAGCTAGCCCAGACTCTGCTGTTGAGCGAGTACATGTACGTATTGACACCTGTATACCACAAGAAGTTGCCTCTTTCCAAGAGAATCTATTTCCACGCCAGAAAAAGTGATCTAAAGTGCTCTATGGGCATTAATTTCTTGATCCTTTAACTCAATGAAAAATTAAGAGATGTATAAAATTTAAAAATTATCCTCAATTTTCATATTCACAATTTCGCATCTTAGAGGTTATGATCTGGATAGCAACATCGTGTCATCAACTCAATAGCGAAACCTTAAACCAACAAATAATTCGCAGTTCAGCCCTCCACTAGTTTCTTGCTGTAGTCAAAGAATTAGAACAGTCCTTGGTGTAATTGAATATTGCGCTGCTTTGCGAAACTGGGGCAAAGTCTATAGCGCAGACTCTAAGAATCCGGTAAAGGAGAACCGCATTGCTCCCCAGCAAAGTAGTTCCGCTTACTGTCGGAATACCTGTATACAATGCAATGCCGTTTCTGCCGGAAACGGTCGAGAGCTTGCTTGCTCAGACTGTAGAGAATTTTGAAATCCTGGCGATAGTAGACGGAGCCACTGACGACAGCCTTGCATACCTTCAATCCGTCAATGATCCTCGTTTGAAAATCGTTGTTCAGCAGAATGCAGGACTGACTGCAACGCTGAACAGGATGTTGCGTGAGGTCAGCACACCGTGGCTGGTTCGTCAGGATGCGGATGATATTTCCTATCCCAATCGCATAGAGCGCCTGCTCGAATATATTTCGCGTCATCCCGATGCCGGGATGTTTTATTCGCTGGCTGAGTATTATCCCAAAGACAGCAGCCTGGGACTCTTTCGCTCGACGCGCGGCACACCGGAAGAGCTTCGCGCACTGGTGAAGTCGGGCCGCTTGCTGTCGATCTGCCACCCAAGCGTGGTGCTGAATGTCGAGAAGACCCTTGCCGTGGGCGGCTATCGCACCAATATGCACGTTGAGGATGCCGATTTATGGTGGCGGATGGCGCTGTCGCATGATATTCATTGCATTCCGGAAGTGTTACTGGGTTTCCGTCAGAATGCTTCCAGCGTGAGCTCAAAGAACCTGGAGCGGCAGATGCTGAATGTGCTCTATATTCAATATCTTTTGATTTCCACTTTAGAAAAACGTGATGCAGAATCATTTGAAAAAGTGATTCCACACCTGGAAGAATTGTTCCCGCATCGCGGCTTCCGCGCAAAGGTGCATCTGCGTAGCTTGAATATTGCATTAGCGGAGAAGAATTATGCTAAAGCTGGTTTCGCATTCTTTAAAGCTGTTTTTGCATCCCCCGGCTACTTTTTTGGTCGTCTTCGAGATGAATTTCTGCCCGGTGTTATCACAAATGGAGTAGATCCAAAACTGTTTCAGCAGAGAAAAGAGCAGCTCTGGCCAAAAAAAGCAGGGACTGCTGATCAACTTCACAATAACTTTGTGCTCGAGCGATGAAGCATTGTGCTTCACTCTCGCGCCATGAGGACGCATAAATGGCATCATCAGTTCTCCAGAGAAGTATCGGGGAAAATATGAATGTGGGCGGCGCCCTGCAGGAAATTCAGATCGGCTCGCTTCCGGTCCACAGGGTCACGCTCGAAGAATCGGTGGAATGGGTGATCGATTATCTCAAGAAGAAACATTTGAGATCGCCCGGATTGATCGTTACACCTAATGCACAGCACGTTACGCTGGCAGAGAAAGACGCGATTTTTCGAATGGCATGCCGTGCAGCAGCTCTTTCTGTGCCTGACGGAGCATCTATCGTTCTTGCTTCCAGGATCCTCGGGACTCCTATCCCTGAACGTGTCGCCGGTTGCGACCTCATGGAGCGGTTGTGCGGCGGGTGCGCGGAGCATGGCCACAGCGTCTTTTTCCTGGGGGGACTTCCGGGGGCAGCTGACAAAGCTGCGCAACTGCTATCAGCGCGGTATCCGGGGTTGCAGGTGGCCGGCACCTACTGCCCACCTTATGGTTTTGAGAAGAACCCGGAGGAGTGCGCGCATATTCGGCAGCAGATTACCGATGCCGCTCCTGACTTGCTTTTGGTCGCGTTTGGTGCGCCCAAGCAGGAGATATGGGCATGGAAGAACTGCGCGGATCTTCCGGTTGGACTTGCCATGTCTGTTGGTTCTTCATTTGATACGCAATCGGGAATGCTCGCTCGCGCGCCGCTCTGGATGCAGCAGTCGGGTTTGGAATGGCTCTTTCGCCTTGTCACGGAACCCAAACGGCTATGGAAGAGATATCTTCTAGGAAACGTCGCCTTCCTGTATATAGTACTGCGGCAACGATTCAGTTTTGATCGAGTCGGCGGATAACCCTCCGTCGGCTAGGAAAAACAGCTTAATGCCCAATGTTCTGATTTATCGCAACGAATTGTTGCCTCCTTCGGAGACATTCATCGTTGCACAGACAGGAGCAATGGAGCACCACACGCCTATTTTTGCAGGATGGAAAAGAGTGGAAAATAGCCTGAGTCTTCCAGGTGGACCGCCGTTGATATTTAATTCCGGCAACACGTTGATGGACAAACTCCGGCGCAAGACCTACTGGAGTCTCGGCGGCGCTGATAAATTTGCGCGTGCCGTTGCAGCAAAAGAGCCGGTGGTTGTACATGCGCATTTTGCCTTGGACGCGGCCGCTTTTGTGCCCGTTGCGCAGAGACTTGGTATCCCATTTTTTGTCACAATGCACGGCTATGACGTGACGTCACACGATCGCGACCTATGCAGGTCGTTCGTCGGGAGGAATTTTCTGGCGAAAAGGAGACAGCTCAGAGAAGCTGCGGACTGCTTCCTTTGCGTCTCGGAATTCATCCGCCGGACGGCCATCGAGCGCGGATATCCGGAAGGAAAGTTATTGGTTCACTACATCGGCGTTGACTGTGAGAGTTTCACTCGGGACAACGCCATCCAAAGGGAGCCCATCGTTCTGTTTGTCGGGCGCCTGGTAGAAGTGAAGGGCTGCATCCACCTCATCCGAGCCATGACGCAAATCGAGGCCCGATTCCCGTCGGCACGGCTTGTCGTGATTGGAGACGGCCCATTAAGAACAGAATTGCAGGAAGCCGCAAGGAGACAACTGAAGCGGTGTGAGTTTCTGGGAGTCCAGTCCTCGGAGTCTATTAAGAAATGGCTCAACCGCAGCAGCGTATTCTGCGTTCCCAGCATTAGCGAGGGGTTGGGAATTGGTTTTTTAGAGGCGCAGTCAATGGGCGTGCCTGTGGTGAGCTTTAAAACCGGAGGGATTCCAGAGGCGGTAATCCATGGAGAAGGAGGATTACTCGCGCCACAGAAAGACGAAAAGACTCTGGCGGAATATATCTCCATCTTCCTTGAAGATGACAAACAATGGGAGCTTGCTAGCAAGGCTGGCCGTCAATGGGTGATGCGGACATTTGATCTGAAGCGACAGACCCGTCTGCTGGAGGAACATTACCTCCGGTTCTATGGAGCAAGTTCGTCAGGATCCGCTGTCGAACCCTTATTGAACCAGTTGCAGGTGATGTCTCCTTCCTCATATGGCGTTGTGCCGGCAGCCAGCCATCGAACGGATCAACGGATCAACCAAAAAGAGCATCATGCACGCCGATCATCGCATGCAGAGCCTGCGGGAAAGGAGCGCTGGAAAATCTGAATGCGTAGGGTACTGATATACCGCAACCACTTATTGCCTCCTTCGGAAACATTTATCGTTAACCAGGCAGGAGCGATGCTGCAACATGCTCCTATCTTTGCAGGCTGGCAAAGGCTTGAAAAAGGGCTCGGTCTTCCGGCAGACTCTGTGCACACATTTGGCTCCGGTAATGGGCTGCGGGACAAGTTGCGCCGGAAGACCTACCGGACTCTTGGCGGTGCCGCTAACTTTGCGCGTGTCCTTGCAGAAAGAGAAGCGGTGTTGGCGCATGCGCACTTCTCTCTCGATGCGGCGGTCTTTCTGCCTATTGCGCAGAAATTGCGTATTCCGTTTGTCGTCACGCTGCACGGCTACGATGTGACAACGGAAGACAGCACGTTGCGTAAATCCGTTCTTGGCAGAGTGTATCTCGATAGGAAAAAGCAGCTCTGGGAGAACGCAGACCGCTTTTTCTGTGTCTCGGAGTTCATCCGCCAGTCAGCCATCGATCGTGGGTATCCAAAAGAAAAACTGCTGACGCATTACATAGGAATTGATGCGAAGGCATTCACGCCGGACATCTCTATCAAGAGAGAGCCGATCGTCCTTTTTGTCGGGCGCCTGGTTGAGAAGAAAGGTTGTGTCCACCTCATTCGAGCGATGGCACAGGTAGAAGCCAGATTCCCCTTGGCGCGCCTTGTAGTGATCGGGGATGGCCCACTGCGAGCGGAACTGGAGGCAACTGCCGGAAGCTTGCTGCGGCGATGCCAGTTTCTGGGTGTTCAGTCAGCTCAGTCGATCAAGCAGTGGCTGAACCGCAGCCGCGTATTCTGTGTTCCCAGCGTCATTGCCAGCGGCGGGGACGCCGAGGGATTCGGCATCGTTTTCAGCGAGGCGCAGGCAATGGGCGTGCCTGTGGTCAGCTTTGCAACCGGAGGCATCCCGGAAGCCGTTATTCATGGAGAAGGGGGATTGCTGGCGCCGGAGAGGGACGAGAAAACGCTGGCGGAGTACATTTCGCTATTCCTTGAAGATGACGAAGAATGGGAGCGCGCCAGCAGGGCGGGCCGTCAGTGGGTAGAACGGGCATTTGATCTCGAGAAACAGACCCGTCTGCTTGAACAGCATTACTTTCAGCATGCGGAGGGGGCCGATCAAAACCCTCTGTAGGACCTCAATTGAACCATTTCAGAATGCCTGAGTTTATTTTCTTCAGGAGAATTGTAAGCAGGTATGGATCGCAGAAAGTTTCTTTCATTGAGCGCCATTGCTGGCGCTAGCGCTGCGCTAGGACGGGCAGTTCCGGGCTTAGCGCAGACCCAGGGTTTTCAGCCCAATCAGCCTTTAAAGGCATATGGCGCTCCGTGCGGAGCGCACATTGGAATACAGGCAGAGCGGCCATCGCTGCAGCAGCCTGCGTTCGCCAGGTTTGTTACCACGAACTTCAACCTGATGACGGCAGGGAACGAACTAAAGTGGGGAAGACTGCGCCCGAATCCGGAGACTTACAACTTCACCGACGCTGACTGGATGGTGAATTTCGCGCGGCAAAACAACATGCTCTTTCATGGGCATAACCTATGCTGGAACACGGGCAATCCAGGCTGGATGAACAGCACGCTGAACAAGTCGAACGCGCGCCAGTTTCTCGTGGATCACATCACGAAAGTGATGGGGCGGTATGCTGGCCAGGTCGATTCGTGGGATGTGGTGAACGAGCCATTTGCCGTCTGGATGGGCCGTCCGGATGGGCTTTATAAAGGCGTATGGCTGGATCTGCTCGGGCCGGAATATGTCGACATTGCTTTTAATGCAGCTGCGCAGGCCGATCCAAAGGCTTTGCGAGTGATGAATGTTCATCATGTCGAGCAGGACAACCCAACAGATGAGAAGACCCGCCAGCTGACGCTGAGTTTTCTTCAGCAGATCGTGAAGCGTGGAGTGCCTATCCAGGCGGTGGGGATTGAGTCGCATCTGGACGCCAGCAGCCCGATCGGCGGAGCTTCTTATGATCGCTTCATCAAGAGCGTGCGCGATTTAGGGCTGGAAGTGATGTTTACGGAGATCGACATTAACGACTCACAGACTGCTGGGGCGCCGCAACAACGGGACCAGGCAGTTGCTAATTATTATTTCAATTATTTGACGAAGGTGATTCCGGTATCCGGAGCGAAGCGCATTATTTTCTGGACGCCATGGGATAAAGGAAACTGGATGGACTATCTCCATACGCAACAATACGCCCGGTCAGATGGAGCCCGGCATCGTCCTGGATTGCTGGATGAAAATATGCAGCCGAAGATGGCCTACAGTGCCGTGGCTGATGCGTTGCATAATGTTTGCAGGTAGGCGACCCTTATAAGTGACGATGAAAGAAACCAGGAAAATAGATACACAAGAGCCGGGGCTTAGGAAGAACTCGATCTGGATGTTATCCGGCCAGGGAGTCGCTTACGTCTTTCAGGCGGCCTATTTTATTTTTATTGGCCGTACCCTGGGCAGCCAAGAGTACGGCGCATTTGTGGGCGTCGCCGCGTTTATCCAGGTGCTGACAAACTTCAGCAGCTTTGGCATGGAAATGGTGATGGTGCGCGACGTCAGCCGCGACAGGAGCACT
>DATAQW010000284.1:0-4790 GCA_036264445.1 Pseudacidobacterium sp.
CGGGGCCTCAAAGTCTGTGGAGCGCGAGATGCGCGCGATGAAGGAAGGCAAGCTGAGAAGCGGCCGCAGCAAGAAGAAGGTCACGAGCCGGAAACAGGCGATTGCGATTGGCCTTTCTGAAGCGCGCGAGGCCGGGGCAAAAGTGCCGAATCCTCCGAAAAAGAAAAGCGCGAAGAAAACAAGCAGTAAGACTGCGAGAAAGAAAGCAGCCTGATCTCCAGGCCTAAACTCCTTCGGGTTGTTATGGCGTTGGCAGTTGCGAAGTATCCCAACCTCCACCAAGCGCTTTCACAAGTTGAGCGCTGGCGGTAAATTGGCGGGTAGTGATGTCCGCCTGCGTACGCTGGTTGGTAAGCAGCGCTGTCTGCGCTGTGAGCACTTCGAGATAATCGACCAGACCCTGTTTATAACGGGTGGTGCTGAGTTGCAACGAGCGTTCTGCGGCGGCCACTGCGGCTGCTTGGGTTGCGGACTCCTGATTCAGAATGCGCAGAGCAGCGAGATTATCTTCTACTTCCTGAAATGCACTCAACACATTCTGCCGGTAATTGGCGACTGTAACTTCGTAGTTGTCGCGCGCCTGTTCTGTGATGGCGTGACGGCGGCCTGCGTCGAAGAGTAACTCAGAAGCAGAGGCTCCCAACGACCAGAGGGCGCTTGGGCCCTGAATCCATGTGCCTGGGTTCTTGCTTTCAAAGCCGCCTGAACCTGAGAGCGTGATGTTGGGGTAGTACGCGGCAATCGCGATACCGATCTGCGCATTCGCGGCATCAGCACGGCGTTCTGCTCCGGCGATGTCGGGACGCCTCTCCAAAAGCTCCGAGGGCAATGCGAGCGGAACCTGCGGGAGCTGCAAATTCAGCGGCGCGGGAGCCAGGCTGAACGTCGAAGCCGGCTGGCCAATTAATGTTGCAATTGCGTGCTCAAACTGCGCGCGCGCAACACCTACGTCGATCGCCTGTGCGCGTGTGCTTTCAAGTTGCGTCTGAGCCAGAGCCACGTCTGATTCGGTTGCGACTCCGCCTTTGAAGCGGACCTGCGTGAGGTTCAGGGAGTCCTCAAAAGAGACTACGGTGTTATCGAGCAACTGTTTCTGCAGATCAAGACCACGCAGCTCAAAGTAGTCGAGCGCAAGCTCTGAGCGGATGCTGAGCTCCACATTTGCCAGATCGGCAGCGCTTGCCTGGGCCGTGGCGCGAGCCGATTCGACGCTGCGCCGCACTTGTCCCCAAAAGTCTGGCTCCCAACTGGCTTGTCCAGCCAGGGCAAAGTCGTTGTATTGGTTGAGGGAGCCGGGAACAGCCGTGGGGCGGTTGCGCGAAAGACTGGTACGGGAAATCGAGGGGCCCGCGCTCAGCGTGGGAAAATAGTTCGCGCGAAAGACCTGTATCGCTGCTCGCGCAGAAAAGTATTGTTCTGTGGCTGCCTTCAGTGTTTGGTTGGAGACAGCTACTTTTTCCTGCAGCGCATTCAGCTGCGGATCGTTGTAAATTTCCCACCATTTTCCGCGCAGAGACTGATCGTTGGGCTGAGCCTGCTTCCATCCTCCATTCGGGATTCCCGGAGGTGGCACGGCTTCCTTAAACGCTGGCGGAGCCGGTGTGGCTGGATCGGGACGCTTGTAGTTCGGACCGACAGTGCATCCGGCGATAAAGAGGGAGAACGCGGCGGTAGAGAAGAAAAAGATTCTACCGTGGAGGGCGCGAAGATGCGCAAAGCCATGCAGGGGAGATTCTTTCACCACCCTTCGGCTTCGCTCACGGCAGGCTTCGAACGCAGAGCGCACGGAGATGGACGTCATTCTACTTGCCTCCGCTCTGCTGTTCGGGCCGCACCACATGCACGATCTCGCCATCGATAATGGAATCGGGCGGGTTTTGAATTACTTCATCGCCTGGTTGCAGTCCTTCTGTCACTTCCACCACTCTGCCGTCATCGCGTCGAATTCTTATGGGAACGAGCTTGGCTTTGCCATCGACAACCGTCGCGATGCGCAGACCTTCAGAACGGAAGATGAGCGCGGGGACAGGAACGATGAGAGAAGGCTGAGCATTTTCCAGCTTGAAGTGGACCTGTGCATACGCTCCGGGAACAAGCTCGCCCTTGCGATTGTCTACTTCGACTTCAACAAGCAGTGTGCGCGAGGTTGGATCGATGGCGTTTGATGTCCGCACGATCTTGCCCTGAAAGTTGCGGCCCGGGTATTCGACGAAAGTGAGATTAGCGAAGACGCCAGGTTTACAGGCCAGCGAGTAAATCTGCGGCACGTTCACATAAACGCGCAGAATATGCTCATCGGCCATATGAAACATCTCCCTTGTCGCTCCCGCGTCGATCAGCTGGCCGATATCGATGCCGCGCGCGGTCACAATGCCAGCAAACGGCGCATATACCCTTTCAAAGGCAACCAGCTGCTCCAGCCGCTGAACATTAGCCTGGGCCGACTTGACCTGCGTGTTTGTTGCCTGGGCCTGAGTTGTGAAGTTTTCCGTATCCTGCTGTGAAACCGCGTTTGACTTCACCAGGCCCTGATAGCGAACCGACGTAGTCTGCGCAAATTTTGCGTTGGCCTGAGCTGTCAGCAGATCGGCACGGGCCTGAGCAAGCTGTTGGTCGACTTCCGGGCTATCGATGTCGGCCAGCAGCTGGCCTCTTTTCACATGCGCGCCAATGTCGAAATACCACTTCCTGAGATAACCACTGGTACGGGCATAGATGGGGGAATCGACATAGGCAAAGACATTGCCCGGCAGTATTACTTCTTCAGAAGGCTTGCCTTGCTGCGGCGGGGCCACTATCACATCCGGCGGGGCGAGCTCATTGGTCTGGGTCTGCAACCGGGCGCGGGCACGGAGCCGTGGAATGATGCCGGTTACAGCAAGAATGGCAGCCACAACAAGAACCACAATCAGAAAAGTGATCGCTGCACCACGTGACATAGGTGGCGCCTGCGGATTTTGAGGTGCATTACTCATGACTAATGTTTCTCCCCTATGTCTGGCAGGGTGTCTTCCATTCGGTTTTTGCGCTGACGGCGCTTCTTCTCAATCCTGCTATGCAGGACGCTGAAAAAAGTTGGAACGAAGAAGAGTGTTGAGACGGTGGCCAGCAATAAACCGCCGATGACGGCGCGCCCCAGCGGAGCATTCTGCTCGCCGCCGTCGCCCAGTCCGAGAGCCATTGGGACCATGCCGATGATCATGGCGAGCGCGGTCATCAGCACTGGCCGGAAGCGCGTAAAGCCAGCGGCCAGCGCTGCGGCCGGCGCGTCGCCCACGTTTTCTTCCAGCTTCTCGCGCGCAAAGCTGATCACGAGAATCGAGTTCGAGGTCGCTACGCCCATGCACATGATGGCTCCGGTAAGCGCAGGAACGCTGATGCGCGTATGTGTGATGAACAGGAACCAGATGATGCCGCACAGCGCAGCGGGCAGCGCCGAGATGACGATAAACGGGTCAAGCCATGACTGGAAGTTGATGACGATGAGCAGGTAGACAAGCAGGATTGAGAACGCCAGTCCGGCAAGCAGACCTATGAAGGAAGTCCGCATCGTCTGTATCTGGCCGCGGACTACAATTTGAGAGCCGCGAGGAAGCTGGCCTTTCATCTCAGCGATGATTTTTTCAAGCTGCTTGCTGACACTGGCAAGATCGCTGTTCACGACATTGCCATAGATATTAATGACAGGCGCAATGTTGTAGTGCGAGTCAGTACCGGGCTCCGCTCCAGGCGTGATCGATGCGACATTGCCCAGAATCTGAACGGGTTGGCCGCCCATTGGCGTATTCACTGGCAATGCCGCACTCGCTGCTCCATTACTGGCCGCCGTGGCGGGAGTTGTTGCAGCCGCCGCACTTGTTGTAACCGGAATATTCCGCAAATCCTGCATTGTATCCAGGTTGTATTGCGGCGACTGGACAGCGATGCTGTAACTGACGCCTGTTTTCGGGTTCAGCCAGAAGTTGGGCGAAGTTTGAAAGCTTCCACTCGTGGCAACGAGAAGGCTTTGCGCAATGTCATTTTGCTGAAGGCCAATCTGCTGCGCTTTGGCGCGGTCCACATCGACGTAGAGGTGCGGATTGTCGAAAGGCTGCTGAATGCGCATGTCTGCAGCTCCCGGAACATATTTCACCCGGTTCAACAACTGTTCAGCGAAAACGCGATTGCCGTACCGGTCCGGCCCGACTATCTGGATATCGATTGGCGCAGGCAGCCCGAAGTTGAGGATCTGCGTCACCATATCCGTTGGCAGCTCATAGAACGTGACGCCAGGGAAACGGCGCGCAAGCACCGAGCGCAACCGCTGGACATAAGCTTCTGTTGGATGGTGATGTTCAGCCAGAGAAACCAGAATATCTGCGTCAGCAGGGCCAATCACTGCTGAGTTGCTGTATGTCGTGTTGATGCTGCTATAGGGCTGGCCGATGTTGTCGATGATGGAGACGACTTCATCCCTGGGAATTATTTCGCGGATTGTGCCGTCTACCAGATCACAAAGCCGCGCCGTTTCTTCAATGCGCGTGCCTGTGTGGGCGCGCAGATGCAGCTTGAATTGCCCAGCGTCGACCGAGGGAAAGAAATCCTGGCCCAGAAATGGATAAAGCAAGACGGCCGATCCCAGGCTGAGGACGAAGAAAAGGACAAGGAAGCTTCCTGAGTGCGCTATGCACATCTGCAAAATTGCGTAGTAGCCGCCACGGAACTTCTCAAACCCGCGCTCAAATGCAAGCTGGAACTGTACCAGAGGGTTGCGGCTCCGCTGCCTGCGCTCTATTTCGTCATCGTCATGC
>DATAQW010000378.1:0-1621 GCA_036264445.1 Pseudacidobacterium sp.
CCGCTCAGATGCTCCTCTATTTCAGCCTTCACCGTGGTAGTGACCCGGTCTTCGAGCAGATCATCCAACATCGCAATAAACTCTGTGCACGTCACTTCGCACCACCATCCCTTTTGTTCTTGCGGAAGTAACGGCTCAGCCGTTCCCGCAACTGCAGCCGTGCCCGTAGCAGGCGCGACTTCACAGCCGGGACACTCAGTCCCAAACTCTCTGCGGTCTCTTCTGTCGAGAGACCTTCTACATCGCGCAGCACAAACACCACGCGGAAGCCGGGCGGCAGCCCCTGAATCGTCTTCCGTAAAATATCGGCCAGCTCCGATTGGCCGTACTGCATCTCTGGATCAGGGCCCCAATCGGCCAGATCGCGCGGCATGGAGCCTTCTTCGGTCTCCACATCCTCATCGATCGAAACCATACGACCGGTGCGCCGTTTACGCAAGCGCATCAGCGACTCATTCACCGCAATCCGCACCAGCCAGGTATAAAACTTCGAATTGCCCTGAAACTGGTCCAGCTTCTCGTACGCCTTTAAAAAGGCGTCCTGTACCACGTCTTCCGCATCTTCGCGGTTCTGGGTGATGTGCTGGGCAATCCGGAAAACCTGGCGGTCGTACTGCTTCACCAGCTTTTCAAAAGCCTGCACATCCCCTTCGTGTGCCCGGTTTACGAGCAGAACGTCGGGGTGAACTTCCTCGGTTCCTTGTGTTTGGATGTTTGGCATGACAGATGGCTTCAGGAAATCAACCTTTCTTGAACAGAACGAAACTGCGCCGGATGGACCCTTCGTGGCTGCTGCGCTCTTCTTTCATAGTAAATGATCCTTAAGGCTTGACGGCAAAGTGGCTGATTCTGTTCATGTTGGTTTCAGTGCCCCCCGGCGTCCCGCCCGCAAAATCAGTGCATAAAGAGGAACGTTTCTCCATCAATAGAAAGGTTGCCGCCGCAATCCAGCCCATTTCGGCTTACATTGGAAATCAGGGGAGTGCAAGAGTTAGCTGTGAGCGGAATCTTTTCTGGCAAAGGTCAAATTGTAGCCTTGGTGGTAGCGGGTACGTTGTCTACGGCGTGCTGGTCGCAGAGCACTTCGTCGTCAACATCGGCGACGCACAAAAAACATTCTGCATCTTCGACGAAGAGCGCCTCCAGTCATTCGCAGGCAACCCACAGTAAGACAACTCACAGCACCGCGCATAAGACCGCAACCTCAGCGCACAGCAAATCATCGGCGCATAAAAAGCGTCGCCGTCCGCTCTCGGCCAAAGCCAGGGCAAAAAGCACCAAGCTCCGGCAGGCGTTTGTCGCTTCTTCGCAGTTGCGGCCTATGGCGCAGCAATTAGCCACCATGCGCAGTCCCGCGGCGTATGCAGGCGTCTCCGCCTATGCGCACGCTCATACCGGCGAGGCATCTGCCGCTGCCTACATCGCTCTTGGACACGCTTATCTGCTGGATCGCAAGTTTCCTGACGCCGTTACCGCATTCCGCCAGGCAAATGTGCAGGGCACCGCGCTGGATGACTACGCCGACTATCTGGAAGCCCAGGCCGATCTGCAGAGCAACAACCTGCCCAAGGCGGAAACCATTCTCAGTGGCTTCGTACAGAAGCATTCGGACAGCATCTTT
>DATAQW010000398.1:0-4141 GCA_036264445.1 Pseudacidobacterium sp.
ACCCATCAACGAGAACGGTCTGACGCCGAACCGCGTGCTATGGGTGAATCATGTCTTCCTGCCACCCTCCTCGCGTGTCGAGTTCATCTTCAAAGGGGTTTCAGAAAATGCGAATGCCCGGCTCATCACGCGAAGTGTCGATACAGGACCTGCGGGAGAAAATGATCCGGCGCGCCCCCTAGCAATAATCATGCCTACCGCCGACGTGCCGATAACTGCATCCCGCTTTGTGGAATCTCCGGCTACACTGCCCATTTCCAAAGAGGTATGGCTGGGTAACGTTCAACCTTCTAAGACCCGGAAACTTTATTTTTCCGAGAAACTCGAAAACCCAAGCCACGCCGATAGCCCTACCGTTTTCATGATCACTGTCGACGGGCAAATACCTGCACCCTTCGACCCTCACCAGACGTCTCCCGACATTACTGCCCGACAGGGCGATGTAGAGGACTGGATTATCGAAAATCGATCGCGCGAGATGCATGCCTTCCACATTCATCAGATTCGCTTCATGCTCACGCAATGGAACGGAGCGCCAGTGGACGAGCCCTTTTTGCGCGACACCATCAACGTCCCTTATTGGGATGGGAAGAGCCCGGATTATCCAAGTGTGACGATACGCCTCGATTTTCGTAACCCGAACGCCGTCGGAACGTTTGTCTATCATTGCCATCTGCTAGAGCACGAAGACGGTGGGATGATGGGAACCATCCAGGTTTTACCGCAATCCGGCGACGCAACGAAATAGCTGCGGCTACAGAGGTTTCTACCGTCTCAACGCGGATGGACTAGTGCAGATGCCGCAGCTTGTCAGGGTTTCGCATCACATAAATTGCCGCGATTTTTCCGTCTTCGATTTCCAATGCAGTCGTCTGAAGCTCCCCATCGGCTTCCAATGTAATAAACCCCGGTAATCCGTTGACGAAACCGGCGCGAACAAGTTTCGTCTTGTGAAACAGGGCCGTCAAACGCTCGAATAGCTTCATAACGGCATCGAACCCCAGGATTGGTTCCATAGCAGCTGGACGCTTACCGCCGCCGTCTGCATGAATGCTGACATCTGCCGCCAGCATTGCGCCGAGCGCTTTCATATCGCCATTGCGCGAAGCTGTAAAAAATGCTTCGGCAATCGCGAGGCCGCGCTGTTTTTCCACCTCGAAACGAGGTCTCGCCTTGCGAACATGGTCACGTGCGCGGGCAGCTAGCTGACGGCAGGCCGCAGGTTCCCGCTGAATAGTAATTGCGACTTCCTCGAATCCCAGCCCAAAGACATCGTGCAGCAGAAAGACGGCCCGCTCCAGCGGAGAAAGCCGTTCCAGCGCGAGCATCAGCGGTAGGGTAACGTCTTCCACCTCTTCCTCTTCCACAATGGGATCGGGAAGCCACGGACCAACATAGGTCTCGCGCTGGTGCCGCGCGGATTTTAGCTGATCTAGAGAGAGACGCGTGACCGTGCGGCGCAGGAACGCCTCTGGCTCGCGAACATCGCTGCGGTCCGCGTTCATCCAGCGGATGAACGCTTCCTGCACAATATCCTCGGCATCATGCACGGAGCCAAGCATACGATAGGCTACACGCATGAGCTTCGGACGCAACGGCTCAAAACTTACCACTGCGTCCTCGGATCTCATGTTCATCATCAAGCAGCGACCGCCTTGGCAGCAGCTTTTACATCTGCCGGATCGGCCCAGCCACTGAAGCCAATCGCGATGCGATTCCACCCGTTGATGATGTTGATTAACAATGTAAGCTTGACCTGCTCTTCCTCAGTGAAATGAGCCTTCAGGGCTTCGTAGGCGCTCTCATGCGTATGCCCCTCGGAGAGTCGCGTCAGGGCCTCGGTCCAGCCGAGCGCGGCACGTTCCCTGTCGGTATAGCAAGGAGCTTCGCGCCAGGCTGACAGCAGATAGATGCGCTGCTCGGTTTCACCATTTTCGCGCGCAAACACTGTATGCATATTAAGGCAATTAGCGCACCCGTTGATCTGGGAGGCACGAATCTTCACAAGCTCGCTGAGGTCCGGCTCAAGGCTGGAATTGATAAGGACCGATGTGCGGTGCCACTCCTTCATCAGTGAAGGGGCAGCGGTAAGGGGATTCAGTTTGGCGGTCATGAGCAGTCTCCTTTTATTGCTACTACCACCATGACGAGACAGCTGCAGCCAATGTGACATACCGAGATAAGATTCATCAACGTGGAAGGTAACGAAGCACTTAGGTCACTCGATCCGTGGTCTGCATCAGAAGGAAACGCGCACGGCGAACTGAATTTCGCGAGGGGTATAACCTCCAGTCAACTGAGTCAGCTGGCCGAAGCTTGCACCACCCAAAATTGCATTCGGGGCAGCGAAACTGCTTGTGTTCGTCAGATTGAAGATTTCCCCGCGTATTTGTAACGACATTTCCCGAGGCAGAGCGAAGCTCTTAAACAGGGAGCCGTCGAGATGTCTTACCGGAGGCCCGTAGATCTGATTTCCTCGCTCGCTGCCAAGCGTCCCTAGGGCCTGAGCAGCAAAGGCACCTGTATTAAAAAACTCCTGAACAGATGGGTGATTCAATCGTGGTTTGCCTATCTGATCAGGGCGGTCTGTGCCGGACGCGCCCGGATTGGTGTTGCTGATATCCGTAGCGTTCAGAACTGTGAAGGGAAATCCGGTTGACCACGCCCCCGCAAGATTCATCTGCCACCCGTGCGTCACGATGCGCTTCAGTCCCTGCGATCTCTGTCCGAACGGAAGGTTATAAAAGGCGGTTGCGGCAAAGCGATGCCTTACATCAATGCTGCTATTTCCGTAGTCCAGCGTACTCGATTCAGAAGGCACCGTACCGAACCCGCCTGTGCTCACGTTGTCCAGCGCGTGCGCCCAGGTGTAATTCGCATTCACTGAAATGCCTTTGCTGGAGGCGTGCGCAAACTGCACCTGCATTGCACTGTATGACGAATATCCCTCTGCGTCACGGTGCTTAACCAGCGTCAGGTCTGGATCTTTCCGTATAGCGGTCGCAATATGTTTGGTGTCGACGATGTATTCGGAGGAGGAGCATTGAAATCGCTGAAGGTACGGCCAACATGCTGCCCGATCGCGGAAACATAGAAGACGCTCAAAGTGTTTCCCGCGACCTTCTGCTCCACACCAAGATTAAACTGATGCATTGCACTCGCATGAAGCGCAAAGGTGCGCGTGTCGGGTTCAACACCGCTCGGGTTTGTAATGTCCGGAGCTGCCGGTGCTGGCAACCCTTCCGCCAACGTGTTGTATCCCGCGGGGCAGGTTTGCGAAGAACATACGCCGAAGGTATAGATGAACGGCTGTGTTGCAAACACAAAGTAGGAAAGCGGGCGAAAGTAGACCATGCCATAGCCGCCCTGCACTCTGAGAGACGGCCTCGCCTCCCAGCTGAAACCAAAACGCGGAGCGAGGTTAAAGTGGTCTGTCCGCACGTTGGCTGCGGACGACACACCCGGCTGACCCGCAAGGATGATTCTGCCGGAAGAAAAATCAAGATTGCCGATTTGATTCATCGCCGCAGTCGGCTGGGTCATCAAGTCGTATCGCATGCCCAGGCTCAGAGTGAATCGTGGCAGGACGGTCCATTCATCCTGCAGATAGGCGTCAAAATCCCAAAGCCGAAAGTGAGGGACAACAAGGTCAACCTCACGGTACACCTGCGAAAATGTCCCCTGGAGCAGGCTGGGAAGGTCCGGCACCGTCCACATACCAAGGCCGGCGCCACTGCCGAAATTCGTCCACTGGCGACGAATGATCTGGCTGCCTACCGAGATGTTGTGTGCCTGGTGTCTCCATATGATGCTGCCACCATACTGGAATACGTTGTCGAGCTGATTGCCGAAGTTGTAATATCCATCTGCACCCAGCGGCGATGCCTGCACGACATTCACAGGCGCCAGACCATTCGAAGTCGAGGAAAGGTTGATATTCGGCTGGCCGAAAAGTTGGTTGACCGGCACATCAGGATTGAGACCTGTCCTGATCTCGTTCCAGAAGGTATAGCCTGCCAGAAGATTCAATAGAAGGTCTTTGTGCAGGGTGTGCGCGTAACTCAGGACCGAGTTGACTGCTGCATCCGTAACCGATCCCGGTAGACCGTTGACTGATCCGCCGACCTGCACGATGCGTTGC
>DATAQW010000399.1:0-15042 GCA_036264445.1 Pseudacidobacterium sp.
ACTTCCTTGCTCGGATGGCCGAAGTTCAGGCGCGTTACTCTTCGTGAACTCAGCGACGGGTTCAGCTTCTCGCTTTCGAACTCATCCATTTCTATCTATAACGACATTGATAAGACCTTCCTTGTCAGTCTCGGGGAGAGCAAGGCGAACGGCATTTATTCAGCGGCCTATCGCATTGTCGATGTCGCGACCGCTCCTATTTACAGCCTGTATTCAGCCGCGTTCCCGCGATTTTTTCAGGAAGGCTCAAAGGGTGTGCGGGCTGCGGCCGATTTTTCGCGCAAGCTGATGAAGCGCACTACGATATATGGCATCCTTGCGGCGGTTGGCATGTTCCTGGGGGCATCGCTACTGCCATATGTCATGGGCAAATCCTTTACAGAATCAGTGAGCGCGCTGCGCTGGCTTTGCCTTTTGCCGCTGATTCGAAGCTTTCACTATGCCTGGGGAACTGCGATTACAGGTTCTTCGCCGCAATGGTACCGGACCGCTACGCAACTAGGAGCGGCGGGGACGAATCTGCTGTTGGATGCGCTGCTGATTCCACGATGGTCGTGGCACGGAGCGGCTATCGCCAGCCTGTTGACGGATAGCTCGCTGGTTCTCACCAGCTGGCTGGTGTTGACATTTCTACTGGGACGCGAAAAGCAGCAAAAGCAGGTACAACTTGCTGCCTGATCATGAAAGGCAACAACAAAAGACCCGCGCTTCCATAAATACACCCGGAGTTTTTGTTACTCGTCTCGCAGCAAGCGAGCGGGGTCGATAGATTGCGCTCTGCGCGCCGGAATCCAGGTGGCGAAGACGCCCAGCAGTGTCATGGTGAGGACCATGCCCAGGAGCACAACCGGGTCGCGCGGCGTAGCCTGATAGACGATATGCGCGAGCACTCCGCTGGCAAGGATACACAGCACCAGTCCGGCTATGGAACCGCCCAGCAGTAGAAAGACTGGCCGCTCGAGCGCCGCACGCATTACCTGCATCGGCTGCGCGCCAAGAGCAATGCGGATGCCCAGTTCTTTCATGCGCTTGCTGACGCTATAGGACGCCATTCCGAAGATCCCGGTGATGGCGAGCATCGCGGCGAGCAGACCCATGACGCCCAGAGCTACTGTAGCTACGCGTGCAGGAAAGAGCGCGAATGCCAGCGAATCTTGCCAACTATGGATCGTATACGGAAGCCTCGGGTCGAGACCGGAAAGAACACGCCGCAGCCCGGAGGCAATTTCAGGGCGCAGTATCTGTGAGCGGACGATGAGAAATGTCGCAGTGTTGTGGTCCTGAGCCAGAGGTATAAACATAGCTGATCTGGAGTCTTCGGTAAGAAAACGATACTTGCCGTCTTCAACGACACCTACGACTTGATACACGGTTCCATTGCTGTTCTTGAAACGCTGTCCAAGAGCAGCGGACTGGTTCCGAAACATGATCCGCGCAAAGGTATTGTTGATAATGGCCACTTTGGGCGAATTTTCATCGTCGTGCCAGGTGAAATTGCGTCCCGCAAGAAGATGCGTTTGCGCAGCCTCCAGATATCCCGGCGAGACGGTAAAGCGCGCAGCGTCGAGAACGCTCGATGACACGCGGAGGTCGGATGTATCCGGACGGAAAACCACCTGGTCATAGCCCGTTACACCAAGTGGTATGTTGTTCGAGGTGCTAACGGAGGTGACGCCGGGAATCTGTGCTACCTGATCCAGCAGCCGCTTCTGCAGCGGGAAGGCCTGGGCGTCTGTATAACCGGCAAGACCAAAGTCCGTTTCAACAAGGGTAACGTTTTGAGGGTTGAACCCGAAGTCAGCGTGCAATGAGCGCATCATGCCGCGCAGCGCCACAAAGGATGACATTACCAGCAGCGTGCAGATGCAGATTTGTGCCAGCAGAAGCACGTCGCGCAGGGTGAGTCGATGGAACCCAGTCAAAATGGAAGAGCCACTCTTCATGGCCTGAGAAGCATCAATTTTCCATATCTGCCGTGACGGGAGCAATCCAAAGAAGACGCCGCTGGCCAGCGAAAGCAGCAGTGCAACGGCGTAAACGCTGAAGTCCGGATTGACTGCAATACGGATTGGTACGGTTGTAATCGGTTGCCACTGGCTCATAAGGCGGAGCAGCGCATTAGCCGCCGTCAGTCCCACAGCCCCGCCTATAAGAGCGACCGTAATCGCTTCGGCTAATAATTCGCGGAGTATGTGCCTGCGGCCTGAGCCAATCGCCAGCCGGATGGCTATTTCGCGCGTGCGGTCCGCAGTGCGCGCGGCAAAGATGCTGGCGAGATTCGCGCAAGCTGCCAGCAGGACAAGCAATGCCATCAGCATCACTGCAAACAAAAATGCGCGTGTTGGGGTGCCCAGCGTACTGCCTAAGAGTCCAGGTTTTGCCAGCTTGGCGTCCAGGCCGTCGTCTTCAGGATAGATTCTGGCGAGTTGTTTGGCGATGGCATTTAAGTTGTCCGTTGCCTGTTGCGCAGTGATGCTGGGTTTCAGGCGGCCAATGAGATAAATGGTGTGGTCATGCCGATCGTTGAGATAGCTGCCGCCACCCTCAAGCTGCTGTTCGTTGACCATAGGGACCCAGAAATCCGGCTGCATGAAAAGCTCGGTGCCGTGAAAGCTCTCAGGCGCCACGCCAACGACAGTGAAGGGATGCTTGTCCAGGTTGATGACGCTGCCAATGATGCGCGAATCGCTGTTAAAGCGGCCATGCCAAAAAGCGTGGCTGAGGACGATAAGGGGAGCCGAATTGGGGCCGTGCTCGTCAACGCTATGAAAGAACCTGCCCAGTTCCGGCTGGACTTCCAGCACGTCAAAATAGTTTCCGGAAACGGTGTAGCCGATGTTGTGCGTGACACTACTTTGCTGCGTCCCAGGCTCGCTTACGCCTGCATCCTCAAACGTATAACCAGCAATGCCGCTGAAGGTATTGTTACGGTCGCGATAGTCGAGATAGTCGGGATATGACTGGGTGTCCCACCCAAAGGGCCTGCGCGAGATGTTGTAGAGAGTGTCGGAGTGAGGCAGGTTCAGGGGGCGCAGCACAAGCGCATTCAATACGCTGAAGACCACTACATTTGCGCCCACACCGAGGGCCAGCGTAAGGATCACTGTCAGGGCAAAACCGGGGGATTTGCGCAACTGCCGCAGGGAGAATCGGAAATCCTGAAGGAAAGCGTGCATGGCTGATGCCTCAAAAGCATAGTCATGCAAAATGACTTCCAAAGCAGGAATTTATAAAAACGGTTTGATTTCTATTGGTTGGTCTGAATCATTCAGCGCCACTGAGTGGATTTGTGTCCGAAATCATGCGGAGGATGTCCAAAAACGGACAGGTATAACGCCCGACATTGGAGAAAAACAAAGGGTTACTATGCAACGACCCGCACGAACTTGCGTTCGTGCAGGTCATTCAACTTCGGTGGTTACTGATGGGGGCGCTGTTCCGGGCCGACGGTTGCCGGAGGAGGCACGGATGCGAGCACTGTCGTGGTCTCTTCTTTCAGCTCCGGCAGAGGGCCTTCGAGGGCCAGTTGCAGTACTTCGTCCATGGAGTCGACGAAATGGAGTTTCATGACGGTCTTGAGGTTTTCGGGCAGGTCGGGCAAGTCCTTTTCGTTGTCCTTGGGAAGGATTGCCTCGAAGATTCCTGCGCGGTGCGCGGCCAAAAGCTTTTCTTTGAGGCCACCGATGGCAAGAACCTTGCCCCGCAATGTGATTTCGCCGGTCATGGCGATGTCGCGGCGGACGGGTATCTTTGCCAGAGCGCTGGAAAGAGCGGTCGCCATGGTGATGCCTGCCGAGGGGCCGTCCTTGGGAATGGCGCCTTCGGGGACGTGGATGTGAATGTCGACGTTGCGGTAGAAGTCACGCGGCAGGCCGAGATGGTTGGCGCGGCTGCGAACGTAGGAGAGCGCGGCCTGGGCTGATTCCTGCATCACGTCGCCAAGCTGGCCAGTGAGGGTGAGCTTGCCCTTGCCGTCGAGGATCTGGACTTCAGCGGGAAGAATGCTGCCGCCGACTTCGGTCCAGGCCAGGCCGGTAACCAGGCCGACTTCGCTCTTTTCGTGCACCTGGGAGTCGCGGAATTTGGGCACGCCGAGGAATTCGGTAATGTTTGCAGCAGTAATTTCTTCCTTGTGCTTGGCACCTGATTTTATGACGCGGCGGGCCACTTTGCGGCAGATGTTGCCGATTTCGCGTTCGAGATTGCGGACACCGGCTTCGCGCGTGTAGCCGCGGATGATTTCGGTAATGGCATCGTCGCTGAAGACGACGTTCTTGTCGGTCAGGCCGGTGTTGTCGCGCTGTTTTTTGAGCAGATACTGTTTCGCGATTTCTAGTTTTTCCGCTTCAGTGTAGCCGTGCAGGCGCAGGATCTCCATGCGGTCTTGCAACGGTGGCGGAATGGTGTGCAGGACATTCGCAGTTGCGACGAAGAGCACTTCGGAGAGATCGTATTCGACGTCGAGGTAATGGTCCTGAAAGCTGGAGTTCTGCTCGGGGTCGAGTACTTCAAGCAGAGCTGATGCCGGATCGCCACGGAAGTCTGAGGCCATCTTGTCGACTTCATCTAGCATGAAGACCGGGTTCTTGGTTCCGGCTTTCTTCATGGATTGGATGATCTGTCCCGGCAGCGCGCCGATGTACGTGCGGCGATGACCGCGGATTTCCGCTTCATCGCGCACGCCGCCGAGAGACATGCGGACGAACTTGCGGCCTGTGGCTTTCGCAATAGACATACCGAGCGAGGTTTTGCCTACGCCCGGAGGTCCGACGAAGCAGAGAATGGAGCCCTTGGGGTTCTTGACCAGCTGGCGGACAGCGAGGAATTCAAGAATGCGCTCTTTGATTTTTTCGAGGCCGTAGTGGTCCTCGTTCAGGACTTTTTCTGCGCGGTCGATGGAACGTGTTTCCTTGGATTTTTTCTTCCACGGAACTGCGAGAAGCCAGTCAAGGTAATTGCGCGAAACCGTCGACTCAGCCGACATGGGTGGCATGGCTTCAAGCTTTTTGAGTTCCTGAATGGCCTTCTCGAAGACATCTTTGGGCATGCCTGCGGTTTCGATCTTCTTTTTTAAGTCGTCGAACTCGCTCTTTTCGCCGCGGCCCAACTCTTTCTGGATGGCCTTGATCTTTTCGTTGAGGTAGTACTCTTTTTGCGCGCGCTCCATCTGCCGTTTTACGCGCGACTGGATGCTGCGCTCCATGTTGAGCTTCTCGATCTCGATGTCGAGCACGTCAGCGATGCGAAGAAGACGCTCAGCTGAATCGAAGATTTCGAGGAGTTCCTGCTTTTCGGCGATCTCGAGTTGGAGATTTGCGGCGATGGTGTCGGCGAGTTTGCCGGGTTCATCGGTGCGCACTGCAGCGATCATGGTCTCATAATTGAGAGACTGCTGTAGCTTTACATATTGCTCGAAAAGGGAAGTGACGCGCTGCGTGAGCTGCTCGATGTTGGGTGAGACCTCGAGATCGGTCTTTGCGGTACGGAGAGTGGCGACGAAGAAACCGTCAACGTCGTTCAGTTCGACGGCTTTGGCGCGCTCCAGACCTTCGACGAGCACTTTGATGTTGCCGTCGGGCATCTTGACGCTTTGCACAATATTGCCGATGGTGCCGACGGAGTAAATGTCGTCTGCTTTGGGCTCGTCGATGCGCGCGTCGTGCTGGGTGGCGAGAAAAATCTTGCGGTCGCCGGTGAGCGCTTCTTCAAGAGCGCGCACGCTGGTTTCGCGGCCCACGACAAAAGGCGTCATCATGTAGGGGAAGATCACCATGTCCCGGATGGGCATCATGGGGAGCTTGCGAAGATCGTTTCGCAATTCGGTTTTGTCTCGGCCTTCTTTAGGTTGGGTCACGGTGTCCCTTTCGCTTCTATCCCTATTAGATGAACTGTAACGCATTCCGGCGCAGAAGAGCGAGGGCAGGGGAAGTGGAAATACAAATACTGCACCACAGAAAACACGAAGGTCACTGAGCGGGATGCTGTGATCTCTTCCTTTATTTTATCCGGCTTTTTCCAGCAATGTAACGGAAAGGTCGCGCTTCTTGACCATCTCAGCTGTGATTTCAAGTTCTTTAATTTTCTTGTTACTGGGCAGGTGATACATCAGGTCGAGCATCAACTCTTCAAGAATCATGCGCAGTCCGCGTGCACCTACTTTGCGATGCAGGGCTTCCTGCGCGATGGCGCGCGATGCGTCTTCCGTGAAGTACAGGCGAACGCCTTCGTATTCAAAGAGCTTTTGATATTGCTTCAGGATAGCGTTACGCGGTTTTGTAAGAATTTCGACTAATGCTGCTTCATCAAGCTCGTCGAGGATGCCGATGACGGGGAGGCGTCCGACAAATTCCGGAATGAGCCCGAATTTGATCAGGTCCTGCGGATCAGCCTGGCGCAGCAGCTCAGCATCACGCGTTGGGCGAATCGCGCCGGATTCGGACTGCTCCGTTTCCGTCAGTGCTTTGAAGCCAAGGGCCTTTTTCCCGATGCGGCGTCCGACGACGCGCTCAAGTCCTACAAATGCGCCGCCGCAGATGAAGAGAATGTTTGTAGTATCAACAGGAGTGAATTCCTGGTGTGGGTGTTTACGGCCTCCTTGCGGAGGAACGTTGGCTACTGTGCCTTCGAGAATCTTGAGCAAAGCCTGCTGCACGCCTTCGCCTGAGACATCGCGTGTGATCGAGGGGTTTTCGTCTTTGCGGCCGATCTTGTCGATTTCGTCGATATAAATGATACCTGTCTGCGCGCGGGCGACGTCACCATCAGCGGCTTGCAACAGTTTCAGGATGATGTTCTCGACGTCTTCGCCAACGTAACCAGCTTCGGTGAGCGTGGTTGCGTCCACAATTGCGAAGGGGACATCGAGCATTTTCGCAAGTGTGTGCGCTAGAAGAGTCTTTCCGCTTCCGGTGGGGCCGACCAGCAGGATGTTTGATTTTGTCAGCTCAACATCATTGCCGCGGACCCGGTTCATCTGGATGCGCTTGTAATGGTTATAGACAGCGACGGCGAGTTTCTTTTTGGTCTGGTCCTGCCCGATGACAAACTCATCGAGGAAGGCGCGCACTTCGAGCGGTTTTGGCAGATGCGCAGGTGGAGTGCCTGCCTGCGCTTCGTTGCGGTCGTCTTCGAGAATAGAGTTGCAGACGGCGACGCATTCGTCGCAGATGTAAGCGCGGGGGTAGTCGCTTGGCGAAGAGATCAGTTTTGCCACAGCGTCCTGCGATTTATGGCAGAACGAGCAGCGAAGAGCATCGTCGGGTCCCGTGCGCGTTTTCATCTGTTACTCCAAACAACTAGTCTGCTGCTGCGGCTTTGAGTTTTGCGGCATCCGGAACCTGTCCAGACACCTCGTCCACGATGCCGTATTCCTTGGCCTGCACGGCGTTCATAATGAAGTCGCGCTCTACGTCGCGCTCAATTCTGTCCAGCGATTGACCGGTGTGTTTCGACATCAGGTTATTGGTGATCTCGCGGATGCGCAAGATTTCCCGCGCGTGGATATCAATGTCAGTAGCCTGACCAGACAGGCCGCCCATGGACGGCTGGTGGATCAGGATACGCGAGTTCGGCAGAGCGAAGCGCTTGCCTTTGGTCCCCGACATGAGTAGAAACGCTCCCATGCTGGCCGCCTGTCCGATGCAGTAGGTCACCACACCGTTCTTTATGTATTGCATTGTGTCATAAATAGCGAGCCCTGCGGTAATAGAGCCACCCGGGGAGTTAATGTACAACTGGATGTCCTTCTCCGGATCTTCAGCAGAGAGAAAGAGCATTTGAGCAATGACGAGATTGGCGATTTGATCGTCGATCGGCGTGCCGAGAAAGATGATGTTGTCGCGAAGCAGGCGCGAGTATATGTCGTAGGCGCGCTCGCCACGATTCGTCTGCTCAATCACCATGGGTACTAAGGCCATGCTTTTTCTCACTCCCTGAAGCCTGAAGCTTCATTTACTACCAGCGAGTCGTGGAGGCCACCGTCTTTCCGGCCTCCGGTCAGATTCGTTGCGCTATTAGGAAGCCAGCTTTTCGTAAAGCAAGCTGCCTGTTTTTTCTCTGCGGATTTGTTCTCGGATTCTAGCGATGCTGCCGTCCTCCGTCAAACGATGGCGCAGAGTGTCAAGCGGCTCACGCATTTGCAGCGAGAGAAGCTCGAGCTCACGATCGACTTCCGCGTCAGAGACTTCGACTTTTTCTTCTTCAGCAATACGGTCAAGCAGCAGCGAGCCCTTCACCTCATTCAGGGCTGAATCACGCTGGGCGTCGCGGAGACGGTGGAAGTCGAGCTTACGCATATCTTCTGTGCGCATGCCCTGAGAGGCTAGGGCGCGCAGGCCGCGGTCGAGGCGCGTATCCACCTGCTGCTGCACGAGGGATTCGGGAACCGGGAACTGATACTTTGTAATCAGCGATTCCACGATCTTGTCCTTTGCCTCGGATTCCAGTTTGCGTTTTTTGTCGTTTGCGAGGTGATCCTTCAACTTTTGCTTGAAGTCTTCGATGCCTTCGTATTCACCGAGTTCTTTTGCGAACTCATCGTTCAGCTCGGGCTGTATTTTCTTCTTGATGCTCTTGATCTCGACATCGTATGCAACGGTCTTGCCCGCAAGACGGCGCTCACCGAAGTCTTCTGGATAACTGACTTCAAACTTGAGCTGCTGTCCCGGCTTTGATCCTCGCAGGCCTTCATTGAATGCGGGAAGCGTGTTCTGTCCGCCTACTTCGATCAGAACGTCGTCGCCTGTGACAGGCTGCTGTTCAGGTTCAGATGTTTCGCCTTCGTTCTTAAAGTCGCCACGGAACGTGATCTGCGCCCAATCGCCGTCAACAAGTGCGCGGTCTTCTGTTACGGGCTCCATGGTGGAGCGCGAATCGCGGACACGCTCGAGCTCCGTGTCGAACTCGGCGTCGGTGAGAGCTGTGTCCGGTTTTGCGACATGGACGCTTTGATAGCCCTCGACAGAGATTGCCGGAAGCACCTCGAAAACAGCCTTGAATTTGAGCGGCTGGCCGTCTTCGAGATGCAGATCCGTGACCTGCGGCTGCGAGATTGGCTTGAGGCCGACCTTGTCGATGGCTTCGCGGAAATGCGCGGGCAGCACGCTCTCGACGACGTCCTGACGAAGCGAGTCGGCGAACTTGGAGCGAATCAACGACTCAGGCACTTTGCCCGAGCGGAAGCCAGGGATGCGAGCCTGCTTCTGATACTTTTTGGTAATGCTGCGGAATGCGCGTGATACTTCATCAGCGGGAACTTCTACATCCACTTCACGCGTGCACTCGGGGTTCAGGCTGGGAGCGTGGTGATGATGCTCATGGTCGTGTTCATGGCCCTGTTCAGCGCCTGCTTCGGGAGTCGGAGTTGTCTCGATTGTCTCTGTTGAACTCAACGTAATGCCTTCCAAATGTCGTCATTCAACTGCATGGAAAAACGGGATGTTTCAGGTCGCCACACCCGCGGATGCAGAGGTCGAATGGTCTCTTCTTATGGTACAGCAACTGCCACAACTTCGCGTTGGGCGGGACGCGCCCTTCGACCGCATTTGGCCGGTTTTGGGATTATGCCGGGCCTTACAGGCGTAGAGGTTGACTGCTATCAGTGCATGCGAATTATCTCAGGCGTCAAAACGAGACCCCTTCAGCTGCGTTCAGGGCAGGCTTTGGAGGCATATTGCTGCACTCGAAGTTCCGCAGGCCTAGATTTCGTTTGGTAGTGGTTTGCGTACGTGACTCATAAAACGTGGATGAGCTGCGCCATAAATCTGGAAATTGTTTCTTGCTTCGGCGAGGCTCAGTTCGCCGTTGACCGTGCCGCGCACGACATCAGCGTCGCTGTCGTCCTGGCCGTCATCCTGCCACCAGCAGACGGGACAAAGTCCCAGCGAATTTGGAAGATCGAGAGTTTTGAAACCGCAGCAGAGACAGCGTACACGCACAAATATTTCCATAAACGTTCAGACGTTGTTTTAGTTGTCGAGTTGCGGAAGAATTTGTAAAGAATAACGGGGTATATTGATTTGAAACTACCCCAGGTTCGCGGAACTAACCTGGGGTATCCGTTTCAATATGCTCCCTTGGTCTTATTTTGCGGTAGGCGCAAACAGCGCCAGTTTGCACTTCCATGTGACTGACTGACCGGGTTTTAGGGTTACCATTCCGGTGTCCATGCCATGCCACTGCTTGCCCCAGGGATCGCCGAAGTTGAACTGCTGTTCGATGGCGGTGAATTGTTTGTCCGGAGGAGCATAGACCTGAACCGTTTTGATTTCCGGTGATTCGCCGATGACGTGGATGCCATATTGTGCTGCCGGATCGGTGAGGTCGACGACCACATTTCCGTCAGTGCGCCTCAGGTGCGCGAAGTTATCGTCGAGGAACATGTCATTGAGCGGCACGCCATCGGGGGCGTTGAAGTCATACTTCGTGCCTTTTACAGGAATTAGTTTTCCGGTAGGGAAGACGTCGTCATAGTTGTTGACCTGCGCCACCACATCTGCAGGAACATGCAGACGTGCCTGTTTGCGGTCGCCGCTGGGTATGGCGAAGTAGGGATGCCATCCGATGGATATTGGCGTGGGATCATTGCCGACATTCTTCGCTGTGATCGTTGCCTCAACGGCATCGCCGTTCAGCGTAATGGTGAAATTGAGGTCAGTTTGCGAAGGCCAGTGTCCGCCAAAATCACCGGCGTGAATCACGCCTGTCACTGACTGGCCGTCGGGAGTGTCCTGCACCTGGACGTTGTCTGTTTTGCTCGCCAGGATCAGGCCATGCATCGCGTGCCTTTCAGCGCCGGGCTTTTTGCCTGCCCAGTTCGCAGGAAGTGTGATGGGCTTGCCATTCCATTCGGTAGTGATGGTCTGTCCGTCAGCGGAAAGCTTGCCGCGAATGCGATTGGGATAGGGAACAAGAAATGCTCCACCGAAGGAGAAACTGGCGTTGCCGTTCAGGTCAGCGGGGCCACCGTTGAGTTTCTGAGCCGCTTCTTCAACTGATGGAGATGCGAGGAGCTCGACTTCGCCCTTTCCGGGAACATTCGCTGTGATCTGGAAGAGGTTCATGCCTCGGCCGGGAAAAATAGTGGCGGTAAGAAACTCCGGCTTAGCGCCGTTCGATGTGGCTTTGCGTTGCAGCTTGACAATATCCTGCCCGCCGATCTGCGCGACGGCAGGCTTGGCGGCGCTTTCCTGTTGCGCGGGTGGAGCGGGCTTGCTGCATCCGGCAAACGGGAGCAGAAGCACTGCTGTTGCCATTGCGAGCAAATAACGTTGATAACGAACAAACATAGGGTCGAGACCTCGTGATCGATGCGAAATAGGAAACGTTTGCTTCGCTGTGATGGTAACAAGACAAAGCGCACCCATTCTACGCGTCTCACGTATTTGAATGTCGAAAAATCTGCCGCGAAGACGAAAAGCAACGCTTCACCGCGAAGGTCCGCAGAGAAGATTTTTGCTGCGAAGTAGAATCAAGCTGTGTCCGCGAAACAATTGTCCTCAAAAGATGCGCTGAATGCTCTGAATGCGCGCATCGTTTCATGCAACCGCTGCGAGCGATTGCGCACACACTGCACCACCGTTGCTGAGAAGAAGCGTCGAGCTTATATCGACTGGGAGTACTGGGGGAGACCTGTGCCTTCGTTCGGCGATCCTCAGGCGCGCGTGTTGATTCTTGGGCTTGCTCCTGGTGCGCATGGGTCGAACCGCACGGGACGGCCTTTTACAGGGGATGGCTCTGGGGATTTTCTTTATCCGGTGCTCTATGAGGCTGGATTTGCATCGCAGGCACAGGCTGTTTCGCGCGATGATGGCATGAAGCTTCACGATGTGTGGATTACGAGCGTTGCCCGGTGTGCTCCTCCGGGAAATAAACCGCTGCCTGAAGAATTAGATAACTGCGCTCCGTTTCTGGACGAGGAGATAGCTGCGCTGAAGCTGATGCGGGTGGTGGTTTGTCTGGGGAAGATTGCGTTTGATGGATTTGTGGCACATCTGCTGCGCACAGGCGGGATTAAAAAACGTGGCGATCTGCAATTTGGCCATGGTGTGGAATATCGCTTGCCGAATGGCCGACGGCTGCTGGCCAGTTATCATCCTTCGCTGCAAAATACCAACACCGGCAAGCTTACGCGGGCGATGTTTTTGAGGGTTTTTCAGAGGGCTCAGGTGCTGGCTGAGTCAGAGTGAGATGGCTTGAATGGCACGGCTAAAACCGTGCCCCTTCAAAGCGCACTGTACAACGAGTCCTGGTCTATGCTGGTTGTTCTTCAAGCTCTGCGAGTGATTCTGCGTAAGGAGCGCGCAATACGCCGCGTTCTGTAATGATGGCGGTTACGTATTTTTCCGGGGTCACGTCGAAGGCCGGGTTTTCAATGCCGACGCCATGCGGCGTGAGTTGCTTTCCTGCATGATGCGTGACTTCTGTTGCGGCACGTTGCTCGATGGGAATCTGATCGCCGGTTGCTGTGGCGAGATCGATGGTTGACCAGGGAGCGGCAACATAGAAAGGGATGCCGTGCTCCTTTGCAAGAATGGCAACATTGTAGGTTCCGATCTTGTTGGCTACGTCGCCGTTGGCGGCGATGCGGTCTGCGCCTACAACCACGGCGCGAATCTTGCCCTGGCGCATGAGGCTGGCAGCCATGTTGTCGCAGATGACAGTGGTTGGAATACCGTCGTGCATCAGCTCCCATGCGGTAAGGCGCGCGCCCTGCAAAAAGGGGCGCGTTTCATCGGCATAGACGTGGATGCCGTGTCCGCGCTCGACGGCTGCGCGAATGACTCCGAGAGCTGTGCCGTATCCGCAGGTGGCCAGCGCTCCGGCGTTGCAATGCGTAAGGACTCCGCCTTCCTGGGGCAATAATTCTGCGCCGTTTGCGCCCATGGTTTTGCATGCGGCGATGTCTTCCTCATACATCGTCTGCGCTTCTTTGATAAGAGCTTCAGAGATGGCCTGCTGCGTAATTCCCGGCTGCGCAATCAGAGAAGAGAATCGCTCGCGCATGCGGGCGATGGCCCAGAAGAGATTCACGGCCGTGGGACGTGTTGCGGCGAGGGTCTTAGCGATCGTTTCGAATTCCTGTTTGAGTTCGTCGAGATCCGCAGCTTTGCTTTGCCTGACTCCAAGAGCGACACCCATTGCCGCCGAGACGCCGATAGCCGGGGCTCCGCGCACGATCATGGTTGTGATCACATCGGCTACCTGCTGATAGCTCGTCGCGAGCACATAGGTCTCTTCCAATGGCAGCTTTGTTTGATCGAGAAAGCGGACACCGTCCAGGGTCCATTCGAGTGTGGGAATCATGCTGTTAGTTTACAGGGAATCGAGAGAGGAACGAGAGAAGCAGAGAGCAGCGATGCATTGCTTAGCTGAATGCTATTTCTACTTATGCTCTTTCGCCTGAGATTTGTTTCTCAGCCACTTGGCTGCGCCCAGCGAAAACAACAGGAAGCCGAAGGGCAAGCACATCATAGCAATCATCAGGGCAATCCAGCCGGAATTGGTGTGCGGGCCTTGCGGGCCGATTCCGCCGAAGACGAATTTTGTCAGAGCTGCTGCGAGGATGCCGGCTGCAAGTGTTCCGGCGCCGGATTGCAGAAGCTGTCGCGTGCCGTCGTTGGGCATAGGCCCTGTGTTCTCGATTGGTTTCGAGAGTGGCAGGCGGTCCTGTTGTTTTGTGGCCAGCGACATGAACTGAAAACTTACCTCAGGGCAAAAGCCCGTTCTTCATTTTTCGCACTGCTAGCGCTAAAGCCCTAGCCTGATACTGCTCCCGCTATCGCCATGCTGCGAGCATGGCATATACAACCACTCCTGTTACCGAGACGTAGAGCCAGATGGGATATGTGTAGCGCGCTATTTTTTTGTGCTGCGGAAAACGGCCCGACAGCGAGAAGAAAAATGTAATCAACACCATGGGCAGGGCGACGACCGACAGCAACACGTGGCTGATGAGAAGCGCAAGGTAGACTGTCCGCGCTGGACCGTGGCCGGGAAAGCGCATTTCGCCGTGCAGAGCATGGTTTGTAATGTAGCTCACCAGAAACAGCGACGAGAAAACGAAGGCTGTGATCATGGAAGCGCGGTGCGCTGCGATGTTGCGCCTTTTGATATATGAGAAGCCAATGACCAGCGCGGTGGCGCTCATCGCGTTAAACAGGGCGTTCAATGCGGGCAGGAAAAGCAAGCGAGAGGCGTAATCCTGCGCTGGAGGATGCACATAGACCAGCCAGAGCAGGAAGAGCGTGGCGATGACACTGATGGCGATAATGGCGGCTATGGGTGCCCGGCTTGTTTCTGTGACTTGCATCTAGGATCTTTGACCTCAGGGGTTAAAGCCCCGTTCTCATTTGTCTCAATTGCGAGGGCTAAAGCCCTCGCATATTCCTGAACGCTTCTTTCAGCAATCTCAAAAATTCTCGCCGGCCGTTATTGTCTTATGCAGCCGGCTTGTTGGTTCTGCGATTAACGATTGCCCATGATGCTGCGAATGTCAGCGCGCAAAAAGCAATCGTGACGCCCAAGTTGATTGTGAGTGAAAATTCTGTTCCCTGCGATGGAAAAAGCGCGTTGCGCAGCGCATCTACGCCATATGTGAGTGGATTCAACCTCATCAGAATGCGCAGCCACCCTGATGCTCCGCTTGCGGGGAAGAGCGCGCCAGAGAGCATCCACAGAGGCAGCAGAAGCAGATTCACGATTGCGTGGAAGGCTTGCGGCGAATCCATGGGCCAGGCGATGGCGAAGCCAAGGGCTGTCAGTTCGAAACTGATCAGCACAATAGCGAGGATGCTGATGGCGATGGCTGTAATGTTCGGGTGGACTCCGATCAGCGGCGTGAAAACCAGAAAGACGATTCCCTGAATTGCCGCGAGGGTTGCGCCTCCCAGCACTTTACCGAGAACAATTGCGGAGCGGCTTACAGGTGCGGCCAGCACGGAGAGCAGAAAGCCTTCATTCCGGTCCTGAATGAGCGACATCATGCTGAAGATCGCAGTAAAGAGCACGATCATAACCACGGCTCAGGGGAAGAAATAGCCGAGG
>DATAQW010000413.1:0-3729 GCA_036264445.1 Pseudacidobacterium sp.
TACAAGGTTTCTTTTTCCAGCTCAGAGACTTTTCAGGCGCGATCCCGATGACCGCAGACCTTTCGGGCGATGATATTAGCACAGGATAATGCTGGAGAGTCAAACGGCTCTCTAACAAAGGGTTCTCTAAGTTGTCCGTGACGGCCTGTTGCTTGAAAGTTGATAAGAAACGAGTAACGGGAATAATCAAAATTTATCTTGACAAGCTGAAATGCCTCGCCCTAGCATTCTGACCGATGGAAACGATACCAAGTCTGCGTATCGTCATCGTTGCCAAATCAGTACCGCTGACATAAAGCTTACGTCGCTGATGTAAGCACAAGGTAAATCCAAGTCAGGTTAGCCCGAGTGATCTCTTCTTCCGGAGGCCGGTATGAATGCAATCCAGTGCAGGAAAGCCATCAGTGTGAGCATCGGATGCCTTTGCGCTATGATGCTCTTCCTCTTTTCAACCGTAACGTTTGCTCAGAATGATGTTGGTACCATTGTCGGATTTATTACAGATCAATCCGGCGCGGTGGTGCCAAACGCAAAGATAACAGTCACGAACGAAGGAACAGGCGAAACACGTGCAGTTACGTCAGATTCGCAGGGGCGCTATACCGTTCCAAACCTGTCGCCTGCGATATACACCATGACGGCTGAGGCGTCAGGATTTCAGAAGTTCGTTAGTATTCATAACACTCTGGCGTCCAACACCACGATTGATATCGACGCCAAGCTCACCGTTGGCCAGACAACACAGACTATTCAGGTAACCGCTACTGCCCTCGTCCTCCAGACGCAATCCGGAGCCGTACAGAGCATGGTTACCTCAGAACAAGTGCAAAAGCAGGAGCTGAACGGCCGCAATCCCATTTACATGGCGCAGCTTCTTCCCGGCGTAAACAGCACAGCCACCTTGGGCGATTTCAACTATTCTTTCAATAGCGGAGATACTTTCCGCATCAACGGCGCCCGCACACAAGACACACAATATACGCTGGATGGTGCGCCTGCGGTCCGCACCCGAAATGACGGCGAGATTATTGCCGGCGCGAACGTGGATTCAGTGCAAGAAATTCAGGTGCTTACGGCGAACTATGCACCAGAATATGGGGGCGCTTCCGGAGCGCAAGTCCGCATTGTGACCAAGAGCGGCACCACGGATTTCCATGGTGATCTCTATGAATATCTGCGGAACTCTGCGATGAATGCCAACACCTGGACCCGCAATCTCAATCCGGCTACCCGATTTCCATCACCATTCCGATACAACAATTTCGGTTTTGCTATCGGTGGCCCTATGTGGATTCCAAAGGTTCCATTCATGGAAAGCTGGAGAAATAAATTCTTTTTCTTTGTGAATGAAGATTGGATTCGCTATCGCTTTACTGATACGCAAACTCAAGCGGTACCCACAAATCTAATGCGCCAGGGAAATTTCAGTGAGTTGCTCAACCCGAATCCATGGTATCCGACGGGCACTCAAATCTTTGATCCCACTACATGTCCCAGCGTTGGCGCATCAACATGCGTTGCGTATCCCAACAACGTAATACCTCAAGCCCAGTGGAGTCACAATGGGATGGCCATCATCGGTTCCTATCCCGCGCCGACTGCTGGGTTCCTGCAGGGAACTGCCAACTGGGCCGCCTCAGCTCCACATCCGATCAACCAGCGTAAGGGCCAGATTAATGCGGATTTTCTGATTACCCCGAACCAGCACCTTGAATATCGGCGTGCAGATAACTCTTACAACGAGTCGGCGCCGTTCAATCAGAACAATCCTCTGGTCCCACTGCTTTGGCAAAGACCAAACCAGACAAACGCTGTCGGCTGGACATGGGCAATCAGCCCAACCATGATTAATGAGGCGCGATTCAGCGTCAGCATCGATGATGTCTACATTGGTATCAATCCTGCCGGTGCCGGCTACGACCGGGGATCATTTGGAATCGATTTTCCTTATATTCTTCCCGGCGGGAAAGCTGCCGAAAACAAGATTCCGACCGTAAGTGTCCCAACTTTTCTTAGTTTGTCTGGCGGCCCCTATCCGTCGCACTCTTCCGGCATTATCTATGCCGGATCAGACAGCTTTACGAAGGTGTTTGGCAACCACACATTTAAGGCTGGGTTCTTCTTTGACTACTCGGGCGAAAACGACAATGACCAGATCAACGTCGACACGGTCGCGAACGGCGCAAGCAACCAGAACGGTTCATTCACATTTACAGACGGCAGGACAGGTTTAGGCGCCACCTCCGGCGTCGGCCTTGCTAATCTCGCGCTAGGACTGGCGGACAGCTATACGGAAATCGGCCCCAGAGCCTACACGGTATGGCGTGGCACGAGGCTCGAATATTTTGCCCAGGACCACTGGCAGGTCACGCCAAAATTTCACATGGATTACGGCCTTCGCATCACCACCACGATTCCTCCACACGCGCTATGGGCAAATGCCACTTACTTCGATCCACCTTCGTATAATCCGGGTAATGCTCCTGCTATTGATTCAGCGGGCAACGTAATTCTTGGCACAGGGGATGCTTACAACGGCATTGTGATTCCAGGATTCAGCAGCTTCCCAAGTACGGCTACGCAGAACAATCGCGTCCCCGCTGCGAACCCTGCGAATAATGCCTGCGCCGGTCAACCGTGTACGGGTCTATTTGCCCCACACCTGCCGAAAGGATATGTGAATACCACCACCACTGTGCAGCCTCGCTTGGGAATCGCATATCAGGTGGCTCCGACGACAGTTGTTCGCGCTGGCGGCGGCCGCTTTGTAACGAACAAGGGAATCATCGACAATATTTTCCCTGGAGGCAATTCACCTTTCCAGCCGACGGTCACCGTCAACAATGTGTCGGTTGACAATCCAGGCGCAGCTCTCAACCCATCGGTAGAAGCGCCAATTATTATCACAACCATGAACAGAAACCTGACGCCTCCCACAAGATGGAACTGGAACCTCACAGTCGAGCAGGAAGTCACTCCACTGCATTCCATATTTCAGATCGGCTATGTTGGTGCGCGCGGAGTGCACAACTGGAATGTCCTCGACATCAACCAGGCGGCGGCTGGCGCTCTGCTTGCGAATCCCGGCACCAATATAAACAGTCTCCGTCCGTCCAGAGGCTTTGGCTTTATACAACAGGCACAGAGCGGCGTAAGCTCCACTTACCATGCTCTGCAAGTTTCATGGAACAGCCACTTCAGCGATGGTTCTACCCTCGGCATTGCCTACACTTACTCCAAGAGCATGGATAACAGCTCAAACTACCGTGACATTGTCCCGGACAGCTATAACTTGAGCAATCTCTGGGCACCTTCAGAGTATGACATTCGCAATGTTCTGATCGTCAACTATCTTTATGTGCTTCCATTCTTTAGGGGACAGCAAGGAGTGCTCGGCAAAACGCTCGGCGGTTGGCAGCTCAGCGGCAGCGCCCAATTCCAAAGCGGTCAGCCGTGTGGAGTTGGCGACAATAACGACCACGCTGGCGTGGGAGAAATTGGAAGCTTCGGCTGCGGAACAATGGGCCAGTTCTGGGTCATCAATGGAACTGCGAGACACATCGGCGGCTTTGCCGGCCCCAATGGAACGGGTTCTAAGTGGTTTGCAACGACAAACGGTACGGGAAATCCTGTCTTTACACCTCCAACTCCGGGGACATTCAACCTGCAGCATGGGGTTCGCAACAACATCTATGGGCCGGGGTTGCAGAACTGGAACCTTGCGCTCAT
>DATAQW010000438.1:0-3915 GCA_036264445.1 Pseudacidobacterium sp.
AAGGGCAATCAAACAGGCAATATTGTGTCGCCCTCGAACCCTGCAATGCTACCGGAGACTCATTAGCGATTGCGGCAAGCGAGGGTCGGGCGCGGCAGCTTGCCGCTGGGAACAAAGATAGCTGGGAACTTATCCTGCAAGTAAGTGGTGTACATTAAGAGTATCGCCTGCTCTTATATGAAGAGGCTTAAGAATGGAAAATGTAAGCGGTATCAACCAAATCCACCAGGAACGCTTTGGCACGTTTCCGGAAACATTCATGGCTCCGGGCAGAGTGAACCTGATCGGCGAACATACCGACTACGCCGATGGCTTTGTGATGCCTGCTGCGATAGATTTTGCGACTCTGGCGGCGATTTCTCCTCGTGATGACGGGCAGATTACGATTTATTCGAAGAATTTCAACGAGGAGGTAATCCGCAGAATTGATAGAGTCGGAGATCGAGGCTCACATCACTGGAGTGATTATCCGCTCGGCGTGTTCTTCATTCTTCAGCAGGAAGGGATTGCCGTTCCTGGTTTCAATCTGACGCTTGACGGAAATGTTCCTCTGGGCGCAGGATTGAGCTCCTCTGCATCGATTGAAGTCGCCAGTATGCTTGCGATGTTGCACATCGCCAAAGCATCACTGCCGCTGGAGAAAATAGCCCTCCTCTGCCAGCGGGCAGAGAACGATTACGTCGGAGCGCCGTGCGGCATCATGGATCAGTTTGTTTCCTGCTGCGGAGCGGCGGACCATGCCCTTCTGCTCGATTGCCGCAGTCTTGAGTATCGCCTTGCGCCGATTCCAAAACATCTCAGCCTTGTGATCTGTAACACGATGGTGAAGCACTCGCATGCTGGCGGCGAGTATGCTACGCGCCGTGCCGAAGTAGAGGAAGGAACGGAAATCCTGCGAACGCATCGTCCGGAAATTCGTCTCTTGCGTGACGCAACGGTTCGTGACCTTGAGAAGTGGGGTCATGAGATGCCTATCAACGTGCTTAAGCGTTGCCGTCACATCATAACTGAGAACACGCGTACCGTGGCTGCTGCGGATGCTTTGGAGGCCAACGATTTACCGACACTGGGCAGATTAATGGCCGAGGCGCACGCAAGCTACCGCGATGATTTCGAAGCAAGTTGCAGAGAAGCCGACATCTTGGTGGAACTAGCAGCAAAACAACCGGGCTGCATAGGCGCACGATTGACTGGCGGCGGGTTCGGCGGATGCACGGTCAATCTTGTCGAGTCATCGAGAGCACAGGAATTTGCGGTAACGATGGCCGATGGATATCAAAAGGCAACCGGGATTCATCCGGAGATTTATCTCTGTCATGCATCCGCGGGAGCGCACGCAATCGAAGAACCGGCGAAGGCTGGAAAAAATTAACCGTTCGTACCGTGCAGCGAGAGGTGTTCCTCGTCAAATAAACTGCGAACGCTTGATAAAATTTCTTCACTACTCTTGAAAAGCTGTGCTCGCTCGCAGCCGAAAGAAGAAATACCGCATCCATACACATTTGCCCGTGGATATGCTGTAACGACATCCACGCTCGGATGTATAGGGAGTTGAGTCTGAATGAGTCTTTTATTTTCTTCAATGCACACATCGCGGAATTCGCGCATTGCATACTTTTCCATGGAGATTGCAATTACGCCGGAGATGCCGACATACAGTGGCGGTCTGGGCGTGCTTGCCGGAGATACTCTGCGTTCCGCAGCGGACATGGGTCTGCCGCTGGTCGCTGTTACTCTTGCGCATCGCAAAGGATATTTTCGCCAGCACCTTGATGCGGATGGCGTACAGACCGAAGAGGCGCAGCCCTGGCATCCGGAAGATAAGTTGGTTCTGGAAAATCCTATTGTCACCGTGGATATTGAGGACCGGAAAGTTTCCATACGTGCCTGGCGTTATGAGATGGAGGGGGTAACAGGACACAGAATTCTCATCTATTTTCTCGATACCGATCTCGAGCAAAACGAACCCAGCGATCGTGCTCTGACGGACACGCTCTATGGAGGTGATGGCGACTATCGCTTGCAGCAGGAGATTGTTCTCGGTATCGGTGGTGTGCGCATTCTGGATGCGCTTGGTTATGGCGCAGCTGTCTATCACATGAATGAAGGCCATGCCGCGTTGCTGACGCTCGCTCTGATGGAAGACCAACTCCAGGGGGGCACGCTCGCATCAGCCGGAAAGAAAGACATTGCAGCCGTGCGGGAGCTTTGCGTCTTTACAACACATACGCCAGTACCTGCGGGCCACGACCGGTTCTCCCTCGTACAGGCGTATCGCATTCTTGGCCAGGAACGAACCTCGTTCCTAGAGAAACAGGGATGCATCCACGAAGGGCTGCTCAACATGACGTACATTGCGCTGGCCTTTTCGCGTTTTGTGAATGGTGTAGCCATGCAGCACTGCAAAGTGTCCCGCTCGATGTTCCCCGACTATGACATATGGGCCATCACGAACGGCGTTCATGCCTCAACCTGGACATCACCGTCGTTCCAGGCTGTGTTTGACCGGAATATGCCGCGATGGCGTCAGGACAACGTGAAATTGCGCTATGCAATCGATATTCCGGAAGAGGAGATTGAGAGCGCACATGCTGCGGCAAAGCAACGGCTGTTCGATGCGATTGCGGTGCGGACCAGCATGCAGTTTGATCCCAGAATATTCACAATTGGGTTTGCGCGCCGGGCGGCCACGTATAAACGAGCTGATCTTCTCTTCACGGATCCCGAGAGGCTGGTGCACTGCGCCCAGAGGCACGGTGGCTTGCAGATTGTTTACAGCGGTAAGGCGCATCCCGCCGATGAGCCAGGCAAGGCAAAGATCCACCACGTGATTGAGCTTGCGCATCAACTGAATTCAGAGACTCTGCGTATTGTCTATCTTGAGAACTACGAATGGGAGCTCGGCGCGCTCCTCACGGGCGGCGTAGATGTATGGCTGAATACGCCAAAGCGTCCTTATGAAGCATCCGGCACCAGCGGAATGAAGGCCTCGCTGAACGGAGTGCCCAGCCTGAGCGTTCTTGATGGATGGTGGATCGAAGGCTGGATTGAGGGCGTCACTGGATGGGCCATTGAAGACAGCGACGACGAAACGGATGAGGCCAGTTCGCTATACAACCATCTCGAACACACTCTGCTGCCCCTTTACTATGAACAACCGCAGCAGTGGCGCCGCATCATGCGCTCGACCATTGCACTCAACGGGTCATTCTTCAATACGCAGCGCATGCTTGAACAGTATGTTACGAACGCGTATTTTCCTGAGAGCCTGATAAATCAAACGTCTGACGTGCTGGAACCGGTCCTGACACGATAGTTGTTTTTAAAGATGTTGTGCTGCGCAGTATTTTGGAGCAACAAATCCGACGCAATCCGTGTCTTTATGACTAAAGCGATTGGCCAAGGAGCAGGTGATGGCAGAACAAGACAAGGTTGAGAAATTTTCCATGGCGGAACTCTCGCGACTGCGAAATGAATTGATGCAGTCTGGAATCGACTCGCGTCAGGCTGCTGAACTTGTTACGTCGTTCCTCTCCATGCATGGATATGGCGTAGATTCCGCTCTCGTCCCCGATGTGCTGCCCCGGCTTGAACAGGCAGACTGCTCTGTCGATTGCATTCAGGCTGAATTGGAACGTGTCGCTTTAGTCATGTAGCCGGCCTGAACAAGCTACTCCTAAAACCGCAGACGAACGGCAACCTGGACCTGGCGTTCGCGATAAAGCGTGGTGCTGTTGGCGTTTGTAACGGTGCCGAAGCGCGGTTCACCGTTCGCTCCGCTCAAGAAGGTAAGATGGGCGGAGTCGTTGTATGTTTTTAGGTTGCTGATGTAATAGCCAACGGTATCGATACTGGTTGCATTTTGATGATTAAGCAGATTGAAAGCTTCGCCCACCAGCTCTAACTCGTACCGTT
>DATAQW010000009.1:0-3315 GCA_036264445.1 Pseudacidobacterium sp.
GTAGATCTTCGATAACATAAAGCCCTCCTTCTTTCAGCAAGGGAAAAAGCGTGTCGAAACTGGCACGCTGATGCCGTCCGAGATGAGAGCCGTCATCCAGAATGATATCCGGCATACCCATCTCAGCGATAACAGAATGCAGGAATTGAGGATCGTCCTGGGAACCGATCCGAACCTGATTTGGCGGCGTTACGCGGGAGGCGCATTCAGGCCTTATGTCAATTCCGAAAATCGTGGCGTCCGGGCCGAAATACTTCCGCCACACCTCTAAAGATCCGCCTTGGGAGACGCCAATTTCAAGCATCTTAACGGGAGTGTTCTGGTACATGCGGAAGTGGCGTTCGTAGATTTCTAGATAGTGAAGCCATTTATGAAGCTGCCTACCAGAATGAGCAAAGCATACGTCGCCCATACGACCAGAAGCACCATTCGACAACAGTGCCGCTTCCTTCGCATCGATCTCGAAGCTTGACAGTTTGATCGTGCGAGAAGGTATTCGGAGTATGCTGCGACCTCTCTCCATACCTCTGTAGGCTATGTCTCGCAGGGCCATTTTCCTCCTCCTGGAAATTATGCATTCAATTTAGCACCTCACAAATGCTCAATTCTTGCCTTCGTCACGATTCGGAAGAGTCTCAGAGCTGGGCTCCGCCCTCAAAGGGGACTTCCTAACAGGGGCAAACGGCGGCACCCATATGTGAACCAGCTTCATCTGATGCTATACATACAAATAAGCATTCTCGTGTGCTGCGGCGCGCATAAAGTGACGATAGTCTTGCGTCGGCGTTGACGGGAGCGGTGCCGTTCTGTTTCGCAGTCCTAAGAACCCAACCACCCATACCTCGGAGAATCTACGTAATGAGCCGTACCGGACGGGCCGCAAAGGGATTTGTCACCGGCATCTTTCAAATCACAACGCAGATCCTGGTGCAGATACTGCTTGCTCCGGTTGTTCTCAGAATGGCCGGACGTGAAACACTCGGTGCCTATGCAGCCATCGTGCAGACTCTAGGCTTTATCGCGGTTGTAGATATTGTCGGGGCATGGTCGCTCGAGCGCTTTTTGGGCCAGTCGATCGGCCTCGATGATGGAGGCTTACGTTTTCGCTGCATTTTCACAACGGCTCGGACTGTCTTCCTTTTCTGCAACACGCTCTTCGCGACCCTGGTGCTGGTGTTCAGCTTCTTTATTGAAAGACTCTTTCACCTTTCGCCAGCTGTAGCTCATCAGGCACATTACGCCCTTTACGTTATCAGCGTTTGGGCCATTGTCCGCACACCGCTCGCTGCATACCAGAATGCCTCTACCGCTACGCAAGACATGGCAGCGTCCAATTTAATCGCCACCGGCGGCGGAATCGCACGCACCGTTGCTTCCCTGGTGTTCGTTCTGCTTGGAGGCGGTCTGTTTGGCTTGATGCTCTCCGGGTCTCTCGTCGAAGGTCTCTCTTATTTCTTCTTCCGGATGCGTTTCAAGAAGATGAACCCCCATCTCATGCCCAGGTGGGGAATACCCGACAAAGCGTTGCTTAAAGAGATGCTCGGATTTGGAGGCTACGCGTTTGTTCTGAACCTTGGAAATTCGCTGGTTTTCAGTTCAGGAAATATGATCGCCGGCATGACCCATGGGGCGGCAGTGGCCAGCAGCTTTTACACCACACAGATGCCGACCGTGACCTCCTTGAACATGATGATGCGCCTCCCTGACAGCTCCGCGCCTGCGATTAACGAACTTTGGGGCAGAAGAGAAGTCGAAAAGCTTCGTAGTACTCTGCATCGGATCCTGCGTCTTTTGCTTGCGCTTACTTTGCCCCTGGCGACTGGCGTGCTTTTGTTCAACCAGGATGTAGTTATTACCTGGGTCGGCCCGAAACAATATGCAGGAACGTTGCTTACAGCATCTCTGGCTGCCTTCTGCATCATCGTTGCCATTCAGCGCATGGCCATAACCTATTCGTTCGTATTTGGCTGGATGCGCCTGTTGACGACAACTGCACTAATTCAGGGAGCCGCCAACTTCGGGTTAGCCTTTTATCTCGCCAAACAACTGGGGCTGGGCGGTATTACGCTTGCGCTGGTGATTGTAGTTCTGCCACAAACTATCATTCTGTGGCACCGCATCGGGCGTTTCCTCGAGGTGAACGTCACTGGATTGCTTGGAGGATGCGTCACTCGCTCGTTAATCCCGCTGGGGTGTGCTGCAGTTTGCAGCTTCCTTGTTCACCGGATGGTTGTAATAGGTCAGCGTCATTTCCTCGCATTGCTTGCCGAAATGCTGGCTTTCACCCTTGTCTATGCGGTGCTCGCCTACCCTCTCGTCCTGTTCGAACACGACCGTACAGAGGTCAAGCGTTACCTCCGAAGCTTCGCTGGCCGCGGTAAAAGTATGCCCCGGCGTTTGGCGCGAGTCTTTGGATCGACGCCCAATTAAACCCGGGCTGCGGCTACCAGTAGATTCTGCCACTATTTCGATAGAAATCTCTCTTGCTGCTTAAATACCGTCGCAGATTCAACGGGATATATCGAAGGTAGTAGTAGCGCCGCGTACGGCTGTGTATTTATTGCGCGCCCAAATGTCCAGGCATAGCTCCACGATGCGATGGAACCGGACTTTCTCGGAGAACCAGTTCTGCCATTCGGTTCTTGCCTGATTGCCCATCTCTGCTGCGTCGTGCGCGGATCCTCCACGAGTTTGTGTTTCCCGAAGATATCCAGTTCTGCGCTGTGCTTGAGTAAAAGGCGGTGGCATGTCTCCAGGGATGAAACCGGTTCACCTGTTGTGATACTCCGGCAGTGAAAAGCAGCGTGCGTTGATTTTGCAATGCGGAGCTATTTTCGTAGAATGAAGCCACCTTCGCTGCACTTTGCCTTAATCTGAATACGCTTTCTTCGGACTAATCCCACAATGCGCGTAGCGATCTTGGTGCCGATGATGTCAGGACGGGGCGGCAGCGAATCCGCTGTGGCTGGCTTGGTGCGAGGCCTGCACGGCCTCGGGGACGATACTCGGATCTACCTGTTTGGCGGACTCCCGAGCAATCCTGCATGGATCGAATCACTGCCCCATACAACGCTCGGCAGCCGCACAGAAATGAGGCTGCGGCGCCTTTGGCGTTACACATTCGAATTGGCAAGGGAATTCAGGCGCTTCCGTCCGGACGCTGTTGTTGCCCTAGATTCTCTGCGTCTGGCGAAGGGCAGGTTGGCTTTAACCATGTCAGGAATCGACGCGCCTCTGGTTTCCTTCATCCAATTTCCAGTTGATCGCATGCGCATGAACCGGCTTCTCAAGGTTGCTGACGGCCACATGGCATTG
>DATAQW010000040.1:0-14238 GCA_036264445.1 Pseudacidobacterium sp.
CTGGATCAGCCCCTGGCCTACGCGCTGCATCATCATCGGCAGCACGAAATCGGGCAGCTGCTGGCGCTGCAACATGCGCTGCGCAAGCTGCTGGACTTCCAGCACGGTAACCTCGTCGCCCGAGCCGAAGAAACGCCCGAAAAAGCCTCCGCCGTGAATGGTGGCATAAGTATCGGAACTGGTTCCCTGGTCACTGAAGATGCCAGGAACGAGCGTAATGACCATGGTGATGCAGGCTACGGCAATAATCACAACGAAGATTGCCTTAACGACGCGGCTGTCTTTCTGAAGGAAACGAATCATGAATAGCTAACGACCTTTATAACCGCCCTTTTCTATCAAGAGCAGCATGTCCTGGTTATGTCAGGAACCTAACTTGATTATAAATCACTGCATTGTCATCCTGAGCGGGACCTGAACGCAGCGAAGGGTAGTTGAAGGATAGACCTTTAGCGGCCGTGAATCCCGGCTATCCCAACGTAATTACCGTAATCTCCGGTGGGCAATTGAACCGGAAGGGCAATTCCACTGTCCCAATCCCACGGTTGACATAGAGCTGCATCGACTCAACCTGGAAGTGACCTTCGACATACTTCTGTCCCAGCGGAGGCAGGTGCATGGCAGGCAGAAACGGAATCCGTATCTGGCCGCCATGCGTATGCCCGGAAAGCATCAGATCATAGCCATATTTCGCAGCATTTGGAGCCACGTCAGGCTCATGCGCCATCAGAATCACCCGTTCGTTATCAGCGTTTGCCGTCTTCGGGAAGGCCTTCGCAAAATCGCTGCGGATGGGTCCTTCTAAAGCGTCCGCCACTCCGGCAATCCAGATGCGTTTCCCGTCACGCTCCAGCGGAACCGATTCGTTCGAGAGCACCGGAATACCGTGCGTCGTTAACGCATCGGTTGCGGCGTCCGGATCGACAATGCAATCATGATTCCCTAAAACCGAATAACGTAGCGGACACTGAATACGCGTCAGCAGCTCGCCGCATTCATACGCCCAGCCAATGGCGCGCCGTTTCTCAATCGGTCCGTAACTTACATAATCACCCGTCAAAGCCACAAGATCGGGCTTGAGCGCATTTACTTCGTGCAATACCAGCTTGAGGAAGGCAGGCTCGGTGAATTCCCTCAGGTGAATGTCGGAAACCTGTACGATACGAAAGCCCTTGAAAGCTTCCGGCAAACCATTGATAATAATCGTGCGCTGGACAATATCAATCTCATGCCGCGCAATCTCGCCCACATAAAGGCCAAACCCCGCAACTGCGGTTGCGGAAAGGCCGAGAAACTGGCGGCGAGTGAGGAGAGACGTCCTCTCCAGGGTAGAAACAGCCATCTTTAAATAATACCGGGATTATAAGCAAGAATCGACCCATCGAAACCAGACGAGGCCTTCAGCCATCACAATAAAACCTTAAAAAGGTTGGCTTTAGCGCCTGAGGTTTCTTAAACATTAATCTTCCAATGCCTTTCGCAGAAATTCATAGCAATCTCTCAAAAACTCCTACCCGTCAGCCTCCTTTATTCCTAGCCCAGTCCGTAAGGAACAAGATACGATTCTCACGGAACTAAGCCTCAATCTCTCGCGTACTAGCCGCCAGCAGGAGAAATCCTAATGGCCGCTCTTCGTCAGGACCTCGCCTATACCTTTCGGCGTCTTTCGAAATCACCCGGCTTCGCGCTTGTTGTTGTTATTTCCATTGGATTGGGCATCGCAGCCAACGCCACCATATTCTCGATGGTCAGCCGCTTCGTCCTGCGTCCTGCCCCCGTCGGCGCCCCGGCCACATTGATGTCGCTTCACATTACAGAAAACAATGGGCAAGGTATCAATCAGTTTTCCTGGCCGGTCTACACCGACGTGCGCGACCAAACCAAATCATTCTCGGGCCTCGCCGCCTATTATGAATTGCTGCCCGCCTCCATCGGAGGCAACGGCGAACCCGAGCGCGTCTGGGGACAGTCCGCAACCGCAAATTACTTCGACGTCGCCCAGATCCACATGCCGCTCGGCCGTGGCTTTCTGCCCAGTGAAGAAAAAGATTCGGTCATTGTTCTTGGATATCGCCTCTGGCAGCGCCGCTTCGCCGCTGACCCGGCGATCGTCGGCAAAGCCATCACCCTCTCTGGAAAACCCTTCACCGTCATCGGCATCGCCCCGCCCGCATTCCATGGACTCGATCTGATCCTCGACCCGCAGTTCTGGATTCCTCTCGGCAACGTCGAGCAGTTCGCACCCAGCCTCCCTGACCGGAATCTGCGCGAACTGCACTGGCTTGCCGTCATCGGACGCCTGAAACCTGGCGTCACCCATGATCAGGCCGCAGCTGAACTCAGCACTTTCGCAAAAAACTTCGCTGCCGCCTATCCCGCAACTGACAAAGACATCGGTTTCCGCTTCGAACAGGCTGGCTCGCTGCCTCCGCGCGACCGTTCTGCCGTCCTCCTATTCCTGGCCTCGCTCTCCATAGTGGTTCTGCTCATACTGGGCATCGCCTGCGCCAATGTCTCGAACCTTCTTCTCGCCCAGGCAGCCAGCCGCCAACGCGAAATGGCCGTTCGCATTTCGCTTGGAGCCACACGCGGCAAGTTACTGCGCCAGATGCTCATGGAAAGCGTCCTCATGGCCCTTGGGGGCGGACTGCTCGGCACATTCCTGTCGCTGTGGGCCACAGCAGCCCTCGCAACGTTCCATGTCCCCGCACCCGTTCCGCTCGATCTCAGCCTGAACCTCGACTGGCGCGTTCTGCTCTATACCTTTGTTCTCAGCGTCAGTGCCGGATTAATCTTCGGACTCATCCCTGCTTGGATTGCCTCACGCCCAGTCCTGGCTAGCGCCCTCAAAGGCGAAGATGCTCTTGGCCGTCCCGGACGCCGCTTCACTCTACGCAATGTTCTTGTCGTCGCGCAGATCGCCATGTCTATCATCCTGCTCTGCGCTACCGGACTTTTCCTGCGCAGTCTCGAAAATGCCACCGGCATCGACATCGGCTTCCGTTCTCATGGAGTGCTGATGGTTTCCGTCGATCCGCGCGTTCATGGCTACACTCCGGAACACACGAACCAGTTCTTTGATCAATTACGTGAGCGCCTCGCTGCCATCCCCGGCGTTCTCTCCGTTGCAGGAACAGATCAGATTCCCCTCAAAGGGGGCAACCGCAGCGATGGATTTTCCATCGAAGGACGCAAATTAAATTCCGAGCAGCCTTCCGTCGAGGAATATATGGCCACTCCCGGCTATTTTGAAGCCTTGGGAATTCCGCGCTTGACGGGACGCGACTTTTCCAATGAGTCAGCCCATGACCCAAAAGTCGCAATCGTAAATAAAGCCTTCGCAGAGCGTCTCTTCGGTACAGAAAACCCCATCGGTCAGCGTGTCACTGGAGGCGGAGCCACCTACCAGATCATCGGCGTCGTCGGCAATATCAAGTCGTGCACCGTCGGCGAAGATACCCGGCCAGTCTTATTCCGCTCGCTGGCGCAAAGCATAGGCAGCGATCCATCTTTCCTGGGATACACACTCATTGTCCGCACTGCGGGAGATACGGCAGCAACCACCGCCGCCATCCGCCATGAGATTCACACTCTCGATCCCAACATGGCTGTCTATAACGTTGAAACGATCGAAGAACACCTTCGTGGGGCACTGTTTCTGCCGCGCCTTGCCGGCACACTTTTCGGAACATTCGGATTGATCGGACTCTCGCTTGCAGTTGTCGGCCTTTACGGCGTAATGAGCTACTCAGTAAGCTGCCGCACGCGCGAAATCGGCATCCGCATCGCACTCGGTGCGCAGCTAAGTGCGATTCGACATCTCATTGTCGGCCAGGGAATGCTGCTTACCCTTATTGCTCTTTTCCTGGGACTGCCCGCAGCATGGATGCTGGCGAAGTTTTCGAGCAGCTTTCTCTATGGAGTGCGTCCACACGACGCATTAACCTTCACCCTTGTGCCAGTCTTTCTGAGTATGATCGCTTTACTCGCCTGCTGGCTTCCCGCCCAACGTGCCACAAAAGTCGATCCGCAGGCAGTCTTACGCTATGAATAAGCCGGGCATTCACGCTTTTTTGCAACTGAGGGATACCACAGGCGCGGGTGCCGCAGGTTCGCATAACTAACCTGCGGTAGTTGATGGGTGCTATCCGTCTTTATCGTTTTAATAGCGATTGTAATAATACCCCGGGCCATAGTAGTACGGGTAATAGTAGGGATACGGATAAGGGGCAGCCATATATGCAGGCCGACGCATTAGCCTCGGCTGCTGTGGCTGAACAGAATCCGCCAGCCGCTGCGCTTCTTGATAAGAAACCGGGGTGACCATCACAGGGGTCACCAGATGGAAGCTCAACATTGCCTCCGGCGGAATTACCACCTGCGGTCCCTTCGTTGCCGCTGAAGCAGCCAGGCCGGTTGTGCCGCCTGCGACGGCACCTATGGCCGCACCCGGACCCCCACCTGCAATTGCGCCGATCATTGCGCCCAGGGCCGCGCCACCGACAGTGTTGCCAGCCGAGTAGCCTGCTTTATTGGGTGCATTGGCTTTCCAGGCATCGGTCGCAAGCGAATAGGCCTGCCCACCGAGCTGGAGCGAGGTGATTTGCAACTGCAATCCGGATTTTCCGGCAAGATCGCCGGACTTCTGAACATCCACAACCTGTCCGGTTACAACAGCGCCGCGCGGAATCGCCAACACATTGCCGGAAAAGATGTCATTGGCGACGGTCGCCTGGAACATCGAGCCAATCTGCACCCTGCGCGCATCAAGCGGCTCACTGGTGCGGACGTTCAGCAGAGTTCCCTCCGGAATCGTAACCGGACCACTCGGTTGCTGGTAGGCAGGCTGCTGATAGACGGGCTGTTGATAGATTGGCTGCTGCTGTTGCGCAGGAGGGTAATTTTGATTGCTCTGCGCCTGATTCGGCTGCGAAACACCCGGGTTATCCAGCGGAGGCGGTGGAACCTGCTCCTCAGACTGTTGCTGGGCTGGTGCAGGAGCAGGCTGCGAGGCAGCAGAACTGACGGCTAAATTATTGGTCACCGAGCGAACCCCATTGACCCCGGCGGCAAGCTGCTCGGCAAGCTGTTTCGATGCATCGTCACGCACTGTTCCGGAGAGCGTCACGTCGCCGTTGATCGTTGCAGCCGTAATGTTCTGCCCTTGCAACTGCTGTGATTGCGTTAGAGCATTGGCCACATCTGACTGGATATCAGCGTCCGCGCGAACCTCCTGCGCCATAGCGCTGGATACAACGAAAGGTGAACCCGCCGCCCCCAGGCAAAATACAGTGCCAATAACCAATAGTCTTGCTTTCCCGCGTATGAAATTCATTCCAACACCCTCAAAGCCCGCTTTGTAGCATTGCTTCTTCAAATGAATAGACGCATGCCCGCATTCACGAGTCATTTATGAAAACCCGTTTCTGACGAAAAAGTTACGGCTCTTCAGTTAAAGGCTGGTACCCCAGGTTCGCGGAACAAACCTGGGGTTATTCAGGAACTTTACGGGTGCACTAGTCGGTTGACTTCACTTCGATTTCTGATACCGCGAGATCAATGTACTGGTAGAGCTGTCATGCTTGCCCTGAGCCTTGCCTTCCAGTTCTGAGATGATGTTCTTCGCCAGCACTTTGCCCAGTTCCACGCCCCACTGGTCAAAGGAATTGATCTGCCAGACCACGCCCTGGGTAAAGACGCTGTGCTCATAAAGCGCAACCAGTTTTCCCAGCGCTTCCGGAGTCAGCTTCTCTAACAGGATGGTGTTCGAAGGCCGGTTGCCCTCAAACACGCGATGCGGCACCAGCCAATCCGGAGTACCTTCGGCCTTTACCTGTTCCGGAGTTTTACCGAAAGCCAGCGCCTCTCCCTGCGCAAAGACATTGGCCATCAGCAGATCATGATGGTTGCCCAGCGGATTGAGCGTCTTGGCAAAGCCAATAAAGTCGCACGGAATCAGCCTCGTCCCTTGATGGATGAGCTGATAAAAGGAGTGCTGCCCGTTTGTCCCCGGCTCCCCCCAGAAGATCGGCCCTGTCTCATAATTCACACGGTCCCCGCCAAGCGTGACGTGCTTGCCGTTGCTCTCCATAGTGAGCTGCTGCAAATAAGCCGGAAAGCGCTTCAGATACTGGTCATACGGAAGTACAGCCACCGTCTGCGCACCGAAGTAATTCACATACCAGACGGAAAGGAGTCCCATCAGCACCGGCAGGTTCTTCTCAAACGGAGCAGTGCGGAAATGCTCATCCATCTCATGAAAACCAGCAAGCACCTTCCCGAAGTTCTCTGGCCCGATGGCGATCATCGTCGAAAGCCCGATGGCCGAGTCCATCGAATAGCGCCCGCCAACCCAGTCCCAGAAACCGAACATATTCGCCGTATCAATGCCGAACTTCGAGACCTCTGCTGCGTTGGTCGAAACAGCAACAAAGTGCTTCGCCACGGCCTTGGGGTCGCCCAGTTTTTTCAGGCTCCATTCGCGCGCCGTCTGCGCATTCGTCATGGTCTCAAGCGTGGTAAAGGTCTTCGACGAAATAATGAACAGCGTCTCTTCCGGATCGAGATCAACCGTCGCTTCGGCAAAGTCAGTTCCATCTATATTCGAGACAAAACGAAACACCATATCGCGCTTGCTGTAATGGCGTAGCGCCTCATACGCCATCACTGGGCCGAGGTCCGATCCGCCAATGCCAATATTGATAACGTTCTTAATCCGCTTGCCTGTATGGCCAAGCCATTCGCCGCTGCGAACGCGCTCCGAAAAGGCCGCCATGCGGTCGAGGACTTCATGCACCTCGGGTACAACGTTCTTGCCGTCGACGTTGATGGTCGCGCCCTTAGGAGCACGCAGCGCAACGTGCAATACGGCGCGATTTTCAGTGACGTTGATCTTGTCTCCGCGGAACATTGCATCCCTGTGCTCGCGCAACCCGCTCTCCTGCGCAAGGTTCAGCAACAGCTTCAGCGTCTCATCCGTGATGCGATGTTTTGAGTAGTCGAGATAAATGCCAATAGCCTCGGCAGTTAGACGTTCGCCACGCTTCGGGTCGTCTGCAAACAAGGTACGCAGATGCACGTTCTTGATCTGCTGATAGTGCGATTCCAGGGCTTTCCACGCCGACAGCTGCGTCAGCGGAACAGATTTCACTTGAGTAGCCATGATGTTCCTTCCCTCTCAGCGACTTAGATTCTCCCACAACGCGAACCGTGACACCCAGACTGATGAAATTTAGCCTATTTCAGGCTATTCATCGCAAATTCACGCGCCGCCTCAAGCAGTTTTGCTACCGATTCCTTCGAGCCTGACTCAGAATAAATACGCAGCAGCGGCTCAGTACCGGAAGCACGCAACAGCAGCCAGGTCTCTGCCGCCTTCGGCCTCTTTACCGCTTCGGGATTCTTCAGGTAAAACTTGATGCCGTCGAGTGTTTCTACTTTCTCCACCGGCATCCCCGCAAACTCTTTCACGCCTGCGCGCGCCTTGGAGATTGCAGCATTTTTCAATTCATCGTTGATATGCAGATCAATACGCCCATACTGATGCTCACCGTATTCTTCCTGCAACCGCGCAACCAGCCGTCCCAGAGTGCACTTTTCTTCAGCCATTACATTCGCAATCAGCAACGCGTTCAACAAGCCATCGCGTTCCGGCAAATGCCGCTTGATGCCGATACCGCCTGATTCTTCACCACCGATCAGGATGTCTTCTTCCAGCATCAGATCGCAGACATATTTAAATCCGATACCATGCTCGTGCAGAGTGCGCCCATAACGCGTGCAAATGCGGTCAAGCATCTTGGTCGTATTGAAGGCGCGCGTTACATCACCTGGCCACTTCTTGCGTTCCAGCAGCCACTGCAACAGCACAGCAAAAATCTTATGCGCATCGACGAAGTTCCCGTCCTCATCCACTGCGCCAATGCGGTCGGCATCACCATCTGTCGCCAGCCCCGCGTGGCATTTATGCGCAACAACTGCATCTTGCAGTGCACGAATATGCGGCTCAATCGGCTCAGGATTAATGCCCGGAAACAGCGGATCATGTTCAGCGCGAATCTCAACGAAATCAACCCCGATATTCGTGAAGATGCCCGCCAGCACGCCGCGTCCTGCGCCGTACATACAATCCACGGCAAACTTCAGCCCCGATTTGCTGATGAGATCAAGGTCGGCGAATTTGGAAATGGCTTCGATATATGGCGTCTGGAAATCTACCGTCTCGACCTTTGCCGGATTGGATGCCTTAGGCAGCGGCTGGCCAAGAAAGCCCTCAATCTCAGCGATAATCGAGGGCTTTCCTGATCCACCGTAATAAGCCTTGTACTTTACGCCATTCCACTGGTAAGGATTGTGGCTTGACGTAATCATCACTCCACCCGCTGCGCCGCGCGCGTGCACTCCCAATGAGAGCGCCGGAGTCGGCGTGATGCGGTCGGCCAACTGTACCGGAATTCCTGCCGAGGCAAACACCTCAGCAACAGACTGCGCAAATGCCTGCGAGCCAAAGCGTGTGTCATATCCAATGCAGACGCCCTCGCCCGGATCTTTCTTCGACAACACGTAATGTCCGATAGCGGCGGCAGCAGCGCGAACATTGTCAAAAGTAAAATCGTCGGCGATTACTCCCCGCCAGCCGTCAGTTCCGAACTTAATGACGTTCGTATTTCCCATGCTCAGATTATCTTTCCAGGATTCAACGACGAATGATTAGAAAAGACGCGCTAGATTAGCTCTTTGCGCCCGTCAGCAGCAAGCTGTTTCACAATCTTGCCAACGTCCTGCGAATGATGCCGGCTGGTAATCAGAATGGCATCGTCCGTCTCGACCACTACGAGGTCTTTCACGCCAACCAGTGCTACAAATTTCTTCGGACTGTAGACATAATTCCCCTGCGCATCGAAAGGCAGACTGCCCGTGCTCTCTGTGACGTTTTCATGCTTATCGACAGATTGCGCAAGCATAAGCTGATGTTCATAGAGCGCCGCCCATGAGCCAAGATCATTCCAGCCGAAGTTCGCGGGCAGGCAGTAGAGATTCGAGTGGTGCTCACCTTTTGCTGAACGCGGTTCAAGCACTGCGTAGTCTACGCTGATGTTTTCGCACTTCGGGTAGAGCGCCTCGAAAGTCTTATGGAAATCGGCTGAACCGTACGCAGCAGCAATTTCCTCTAATATCGGCGCGGTCTCAGAAAGATGCTCACGGATGGCATCTGCCAGGGTGCGCGCGCTCCAGATGAAGATGCCGCTATTCCAGTGATAATTTCCTGCAGCCACAAATTCCTCGGCGCGTTCCTGGTTCGGCTTCTCAGTGAAGCGGCGCACGCGCAGAGAGCCATCATCCCGCGCATCGCCTGTTTCGATATATCCGTAACCTGTTTCAGGACGCGTAGGCGTGACGCCTAGTACCACCATGTTTTCGCCCGCAGCAGCAATTTTGACGGCATGCTCAATAACAGCAAGAAATGCTGCCTCATCAGTAATGACGTGGTCTGCAGGAAAAACTCCCAGCACAGCATCCGGATTCTGCTTCTCGACCAGAAACGCAGCCAACCCTGCGGCCGGAGCCGTATTGCGGGCAGCAGGCTCGCACACGACATGTTCCTGCGGAATGATGTCGAGCTGCTCGCATATGGTCGGCGAAAGCAAATCGTTGGTGATGACCCAGAAATCATCGCGCTTCGCCAGCGGAGTTAGGCGGTCCACGGTGCGTTGGATCATGGTGCGCTCGCCATCGAGCGCCAGTACCTGCTTCGCTCTAGCCTGGCGGCTGCGTGGCCAGAAACGAGTGCCGCTTCCTCCAGCCAGAATGATTGGCCGAAAATCGATTGCCTTTGACATGGCTCTCCAATGAGTCGGAATGTTTAGGCAGATTGTGGGAGAATACGCATTACTTCAGCGACGCCATGCGCTTTTATTGTCCAGTCTTTGGCGCCTGCTGGAATCACAGCGATCTGACACCGATCTACATCAAACGGCTCAAAACCTGTTCCTTCAATAGTTGCTTTACCTTCTGCAACGAAAAGCATCTGGACAACATCTGCGAAAGCATTTCCCGCAGACGGAAGCAGAGTTGCCCATCGCTCGACGCGAAAGTACTTCTGATCGATGAGTACCGAATGCGCATTGACATTCTTCGGAGCGATCTTTCCTGCTCCCGTTGTGAGACGCATCGCTTCCATCGACTTATCGAGATGCAGTTCGCGCGGCCGGCCGTAGTCATACATACGATAGGTTAGATCGCTCGTCTGCTGCGTTTCCAGCAATACAGCACCCGGCCCGACAGCGTGCACGGTGCCAGCATCGACAAAGATCATGTCGCCCTTGTTCACTGGTAACAGCGTTAGCAAATCTTCGAGGCGCGACTCAACAATCGCCGTGCGCACCTCCTCCGGCGTGGTTCCCGGCTTAATGCCCAGCGCGACTTCAGTGCCGGGCTTCGCGTCCAGCGCATACCAGCACTCGGTCTTGCCGCGAGGTTCGCCATACTTCTGTGCCATGGCATCATCAGGATGCACCTGCACACTCAACTTCTCTTTAGGAAAAAGTATTTTGATGAGCAGCGGAAATTCTTCGGCGGCATGGCCTTTGCCCAGCAGGGCTTCGCCGTTTGCCGCTGTAATCTCTTTTAGCGTTTTTCCTTCCAATGGCCCAGTCTCTGCCGTGCACATCTCGCCGGTCAGCCACACTTCGCCGATCGGCTCGCCCTCGGTTTTGAAATCAAACCAGGGTGAAAGGTTATGAAATCCCCAGATACGGGTCCGAAAATAAGGAGCAAGTCTGAATGGATGTGAGGCTTGCATGTGTCTTCAGTATGCCTGAAAATCTCGCGGTGATGCACGTTCATTGTCGTCAGCAGCTACCATAAAGAAGATGGCTAGATATTTAGTGACCGGCTGCGCCGGATTTCTTGGCTCATGGATCACCCAGGCGCTTGTAGAACGCGGAGAAACGGTTCGCGGCTTTGACAACTTTGAAACCGGACGCAAAGAAAATCTTTTTGGATTTCTCGACCGTATTGAGTTTGTCCAGGGCGATCTGCGCGAGGCCGACGCTGTTGCGCGCGCTTGCGAAGGTGTGGATTACATTCTTCACCAGGGCGCATTACCCTCCGTGCCGCGGTCGGTGAAAGATCCACGCACCAGCCACACAGCAAACATTAACGGAACATTCAACGTGCTCGAGGGCGCACGCGCTGCCCGCGTAAAACGTGTGGTTTACGCAGCGTCGTCCTCTGCGTATGGCAACCAGCCCGGTTTTCCACGCAAGGAAACCATGGTTCCCATGCCTATTGCGCCGTATCCTGTGCAGAAGCTTGCAGGCGAGCTGTACATGCGCAGTTATTGGCAGGTGTATGGCCTGGAGACAGTCTGTCTGCGGTATTTCAACATCTTTGGCCCGCGACAAGTCCCCGATTCGCCTTACAGCGGAGTGATGGCAAAATTCACTCTGCAGATGCTGAGGGGCGAACAGCCCACCATCTTTGGCGATGGCGAACAAGGCCGTGATTTTACATATGTTGAAAATGCAGTGTCAGCGAACCTGCTTGCGCTTGAAGCTCCCGCAGAAAAAGTCGCAGGACGCGTCTTTAATGTGGCTTGTGGTGAACGGCATACACTGAATAAAACATACAAAATCCTCGCTGAATTGACAGGCTTCACTAAGCCGCCCATCTACGGCCCGGAACGTACAGGAGATATCCAGAATTCTCTGGCAAATATCAGCGCAGCACGCGAAGCCTTAGGCTATGAACCGTTCGTCACTTTTGAAGAAGGACTTCGCCGCACCGTGGAGTGGTACAAGCAGCAAGCGAGAGAGGCTGCTTTAACGAGCAACCTCAAGTAATTTTCAGACAATATGGGTGTCCCAGGTCTCAAAGAGACCTGGGATTCTTCTGGATCCTGCTTTCCCGCACAACAACGGGTGCCTATACCAACGAAATCAGGCGGGATAGCTTCATTACTTCTCCTGCACAGCATTCACCAACTGCTGCAAAGGCGCAAGAAACGTAAATCGCACCAAGCCTGAATGCTGCTGCGCAGCTTCAATTGCAGCGAGACTGTTTTGCTTCCAGTCCGCAGGGGCCGAACCTTCACCAGAAAGGTAAGAAACTGCCTCGCTACCGATCTTCGCTAGTTGAGGAAACTGTTGAGCCCGCACAGTAGCGTCCTGAGCCAGCAAAGGAGATGCTGCTACCTGCCGCTGCACTTTTGGTGAAACGGCCCGCCATCCCGTAAAAATCTGGCTGAGCTGCTGCTCGCCTTCATGCTGGGACGGATTCTGCAAAAATTGCCGCACAAGCAAATCAATACGATGTTTCGACGGCGGATCAGGGCGGACTGCATCCACAAGACGATTGAGCGGTGTGAGCTGCGACGTGTGCTGGCCGTCATAGCGATCACTGAAGCTCACAGGCTCCAGCGCCGATGCAAATACGCGCAGAGCGTCGATGTCCGTGGTTCCCGCAAGGGCGCGCAGGCCGACATCTCCTTGCGTCAGGTGCGTCAGCCCAAAAGCCTCTAATCTCACAGACATTACATCGAGTCTGCGATACATATCATCCACATCGCGCACGTTTTCCGGCGACCAGAAACGTTCAGCTACAGCAGCCGTGCGCGGCCAGATGCGCGAGTCAATCGTTCGCTCATAAAGCTGCTCGCCCCACATGCAGACCTCGCCGCCAAGAATCAGCTTGCGTTGCTCAGGAGTCAGATCGGAGCTTGAAGGCAGCGGATCAGCCAGATAAATCTCGCCCGCTGACTTCATCGCATCGAGATAAAAAGGAGCCGACAGGATTCCCTGATATCCCTGCTTCGCTCCTCCGCTCAAGGACTGAATTCCGCGCCAAGATTGCACCACAACATCCTTAGGCAATGCAGGATTCAGCACCTCATCCCAGCCCACCATGTGCTTGTGGTGCTTTTCGAGAATCTTCAACAGGTGTTGATTAAAGTAAGCCTGCAGCGCAGCCGTGTCTTTCATATTGTGCTGCTGCATGAAAGCAACGATTTTCGGATTCCCCTTCCACTGCACGCCGTTGGTTTCATCGCCGCCAATGTGCATATAGGGATCAGGGAAGATTGTCGCCATCTCTCCGATGAAGCGGTCAATAAACTGATACGTGCTGTCGCGCGTAGGATCCATTGCGTAGTCAGAGATGCCAAACTCACGACGAATCTCATACGGTCCTGGCCCGCTTGAAATTTCCGGATAGCCCACAAACCAGCTCGTGCTGTGCCCCGGGATATCAAACTCAGGCACCACGCGGATGCCGCGCGCACGCGCGTATTCGACAACTTCCTTCGCCTGCTCCTGCGTGTAGTAGAGGCCGTCGGAGCCCATTCCGGTAAGTTTGGGATAAATCTTGCTCTCGATGCGGAAACCCTGGTCATCGGTCAGATGCCAGTGAAAGACATTCAGCTTCACCGCTGCCATGCCATCGAGGGTGCGCTCGATCACGCTGACAGGCTCAAAGTGCCTGCTCACGTCGATGTGCAATCCACGCCACGGGAAGCGTGGCGAATCCTGAATGCTGACCACTGGAAGGACGAATCCATTCTGCGCCGGCTGAACAAGCTGTAGAAATGTCTCCATGCCGCGCAGTGCCCCCACTACGGTGTTCGCTTGAAGCTTCGCTCCGCTTGTACTTACGTCGAGCGAATAAGACTCATCTTCATCCACGGACTGAATCGCCTGTCCTGCACCCTGCACATCGATCACAAGTGAAGCACCCGCTGCGTCCTTGTGAATGTCCTTTGTGATGGGAACCCCGCTCTGATATTCCAGTCTGTGCAGCATGCGCGCGATACCCGCGTCCAGGCGCGCATCGCGAAAGCGCGGAGCAGCAACGGTAAAAGACGAAGCCAGAGCGAAACTACCCTGACTCGCCGTCAGCTTGGCAGGCTGTGGCATCAGGGTATTGATGAAGTCTGATTGATTCGTCTGTGAATACAGTGTTGAAGAAAACAGCATGGCGCTGCAGGCGAGGATAGAACAAAAGGCGTGCCGCAATAGACTTCCCCTCAGATCAAATTTCTGCGCATTAGAATAACAATTGAAATGCGAAATGCGCATCTATCTTTTGTTTTGTTATTATTCTCTGCGTTTTCTTACGCGCAAGCTCCGGCGCTTCCGCCAGTGCAATATGCCGATCTCGGCGACCTGAAGCTTGAAAATGGCTCGGTTATCCATGACTGCAAAATTGGCTACCGCACCATGGGCACGCTGAATGCTGCGAAAT
>DATAQW010000069.1:0-5420 GCA_036264445.1 Pseudacidobacterium sp.
CGTGCGTCACGTGGTTGAGAATGACTTTGAGATGGAATTCTTTGGCAATTCCCATGGCAACTTCCACTTCGTTGCTCTGATACCCGGCCAGCACTACAGGCTTCTCGCCTTTGAGATAAGGCAGCAATGCTTCGAGCTTCAGATCGCGCTTTGGAGCCGGGCCCTTATGGTCAGGCTTTGCCGCAGCTTCCTGCTCGGCCTGATACGCCTGCGCATCCAGAAACGACTGCCGGATTTGCGAAGCAAGTCCCATGCGGGTAGTTGGGAATTTCGCTGACCCGTTATAGTTTGCTGGCCGCCGCACATCACCTTCAAAGTTCATGGCAAGCGCTACATCGCGCTTCAACAACATGGCGTCGCGGTCGCGTCCATAAAGCTGGATGACGGAATCCTGCCCTGCAACAGAATCCTCTGAGGCCGGAGCGACGACCGCATTTGTGATCCCATTCAGGCGCGCTACCGGAATATGCACCGTCTCGGCGTGAAAAGCGTCGGCAACGTGCATCTGCGGCATGATCTCGTCACTCGTCTCTACAAGATCATTGCTGTTTGCATCGGCGGCAACCTCTGTCAGCCCGAGACGCGTCTCCGCATCAAACAGACCCGGATATACCGTCATCCCTTTCGCATCAAATACCTGCGCATCGCTCGGCACTTTTGTCGAATCCGCCGGGCCGACAGCAACAATTTTGCCCGCCGACATTACAATAACGCCGTTCTCAACGGTGCCGTGTGTGATCGTCAGCAGTTTACCGCCAACAATAGCAACTGGCTTTGCAGGAGCTGACGCCGTGCCATTCGGTCCAACCTGCGCGGCGCACGAACAGGCAGCCAACAATCCTGCGATCAAGAATCCCGGTCTCACTGGCCGTCTCCTTCTTCATCGTCTGCGCTGCTGAAACCGGCATCGTGCATAACACCGTGAAAATGCGTTGTTCCAAATCCAGGCAGCGAGCTGTCGAAGAAAAGATCGCCATCGATGTAGACCTTTTCCGCACGCGCATAGGTCGATAGCGGATCGGTATTCCAGATCACGATATCCGCATCCTTGCCTGCATCGAGTGAGCCCACGCGATCATCTACACCGATGATCCACGCCGCGTTCAGCGTGATCATCTTTAATGCTTCTTCTTCTGTCGCGCCGCCGTAGTGGACCATCTTGCCCGCTTCCTGATTCAATCGCCGCACGTAGTCATTCGAATCGCTTTTCAAGGCGACACGCACGCCCTCACGCATGCTCATTACGGCGTTCCACGGGGTTGCATCCCATGCCTCATCCTTGAATCCCCACCAATCGGCAAACGTGGCAATGCCTGTGCCTGTGGGAGCGATCTTGTCCCCGACCTTATACATCTCAAGCGCGTGGTGGAAGGCGCGGATCTTGTATCCGTACTCTTTCGCGATGGCTTCTTCGGTCAGAAACTCGTCTGCGCGGTAGCAGTGAATCTGCACGTACAGCTTGCCGCGCAATACATCGGCCAAGGCTTCGAGCTTCAGGTCTTTCTTGGGAGCGACGGCGTCCTTGTCACCCTTGGCTACTTTGGCGTTGTAGGCATCCCACGAGGCCATGTAGGCTTTGGCATCTTCAAAGGACTGCCGCATCACTTCAAAGTTGCCCATGCGGGTCGAAGGCAGCTCGCCGCGCCGTCCATAAACACGCTTGGGATTTTCTCCGCTGGCAAACTTAATGGAGCGAGGCGCATTCGGAAACAACATCGCATCGCGCGACAGGCCAAACTTGTTCTTAATGACCACTGCCTGTCCGCCAATCATGTTGGCTGAACCGTGTAGCAAGAGCTCTGTGGTTACGCCGCCTGCAAGCGCCTGGTAGAGCGCATCGTCACTGTTGTCAAAGGCGTCGATCATCATCATCGACGGAGTTACCGGGCTGGTCGCTTCGTTGATGTCAGTGCCCAGCGCCGAATGCGAATGCGGGTCGATGATTCCCGGCGTTACAAACTTGCCTTTAGCATCTACGACAACAGCGCTCGCAGGTGCACCGACCGAAGTTCCGACTCCGGCAATCTTGCCGTTGTGCACCCAGACGCTTCCATGCTCAATGATTCCATGCGAAACAGTCATCACCGTCGCGTTCTTGATGACAAGATCAACGGGAGACGCCTCCTGAGCGCACAAACTCAGCGACGAAATCAGAGCCGCAGTCACAAGCAAATGCAGACATCCGCGTTGCGCGGACGCAATTGGAAACATAACACTGGTCTCCGAAAGAAAGCGTTGGAATAGATGTGCCTGATCGTAACACGGTACCTGCCCGTATTCGAGCTTATTTCGACGTTTCGTCCACTACCGGCGTAAGACTGACCTGCTTCACGATTGCCTGAAAGTCGGAGCGGGCTCTCAGATGGTCAAAAACCGGATCAACATTGATATAGATGAGTGCGCTTGCCCGTTCGTCTACAGCCTTTCGCAGCCATGGAATACAGTTTGTCTCATCGCCAAGCGCTGCATACACTGCTGCTATCTCGGCGGAGGATATGTATCGCTCCTGCGCATCCTTCAGCAGAGCATCGAGGATCTGATGTGCTTCACCCGTGCGATGCGAGAGCGCATAGCAGCGCGCCAGGTACGCCTGCGCCACCGGATCGCCATGTGACAGGTCAATGCCCTTCTTAAATTCCGCGCACGCTTCAGCGGAGCGGCCGGAGTAGGTCAATCCAAGCACGCGATGCGCCTGCACAAAATCTGGATCGAGTTCAATCGCCTTCATCGCCTGAGGAATCGCACGGCCATATTCCCTGGCCATGAAATGATGCCACGCCATGTGCTCATTCATCACGCGGTCTGTAGGATCAAGCGCGAGTGCCTGCTCACTCTGTTCATGCGACTCCTGGACCCTGCCTTCGGCCATCAGTTCATGCGAATACCAATGATGAGCATTCGCATAATTCGGATTCAGTGCCAGCGCGCGCTTGAACTCGGCTTCTGCTCCAGTCCAGTCCCAGTCGTAAGTCAGCTTGATATATGCCAGAGATGTGTGTGCCTCGGCAGAGTTCTCGTCGAGAGCGAGCGCCTTACTAACAGCATCCTCAGCCTTCGGCAAGGCAACTCTTGGGGGGAGAAAGCTGTTCCCGTATGAACCCGCGGTGATATAGGCGTCGGCCAGACCAGCATAGGCGGCAGCAAAGTTTGGATCGGCATCGATGGCCTGCTGGAACAACTCAACGCTCTGCTGCACGGACTCCATGCTTCGCCTGCTCCATAGAGACCGGGCCTGATTGTAGAGATCAAGCGCATGGCTGTTCTCCGTTAGGCGGCTTGCGGCCGTCCCGGGCACTGGATCCTGAGCCAGCTTACGCATTGCGAAGTGCCTTCCCAAAACCACTGCAACCAGCATTGCAATGGCAAGAGCAACAAGCCCGGCGTATCGCCAGCGAAGATTGCCACTTTGCGTGGTTACTTCGAGATCTTGAATGACAGAGAAAGATGGACGCTCGGCAGCGGCTGGCGCTTCTTTCGATTCGGGTGGCTGAGGGAATTCGCTGACAGCAGCTTCAAACCGGTATCCGCGCTTTGGAATTGTGGCAATATACTGGCGGCCATCAGGCTGCTCGCCGAGGGTTTTGCGCAGCAGAGAGATATTCACCGTAAGGTTGATCTCTTCCACAAAGCTGTCCGGCCAGATTTCGCGCATCAGGTCATCGCGAGAAACCAGTTGCCCGTGACGCCTGACCAGAGCAAGAAGAAGGTCATATGCCTTAGGGGCCAGAGGCACGGATGCATCGCCCCGCAGAAGAATGTGCTCCGAGGGCAGCAACCGGAATGGTCCGAAGCAATAATATGCGCTGTTCACAGCAGTTAGGTCCGCGCAAAAACGGCTCCAACAAAATCCCAAGGTTTTCCTAAGCATAGCCCAGTCAGATAAAAAGGCGGAAAATCTTATCTTTTCTTCTGTGGTGCAAGTGCGCTTGGGTAATGACGACGAGAAAACGTCAATCTAAACAAAACACCGCGGTTAGATATGCCAGAGAATCCGCAGCCATCTTTACTTTACCAATTTCCAACACATCTTTTAGCCATTTCAAACGACATTGAGCCGCCTGTTTTCGTACCTTTCACCTGCTGCCGCCCCTCCTGCAGCCGAGATTTTGAAAGAAAAGGATGACTTCCATGCCAATGACATATAGCTCGCGCATCCGCAAGGCTGTTGCAGCTCTCACTCTCACAGCAGCGACTACCGGTCTCTGCTTCGCCCAACATCATGACCGCGACGCGGACGACGCATTTCTGCCCAGTCCGGTCCACTCCGCTTCCACAGTTCCATCGAATGGTGACGTAAATCCTTACGGGGTTTGCCTTCATCAAGAACAACTTCCAGACCGGATCCGGCCCGCTGCAACACGGCGACGTTCTGGTTTCCAACTTTAACAATGCGCAGAACCTACAGGGAACCGGCACAACCATCGTCCGTTTTCCCCAGAGCGGCGCACCTACTCTTTTCTTTAAGGGAACGGCGCCTCTCCGACTTTCGACTGCGCTGGGCACTCTGCAATACGGATTCATTGTAGTAGGCAATCTGCCCACCGCCGACGGCACTGCCGCAACTGCGAAGGCCGGATCGCTGCTTGTGATCAACAACCAGGGCAAGCTGGTGCAGACCATAACTAGCCCTGAAATCGACGGCCCATGGGATATGGCCCTCGTTGACCTTGGCGATCGCGCTGTTGCCTTTATCGCGAATGCCATCAATGGCACCGTCAGCCGGCTCGCCTTCTCAGTAAGTTCGACAGGCTTGACGCTGCGCTCAGCCAAGACTATTGCCACCGGGTATATGCACCAGGGCGATCCGGCTGCGCTGTTCGATGCTCCCACCGGTCTCGTCTACGATCGTCGGCGCGATGTTCTCTATGTAGCTTCTACTCTCGATAATGCCGTCTTTGCAGTGCGCGACGCCATTGACCGCCAACATGATGCAGGCCCGGGCCAGCTGATTTATCAGGATAACCAGCACCTGCATGGCGCATTGGCAATGGCAATGGCGCCGAATGGCCACCTGCTTGTCTCCAACAACGATGTCATCAACGCCGATCCAAACCAGCCAAGCGAGATTGTTGAGTTCACCACCGATGGCCAGTTTGTAAAGGAACTTTCCGTCGATCCAAACCTGGGTGGCTCCTTTGGCCTTGCTGTAAATGCAACTGAAGACACGGCAACCTTTGCCGCTGTGGACGACAACGCCACAACACTCACGATCTGGACACTGAACATTAACTAAAGAAACCCAAGGCGTGAAAACACAGCCGATCAACAGGAAAGGTACTCAGATGACGAAGGCACTGACACTCCAGAACAACACTGTAAGTAATTTGCTTCTTGTGTTCGCAACCTTATTCGCGCTCTTTCTGCTTGCCAGACCAGTGAGCGCGCAGGACCGGGACGGGGACCACGGCCTGAAAGCTGAA
>DATAQW010000202.1:0-9042 GCA_036264445.1 Pseudacidobacterium sp.
GTGGCGGATGCAGAAAGCGATGCGGTTATTACAACAGCGTGACAAAAAGCTCATTGACGTCGCTCGGTCGGTCGGTTACGAGTCCGACGCTGCGTTCAGTAAGGCGTTCAAGCGAGTTGTCGGGGCCAACCCTGGTGAATATCTCAAACGTGGTTTTGAAGACCATGGTAATGCCGGAAAGGCGGAGGATGTTTGAAGCGGAGGATGCGTAGGCCCCCTGAACGCTCTTCCCGTCACTAAGCCATCTGGGTTGATGCCAAATCGCCGAGTCACTCATCGACGTATTAGCTTGGACAGTGTTCCAAGATTGGCGCGCGGCTAGCTTGGTTTCGAACTAGCTGTCACCTCGCAGATCGGCACTGTACCGCCTGTGCACCTCTGACTCTGGAGAAGTGGCTTGGTGGGCCCACCAGGATTTGAACCTGGAACCAAGGCGTTATGAGCACCCTGCTCTAACCATTGAGCTACAGGCCCTTGAGCGCACATATCAGTAGTGCACTGATACGGAATGGCTTTATTTTGATTGTAATGTGTAATGCTTGGATGTGCAGCTGCGGGCCTAGTTGGGCAAGGAAGCGGAGGCAAATCGGAGCATGACCGGGTCCTGCCCTGCGGCCTGGGATGCGATGATGGCGCTGATGGCGCTTGCCGGGAGCGGCTTGGCAAAGTAATAGCCTTGTCCAAAATGGCAGCCCAGCGATTGCAGCCATTGCAGCTGGTCGGCGTTTTCAATGCCTTCAGCAACTACGTTCATTTTAAGCGATTGAGCGAGATGAACAATTGCACTGACAATTTCCTGCGACTCTTTCCGGCTGGTCACGCGCTGGATAAAGGAGCGGTCAATCTTGAGCGTGTCAAAGGGAAAACGGTGCAGGTGATTCAGTGAGCTGTAGCCAGTCCCGAAATCGTCCATGTGCAGGCCAACGCCCATGCGGCGCAGGTGCTGCATGGTTTTGAGTGCAGCATCGGAATCTTCCATGAGGCTGCTTTCCGTCATTTCGAGGCTTACAGCTTTCGCATCTACTCCTGATGTTTCAAGCACGCCTGAGACACGCTCGATAAAATCAGGCTGGGCGAATTGCTTCGCCGAAAGATTCACACTGACGCGCAGCTCGATAGACTCAGCGGCCGTTGCCCGCCATGCAACGATCTGGCGGCATACTTCTTTCAATACCCAGTCGCCGAGCGGAAGAATCAGGCTGGTTTCTTCGGCGATGGGAATGAATTCTGAAGGCGGAATCAAACCACGTTCCGGATGGACCCAGCGCACGAGCGCTTCCAGGCTGATGACGCGCCCTGACTGAAGATCTACTTCGGGCTGATAGTAGAGCACCAGTTCGCCTGTTTCAATGGCATTGCGCAGTTCAGACTCAAGCTGCAGTTGGCGCAATGTGCGTTCGCGCATGCCTAACGAAAAGCAGACAGGCTTGCCTCGTCCGTCGGATCTGGCCTGAAAGACAGCGAGGTCGGCATCCCGAAGCAGGTACTCCGGAGAGCGATAACTTGCTCCTGCCATCGCCACGCCAAGATGAGCGCCGATGCTGATCTTCTTTTTCCGAAGTGTGAAAGGCTGCGTCAATGTCTCCTGAATGGCGGAGGCGATCTGCAATGCCTGCAGCTTGCGCTCCACACCATCAAGAAGGATAGAGAATTCAGAATCAGTAATGCGCGCTACCAGAGACTCGTGACTCAGATTACTGCTATTTACTGCGTTCGTGAGGCGTCGGGCAACCTGAACCAGCAGCATGTCCGCTGCTTCAAAACCTATACTCTCAGGAAGAAACCTATACCGCTCCAGATTGAGCGATATCACGGCAAAGTTCCACTCCTTTTTCTCCTCTGCCGCGCGCAAGCGCCGCTCCAGGCGGTCAAAAAAGAAGAGGCGATTGGGCAGTCCTGTCAACGGATCGCAAGTGCGCCGTTCGGTATAGTCGGTGAGCGAGCCTCCGATGAGTCGCTGCTCATGATCGGCGATGCCGCGAGCCACTACCCATCGCCAGCTTCCATCGCGGTAGAGGATACGGTGCTCATAATGAAAATTACGCGATTTGCCTGCAGCTAATGCTTTCAGTTCTGCTTCAAGCCGCGGCTTGTCTTCCGGATGCGTGCGATTGAGCCAGTGTTCGAGGGTCCCTGCGAAATCCTGAGCCTCAAGTCCGGCAATAGCCTGCCAGCGTGAAGAGTAGGAAACGCGGCCATTGGATAGTTCCCATTCCCAGAATCCATCAGAGGAGGCGCGTGTAGCCAGTGTGTAGGGAGAGCTTGTCGGCCGAACTTCAGAGCCAGTTCGCGAGCGGAAGATACCCGGTTGGGAATGCTGGGCCATAATGTCCGATCCGACGGCAGCTACACTTCGGCTGAAGGCGTCCTCAGTGCTTATCGGCGTGACAAGAAGGAAGTTTAATGGCGATGGAGCGGGGATCAGGAGAGTAAACAAAAGTCGCGCGGGAGATAAGGGAACAACCGTTGTATCTGTTTTTGTGTTGATACAGCCTTTGTCGAGAAGGGCTGTCATTCTGACTCTGAACGCAGTGAAAGGGAAGAATCTCAGCGGTATTGGCCGAAATTACTCATCGTATTGATTCTGACTGCCGTCGATCGTCAGAATGCCGGACTACACATATACGAAAACTTGGTCTAATCCCTGCTTCCCTGTCTCTCTACAAATGAATCACGCCTCGCGCAATTGCAACCAGCGATAACGTTGCCACCACGATCCATAGCAACAAACCTTGCAGCATAGGACGTGCACCTGTTTCTTTCAAAGTCTGACGCGTAATGCCGCTGCCAATCAGAAACAACGTTACTGCGAGGCCAAGTTTTCCCAGGCGATAAGCAGAAGCATAGGCTAGGTGCAGCTGCGGCAAGTAGCTGTTCATAACGGCTGCGATACAGAAGAAGAGAATGAACCAAGGCAGGTGGATGCGAGCGCCGCTCTTTTTGGCAGCTGCTGTCACCAGGGCCACAGGCACAATCCAAAGCGCGCGCGCGAGCTTCACAGTCGTGCCGATTGTGAGGGCCACTGCGCCGTATTTTGCTGCTGCTCCCACAACGGAGCTGGTGTCGTGAATCGCCAGCGCCGACCACAAGCCAAACTGTGTCTGCGAGAGATGAAGCGCAGCTCCAATTGCAGGGAAGACCAGCAATGCGACAGAGTTGAGTACAAAGACTGTGCCCAGGGATACGGCCATCTCTTCCTCATTCGCATTGGCGACTGGGCCAAGCGCGGCAATGGCGCTGCCGCCGCAAATGGCTGTTCCTGCGGAGATGAGGAATGACTGAGTCTTCTCGACACGCAACAAACGGCCCAGCAGCGCGCCAAGCGCAAGCGCGAATGCAATGCCGACTGCCGTATAGAGAAACCCGGAGCGGCCAACCTTGATAACTTCGCTCAGATCCATTCCAAAGCCCAGGCATACCACCGATGCCTGCAGCAGAAACTTCGCCAGCCGCTTACTGTCAAGATGATAGGGATGCTTTAGCAGCAGGCCGTACGCCAGTCCTGCGCTCAAGGCAAGAGGCGGCGAAAGCAGCCCGCTCGCGGCCAGAATGATCCCGACAAAAAATAAGTTCTTTGTCATACATTCTGAGCTTCGCAGCCAAAGGGCAGGCGCGTCCAAGAGCGATTTGTGATGTGCGATTCGTTTTTCTTATCGGTGTTCGGCGCCCTGGGCAAGGGCAAACCGCCAGAATGCGTTTGCAGCGGCGTCGGGCATGGGGCCGAGCTTGCGCACAAGCGTAAGATCGCGGCGAATGTCCAGTTTTTCTATTTTTACAAGAGCGACAGAACCCAGGCGCAAAGCCTTGCCAATCGCCCACTCGGAGACAAAACCGAGGCCCAGGCCAGCTTCCACGCCAGAGACAATTGCTTCTGTCGAATCGAGCTCCATCCGGATGTGTAACTGATTCAGTGGCAAACCCGCTTTCTTGATCGCCTGTTCGACGACACGCCGCGACCCCGAACCTTGTTCGCGCAGAAGCAACGGCACTTCAGCAAGCGATGCCAACGGCACGCTTGCGAGCCCTGTCCACTCATGGCTTCGCGGAGCAATCAGCACCATGCGGTCTTCAAGAAACTTTTCTTTATGGATTTCTTTGGCGAGCGGCGGCCCTTCAATGATGCCGAGTATGATCGTGTCTTTCAGAAGAAGCGCGACGATCTCCTCTGTGTTGCCGCTCACCATGGAAAGCGCGACTTTGGGATTGCCTTTGAGAAATGCCCCGAGAATACGCGGAAGAATGTACTGCGCGATCGTGGTCGAAGCGCCCAGATGCAGCGCCCCGCTTACCTCGCCATCAAGCCTTGCGAGCGCGGTTTGCGCTTCTTCGAGCACGCGCGCCGAGCGTTCGGCGTATTTGAGCAGGAGCCTTCCAGCAGGCGTGAGCGCGATGCGCGTGCCGCTGCGGTCAAAGAGCCGTAGGCCCAGTTCTTCTTCAAGTGCGTGGATATGTTGGCTCACGGCAGGCTGGCTGAGGTGCAGCGATTCTGAAGCCTTGCGGAAACTGGACTGTGTAGCCACAGCGCGAAAGACTCTCAGCCGGAAGTTTTCCATCTCAGCAGGATTTTAAACGCAAGAGCCCCGGAGAAACCGGGGCTCCTTGTCACCCTGCGGTTTCTTTAGACACTGACAGCTTTGGCTGCTTCAGTCTGCGCTGCCGCCACGGAATTCGGCTTTATTTCCGCAGCCTTTTCATTTCCCGGCTTGCGAATGTCGATGCCGCCCTTAAAGAAGGCGCCGTCCTCGATCGAGATGCGCTGCGCCACCACGTCACCGGAGAGCGAACCTTCGCTGCGGATGTCGACGCGGTCGCTGGCGTTCACGTTGCCGCGGACCTTGCCGAGTACAACGATCTCGCGGGCGGAAATGTTGGCCGTTACCTGTCCATTGCGGCCTACCGTAACACGATTGCCGGGGAGGTTGATCGAGCCTTCGACCTTGCCATCAATATAAAGCGATTCCGAACCTGTGACCTCGCCCTTGATGATGAGACTCTTACCGATGGTCGCCTGATCGGATGTGGCCTGCTGTGCGACTGGTGTATTGCTGCTGCGCACATTAGCGTCGAAGCTGGGGGTTGCTGGGGCGGCCGGGCGAACTGGCTCGCTGGGTGTTGGCGAAGGGCTTCCGGTCTGATTTGGTTTCCACATCTGCTTGGGGTTTCCTTTCTTCTCCTCTTTACTCGCTTCGTGCTTTGAGACCTGCAGGAATCCCTCGCCCGCTCATTTTGTCTCGAAGCGCAGAAGCATCGAACGTCGAACCTGGTCCCATTCGAGGAAAACCTTGAAATTCCCCGAATCCGCGCTGCTGTCTGCATCTTAAACAGGGTTGCGAGAAAATTGCACCCCATTCGCAGAAATCTTTTTGTGCAAAGCGTTCTGATATGGTTCAAAGGAACCTACTTGGGAATCATGCTTTGCCACTCCCTTATTTTATGACGGATCGTGAACTCTTACGCCGCATCGAACGATCGCCAGGGCAGCGGGCCGGCTATAAACAGCTGGTGCGGGAGTTGGGTCTTGGCGGAGGACGTGAACGCCGCCTGCTGTTGGAACATCTGGCGCGGCTCACGGCACGCGGCGAGCTGGTGAAGCTGGATCGTGACCACTGGGGTGTCCCCAAAACTGTCACCCAACGCGACAACCTGGTTGCCGGACGCATCGATCTCCATCGCGACGGATACGGCTTTGTACGCCCCAATGACCGCAGCCAGACAGGCGATGACGATATCTTCATCCCTCCAAACGAGTTGAGCGGCGCCATGCAGGGTGACCAGGTACTGGTCGAACTCCTGCCGCCGCGTCCCGATGGCCGGAAACTGGGGCGCATCCTGCGCGTCCTTACCCGGCGCAATCCTACAGTTGTAGGTGTTTTTCAGTATGCTCGCAGCGAACGGACACAGGGGCATACCGTAGTCCCATTTGACGAGAGAATGACACAGCCCATTCTCATCCCATTTGGGCAGGAATTGCCTCCGGCAGACAAAGGTTCCGGCAGCCCGCACCGCGTTTTAGGCGAGAAAGCGAAACGTCGTAGCTTTGATGATCTCGAAGGCCTGGTGGTCGATGTAGAAATCACCGAATGGCCAACCATGACGCGGACGGCGCGCGGGCGCGTCATCGAAGTGCTCGGCGCGGAAGATGATTTCGGCGTAGATGTGGAAATCGTCATTCGCAAGCACCATTTGCCGCATATTTTCCCGGAAAATGTGCTCCAGGAAGCGCGAAATGTGGCTTTTCTCGATCCGGAAACCGTCGCCAGCCGCCGCGACTTCCGCAATTTGCCGATTGTGACCATCGACGGCGAAACAGCCCGCGACTTCGACGATGCTGTGCTGGCCCGCGAGAACAGTGACGGAACGTTCGAATTACAGGTTCATATTGCCGATGTCGCGCAGTATGTTCTTCCGGGAACAGCCTTGGATCTCGAAGCGCGCCTGCGAGGCAATTCGGTTTATTTCCCTGATCGCGCCATTCCCATGCTTCCGCAGGAGCTTTCAACCGACATTTGCAGCCTGCGCCCTAATGAAGACCGCCTCGTTCTCTCCTGCATTATGCAGATTGACGCCCACGGCGACGTCCTTGGCTATGAGATTACCGAAGGCGTCATCCGTTCAGCACAGCGAATGACCTACACGCAGGTGCATGCAATTCTCGAAGGCGATGAACCGGTGCGCAGCGAATTCCGCGAACTGGTTCCCGAGTTCGAGCGCATGCACCATCTGGCGCAGATTCTGAACAAGAAGCGCGAGCGGCGCGGCTCCATCGACTTCGATCTGCCTGAGCCGATCATCGAATTTGATGAGTTCGGCGCAATGAAGAGCATTTCGCGCTCGGAGCGAAACTGGGCACATCGCCTGATTGAAGAATTCATGCTTGCCGCGAATGAATGCGTAGCTTCGTGGATCGAACAGCGGGGTGTCGCCTCAATCTACCGCATCCATGAGAAACCAGAGCCGCGACGGGTCGTCGAGTTTGAAGAGACGGCTGCGGCCTTTGGCTACTCGCTGGGCGTAGGGAACCTGCCGGTACGCAAATTTCAAATGAAGTCAGAGCGGCGCGAGCAGCATGGACGCGGGCGCAACCCGCGCCAACATGAGCTTCCAGAAGATATTGCCGTTACTCCGCGCATGTATCAGCGGTTGACAGCAAAGATTGCCGGAAAGCCGGAGGAACGCATTCTCTCTTACCTGATGCTGCGCTCGCTCAAGCAGGCGCGCTATAGCGAGAAGAATGAAGGCCACTTCGCGCTGGCCGCATCCTGCTACACGCACTTTACCTCGCCTATCCGCCGCTATCCGGATTTGATCGTGCATCGCATCGCCAAGTCTATGCTGGCCGAGGGCGTGAGCGGCGAGGGAAAGCTCATTGCTGGCGAACCGCACGCGTTCCGAGTCACGCCAAAGCAGGCCCCGGGTTTGAAGGGGCACGACTTCAGCCGTGCCGGGCATGGTGCAAAACCAGGAGGGCTTCAGCCGCGGGGGGAAGAATTTTTGCAGACCTCTTTCGAACACCAATCTATCGCGAGCCTTGACGAACCATCTGTGGCTGCAATCGCGCAGGAATCGAGCGAAACCGAGCGCCGCGCCGCCGATGCAGAGCGCGAATTAGTCGAGTGGAAGAAAGTCAAGTTCATGCAGGACCGCGTCGGCGAAGACTTCAGCGCCATGATCCTGAGCGCAACCAAATACGGCCTCTTCGTGGAGCTTGACGATCTATTTATCGAGGGCCTGGTGCCGATCCAGAGCCTCGGCCAGTTTGACGGCGACTACTATTCGTATCGCGAAAATACACGGCAGATCATCGGAGAGCGCTGGGGCCGTAAATTTACCTTCGGCCAGAAGGTACGCGTGGTTCTTGACCGCGTAGATGCAAATGAACGCCGCCTGCAGTTCTCGATACTGGACGATGGAACGTCAGATCAAGCCGGACCAAAGCTGATCAAAAAGCTCCAAAAACCCCAAAGGCAGAAGAAATCAAAGCGCAGCATGCAGCAGCAAGCTGCGAAACCCAGGAAATTCTCAGGTAAAAAGAAACGCCGCAAATAACCTGGGCGCGCTCCAATCCTGCCCTGAGCGAAGTCGAACGGGTTCAGTCATAACAGTGAACTCCCTATAACGAGAAAGCTAACGCATATCTACTTTGCAAAAAAAAGAAAAGCGACTCTTTCGAGCCGCTTTTTTCAATAAGACCAACGCTCCGGTTAGAACTGGAAGCTGGCCTTGAGCTGGATGATGCGCGGTGAAGCATCGCCGCCCAGCCCGTTTCCGAAGATGCTGGTCGGGGTGCTCACTACGCTGTTGATCAATCCAAAGAGCGGGCTGGAGATGTCGCTGACCGGCTGCGCGAAGTTTGGATGGTTGAAGAGGTTGAAGAACTGCGCTCCCACATTCAGAGTGGCGCCTTCCCAGTGCGGAATGGCGAAGCCCTTCTGCGCTGCAAAATCGGTGTTCACATAGTGCGGGCCGAAGAACTGGTTCCGGCGTTGTACGTCAAAGCCTGTTGGAACCGCGAAGCCGTTTAACTGGAGGCAAGGATTGCCTGCGCCTGTAGCTACGTTGGCAATCGCATTGGACCTGCAGTGGTAAGAGGGTTGAGGTCCAAGCTGCTCAGCGAATGCAGGACCGTAGTAATTAACGGCGTTGAGGCCCGTCGCCAGGTTGTTAGCGGTAATCGAGAACGGGAAGCCGGTGTGATAGAAGACTGTTCCACTGAACTGCCAGTTATCAGTCAGCAGGCGCGGACCACCCCAGTAAGGAAGACGGACAACATAGTCTCCGGTGATGTTGTGCCGCACATCGTAGTCAGAGTTGCCGTAGTTCTGGCTGAGATCATACGGATTGTTTGGATAGCTGCTGTTGGCGGGATTGAATGGCAGGAAGCCGCCGTTCGAAATCTCGTCCATCGCATGGCTATAGGTGTAGTTGAGGGCGACGGTCGCGTACCTCTCGCGGTGGTTCGCCGTGATAACCAGGCCGTTGTAGTTGGATGTGGCGGCGCTTTGATAGAGCTGCACCTGCGCAAATGACGGCACTGGGGCAGAA
>DATAQW010000110.1:0-5699 GCA_036264445.1 Pseudacidobacterium sp.
AGGACGAAGCGGAGTCGGTTGTGAGCGCGTCTTCAGCGAAGGATATCCATTCAAGCCAGCTCTCAAGCGGAGCTTCCTGGCTAGGTGGGGAAAGTTTGGCAAATGCAACGCGGGAACCGGATTGCGAGCGCAGCAAATGCCAGTGAGCCTGCAGGCCGGAGAAGAGAGACGGTGCAAGCAAGGGCTTTTGTGCTGTGTCGAGCGCGCCGGCATGAAGTGTGTACAGCGAAGCGACAAAATTCCCGCTGTCAACGCTAGAGACAAACGGAGCGGAATTAAGTGGCTCAAGAGTCTTGGTGTTGTACCAGTTGTACAAGTGCCCACGAAATTTTTCGAGGCGCGCAATGGTCGCAAGCGAGTTGCGAGTAAGAGCAGCAAATTCGGGCACCGTGATCAAGCCAAGCTCACATGCAGCCTGGCGCGCATTCAGCAGGAGACCGATGTTGGTAGGCGAAACGCGCGCAGCCTCCACCAGACCTTCTTCATCGACATTATCCGGGATGAGATAGTTGTGCCCCTCCGCGCCGAACTGATGAAAGTATCGCCAGATGCGAAGTGCATGTGCGATCAGGAACTCCCGGTCGCCTGCTGCAAGCGGTTTGCGCTGGCGCGGAGGCTGGTTCAACCAGGACGTCACTGCAACCCCAAGGAGCCAAAGTACGAGTATTGGCGAGGCACACAGCAAAGCAGTGACGCGATGGGGCGCAAAGAACCATATCAATGCAGCCACGCCGAGCGTAACCACGGGAGTAAGCACAAGATAGCGGTCGAGCGTAGTGCGCCGTCCGTTGAGGAGCTCCGCTTGCGCCGCTGTTTCCCATTCGAGCAGAAGTCTGCCGGTAATCAAGCGGCGAATAAGGGAGCGAACAATGGCATCGAAAGCGAGCAGCATCTTGTGCGGAAGCAACACAAGATGAAGAAGAGCGACGAGCAGCGCGTGGGAAAACCCCGAGAATGCCTCGCCTGTACTGACACCCTGCACGCCGGCGATTTGCTTTCCCAGAGCGAAGCATAATTGCGCAACTGAAGGAAAGATCAACAACAGGAGCGGAACAATGGTCCAGTAAAGTGGACCACCGGGAAGGCCGAGCCAGCCGGCGACAAAAAGCAGAAAGAGCGATGGGTCCATTAAGGAGCGTCGCAAATTATCGCAAATTTTCCAACGGTTCACTGCGGAGATTGGATTATTTACTAGGCGGCCGGATTCATCTGGAACACGCGAGAAGATCCACTGCGCGATTTGCCAGTCGCCACGGAGCCAGCGATGCTGTCTACGGCTGTATGCGCTATAGTGCGATGGATAATCTTCGATCAACTCGACATCTGTGGCAAGGCCGGCACGGGCATAAGCGCCTTCAATCAGATCGTGACTCAGGAGTGAGTTGCGTGGAAAGCGCGTGTTCAAAACGGCATGAAGCGTGGAGACTTCGTAGATTCCCTTGCCGGTGAAGATTCCCTCTCCGAAGAGATCCTGATAAGCGTCAGAGATAGCACGGGTATAGATGTCAAAGCCATTCTGGCCGGAATAAATGGATGCAAGACGTGAGCGTGCCGCCGACTGTACAGTAACGCTGATGCGGGGCTGGAGAATGCCATAACCCGCGGTGACAATGCGCTGAATAGGATCAATGATTGCCTGGTTCAAGGGATGGGCGATTGCGCCTGCCAACTGCGCGGCCGCTCCGTGCGGGAGCTGAGTATCGGAGTCCAAAGTAAGAATGTAACGGGCATGGCGGAGGGACTCGATATTTCCGGCCTTGATTGGGAATGCATCGTATTCGCCCGTGAGTAGCTTATTCAGATCGAGCAGTTTTCCGCGCTTGCGCTCCCACCCCATCCATACGCCCTGGCGAACATTGAAGATGCGGTGCCGATGTAAAAAAAGAAATGGGCTATCGCCGGATGAGGCGTATTTGGTGTTTAGTTCATCGATGAGCCGCACTGCAAGCTCAACGAGAAAGTGCGAATCTTTTTCATGCGGCTTGCTCACGGAATCAGACAAGTCGGTCAACAAAACGAAGCGAAGATTACGGTGGCGGTTAGCAAGATAGCGAACTTCAAGATCGGCGATGAGCTTGCGCGTCTGCGCTTGATGCAAAAGCAGGGATGGTACTGCGACCAGCGTAGTGTACTCGGCGGGGACGCCCTTACTGAAGTCGAGCTTCGGCAAAATGTCCGGCTCGAAGAATGCGGTGATTGAGTTGTTGATTAGATCAACTGCTCCCTGCGCGGCAGGAAGCATGAGGAAAACAATGGCGGTGATGACTGCGGTCAGGCTTGAAAAATGGGCCAGCGAGGGAAAGAGCGCTGCGGCAATCAGAAAAACCGTAAGAATAAGAATTCCGTCGATATAAAAGCTCTCCGCATCCGAGCGAATGAATTGACGTATCTTCCAGGAGACCGGGGGGTGAAAGCCGACGCGCTCGGCCAGTTGACGAAATCCCTTATCGAGGAGGTAATAACCGATATGGTTTTGACGGCGACGTGCGCGTGCATCTGTAACGGATTCATCTGCGCCACGCTGAGCAAGACGTAGCGTCTCCTCTGCCACCTCGGTTTCTGTACGATCGGCGTGTCGCGCAATGAATGCGAGACGCTTGCGGTAAAACTCACGGCTTGCGAAATCCATGGCAGCATAACATGCAGCCGGGTCCTGTCTGAGCACGCCGTCAAACGCGATCAAGGGCTCTATGATGGCTTCCCAATCCGCGTTAGTGATAGAGCGAAGGCTCTTGAGCCGATCGGAAATCTTCCCCTGTGCACCCTGAATAGCCTGGGTATCCGCGAGTATGGTTTCAAGAAGCGTGAACTTGAGAAAGGAGGGGGCATTCCACAGCTCGTTTACAGTGAGCGACTCATTGGACTGGAGCAGTTCAATGAATCTGCAAAAGGTCTGAGCTGAAAAGGACCCATCCACAGCTGCAAGATAGAGCTCGGCCACAATGAGCATGCGGGGTACGCCAGTGTCCGAGGAATCAGCTTTCTTGTCGGGCAGAACGCAGGGAAGCTTGTTGATGCGCTGGGGATTGTCGGAGACTGCGGAGATTGGCGCGCGCAGGTAGCGATAATTTGCGCGTAACTCGGAAAGGGATGCGTGCATTGGATCCGCGGACGGAACAGGCCCGGGTGGAGCAGTGTGCGTTTTAGCAAACTGTGTTTCAAGGCGGCTGAGAGCACGGCGCGCGGCGCGCACGCGCTCAAAAAAGTCACACGGCTTGGACGGACGAAGCACAACCTCAACAGAGGCGGCTTTACGAGCAGCCTCTTGCAGACGCACATTGGGTTCGTCCACGGGCAGGTGTTGCGATTCGACGATGGGTTCAGTTTCAGTCATTATTTCCTCTCATCGATAACTGGCAGCCTGCATTTCAAACATGGCGGCATAGCGCCCGGAAAGTTCCATCAGTTGCGCGTGATTTCCCTCTTCGACAATCTGACCACCTTCGAGAACAACGATGCGGTCAGCCATGCGTACAGTGGAAAAACGATGCGATATGAGCAGTGCCATTTTGCCGAAGGTCAAGTCGGCGAAGCGCTCAAAGACCTCAAATTCACTTCGCGCGTCAAGCGCCGCAGTCGGCTCATCGAGGATAAGCAGTTGCGCGTCCCGCAGATAGGCGCGAGCTAAAGCTAGTTTTTGCCATTCGCCGCCGGAAAGATCGACGCCTCCTTCGAAGCGCCGTCCCAGCATCTGTTCGTAACTACGGGGCAGCTTTGCAATCACATCGCTTGCAAGGCTCTTGCGCGCAGCGAAGTCAATGTCGTCAAACTTGTGCGGAACTTCAATGCGACCGATGGCAATATTTTCTCGAGCAGTCATCTCATAGCGCATGAAGTCCTGAAAGATGACACCTATTTCAGCGTGAAGCGAGGCCAGATCATATTCCCGCAGATCAATGCCATCAAGAAGAATCTGCCCTTCCGTGGGGTCGTAAAGCCGCGTGATGAGCTTGACGACGGTAGTTTTTCCCTCGCCGTTCTCGCCGATCAGCGCTACTCGCTCACCGGGTGTAAGCGTGAAATTGAAGCGGCGAAGTATAGGCCGGCTGGAGCCAGGGTAGCTGAAGGAGACATTGCGAAACTCAAAGCCGCGAGTGACTGGACGTGGCGCAGGAAGTGCATTGCGTTTTGACTGGACTAGCGGCTTCATGCCAAAGAACGCGATCAGGTCAGTAAGAAAAAGCGCTTGGTCTGCAACGCCGGATGCAGTTGAGAAGGCCTGCTGGATATTTCCCATCGCCTGCATGATGGCCGTAGTGATCAGCGTGAGATCACCGATGCTGTAATACCCTTGAATGGTTCGATAGATGCAGTAGGCGTAGGCGGCATAGTAGCCGCATTGGCCAAGAATGGAGAGTAATCCACCCCAGAAGAGCCTGCGGCGATTGAGATTTACATTTTCTTCGTAGATTCCGTGCGAGAGCGCAGTGAATCGGTTCGTCAGATAATCGCTCAGGCGAAAGAGCTTGAGTTCCTTTGCGGCCTCCTTACTGCCGCCTACCTGGCGGAGATAGTCCATCTGGCGGCGCACTGGAGTCTGACGGAAGTTTTTCGCATAGGACAGAAATGCGAAATGGCTTTCACCGAGAAATGCCGGAATGATTCCTGCAATAAGCAACAAAAGCAACAGAGGAGAGTAGCGCACGAGCACAGCCGAAAAGGCGAGAGCGGCGACGGTCTGCTGAATGAGACGGCCCATCTGCTGAATCATCGCCAGGCGGTCTGTGGCCTGAACGCGGGCGCGCTCCAGGCGATCGTAGAAGACGGGATCCTCATAAGCTGTTACATCAAGTGCTGCAGCCTTGCGCATGACTTCCACGCTGACGTGATGCGTGTAACGGTCCGCAAGCAGGTTGTCAAAATAATCGACGGCACGCGAAAGGACGCCAGTAATAATGGCCAACGCCATCTCTCCTGCGACCAGCCACCAGAAGTACTGCGGAAGCGGCTGATGTAGGCGGATCTGGTTGACACCATCAATGATAAAGCGGCCAATGATGCCAATGCCGACAGGAAGAAACGCAACCAGAATGCGGATAGCAATGTTTGAAGAAACAACGGACGGGCCGGACTCCCATACAAAGTGCAGTACTGGGGGAATATTTTTAAGCGCACTGAGACGATCAGCCCAAGCGCTGTTGTGGTTCTGAGAGCGATGAGTGCCGGTGCGGCTTTTCGCGCCTGCCTGCGATTCGCTGTTCATGGTTGACACGACGGCTCCCTGATGTCCCCGCGCCGAAAAATATGTATAAGCGCCCAAAGCGGATTAGCATATAAGGTCTATCGATCAGGCACACTTCCGCTCTCTGCGCACCTGATTCCCTTTTAATGCCCGTACGATGCACATTTCCGCTGGAATGTTGTTTCCTTATCCAGGTTTGGGAGGGGTTGCGGCAGCCTCCGGCTCATAGGCTTTGAAACCGGCGTTGTCCATGCCCCGTCGCGCCTCGGGGTTCTTCATGAATGTCTCCCACACAAAGCCTGTTCGGGCATTTTCTGCCATAAGCATGGTAATCCCTGTATCGATACCGACAACGTCAGTGTCATACCAGTCTGTGAGTGGATTGAATGCATTTACAAAGCCATAGCGGTTCCACGCATTTGGATAGTGGTCGCGGATTGTGTGCAGAACCCGTATGGCGGCTTCTGGAAGAAACGGCAGCGAACCTCCGGCTGCAGAGGGAACGATGGTTCCATCG
>DATAQW010000128.1:0-2353 GCA_036264445.1 Pseudacidobacterium sp.
GACGGGTCGTCGCTACCCCAGCCAAGCGCGGTAATGTAGTTGGCGAGCGCGTCCAGCCACACGTAGATGACATGTTTCTCATCGCCGGGAACGGGAATTCCCCACTTGAAGCTGGTGCGGCTTACGGAGAGGTATTTCAACCCACTGCGAACAAAAGCCAGGACTTCGTTGCGCCTTGTCTCCGGCAAAATCACAATTCTGCCTTGCTTGTCCTCTTCTGAGTGGTGTTTGGGGTCCCAGTAAATGTCCAGCAGCTTGCGCTCAAAGGCCGAGAGCTTGAAGAAATAGTTTTCCTCGCTGATGGTCTCTGTAATCCGTCCGCAATCCGGACACGGCGCGCCTGGAGGGACATCGACGAATGCTTCATCAGAGACGCAGTACTGACCGGTATACGTATCTTTGTAGATGTAGCCGCGCTCTTTGAGCAGTGAAAAGAATTTCTGCACGGCTCGTTTATGACGCGGCTCGGTGGTGCGGATGAAGTCGTCGTAGGTGAAGCCCATGCGGTCCCACAAATTGCGGAACTCGGCGGATACTTTGTCGGTGAACTCCTGCGGGCTGCAGTTGGCCTGCTTCGCGGAGCGCTCAATCTTCTGGCCGTGCTCATCGGTGCCGGTCAGGAACCAGGTGTCGTAGCCGAGCGTGCGTTTGCGGCGCGCGATGGCATCCGCCACGATGGTCGTATAGGCATGGCCAATGTGCGGGCGCGCGTTGACGTAGTAGATCGGAGTGGTCAGGTAAAACTTGCCAGGATTCGACATGAGCAGAAATTTTGCAGGTTACTCTTTCATCTTAGGGGCGCGTTGAACAAGCGTCAAACCAGCATGCCTGATAGAATCAGCAATAAAATCAAGTATTTCGACCGATAAAGTCACATATTCCGCTCGCGTTTTATCCGGTGAGTCAAGTGTATTTAAGAGAACAGAAAAAGCTGCTTGCACGCCTGCGTGCCATTTTGCGCAACAAGTTCGAAATTGAGCTGGACACGATAGCCATTGAGCAGCCGCCTGAGACCAAGTTTGGCGAATATGCGTTGCCACTCGCCTTTGAGCTGGCGCGCAAGCTCAAGAAGGCCCCGCGCAAAATCGCAGATGAGATTGTGGCCGAACTGTCTCCACTTGAAGGTTTTGCCGGGTTTGAAGTGGCTGGCGCGGGATATATCAATGCGCGACTCGACCGCGGTGCTGCGGTGCGGGACATTGCCTCTGGCGCTGATGTGCCAGCGCTTGAAGCGCCGCTGCACTCATTGGTTGAGCATACGAGCATCAATCCCAATAAGGCCGCGCACGTGGGGCACCTGCGCAACGCGATTCTGGGCGACACATTCGTCCGTTTGCTGCGCGCTGCCGGGCAGAAAGTCGACGTGCAGAACTACATCGACAATACTGGCGTGCAGGTGGCCGATGTTGTTGTCGGACTGATGCATCTGGAAGGCCTGTCGCTGAGCGGCGTTGAAGCGTTGATGGCCCGATTGCAGCAGACAGGCGAACGGATCGATTACTACTGCTGGGACCTCTACGCGCGTGTTTCGCAGTGGTATGACCTGGATGAAGCGCAGAAGCAGGCGCGCAAGCAAATCAGGCTCGACACGCTGCATGCTATTGAGCATGGCGGTAACGATGAGGCTCAGATTGGGGAGATCATTTCGACTGCCGTGTTGCGTCGGCATCTAGAAACTATGCTGCGGCTAGACATCGAGTATGATCTGCTGCCGCGCGAGAGCGAGATTCTTCACCTGCATTTCTGGGACCTGGCCTTTGAGCAGTTGAAGGCCAAAGGAGTGCTCTACTACGAGACCGAAGGCAAAAACAATGGCTGTTGGGTGATGAAACGCGCCGGCACTAGCCGTCCAGGCAATCCACTTCGCGAACCAGTGAAAGAAGACGTTACAGCCTTAGAGGTCTCAGACGGCCCCGACGAAGATGCCAAAGTGATCGTACGTTCGAATGGGACCGTGACCTATGTCGGCAAGGACATTGCGTACCATCTGTGGAAGTTTGGTGTGCTGGGACGCGATTTCGCCTACAGAAAATTCTTCGAATATCCGAATCACACTTGTTGGATTTCTGCCGAGCAGGGCGAGCCCGATCACCCACATTTCGGGGGCGCGCAGGCCATTTACAACGTAATCGATTCGCGGCAGTCCGATCCGCAGGCAAATGTGATCGAGGCGTTGCGTGGCCTCGGCTACACGGAGCAGGCGGCGCACTACACGCACTTCTCCTATGAGATGGTTGCGCTGACTCCGCGCTGCGCCGAAGAGCTGGGATACCAGATCGCGGAAGAAGATCGCAGCCGGCCCTATATCGAGGTCTCCGGACGCAAGGGTTTTGGCGTGAAGGCGGACGATCTG
>DATAQW010000146.1:0-2783 GCA_036264445.1 Pseudacidobacterium sp.
CTTATGATTCTCTCGAAATCCCGCTCGAACCGGGAGACCGCCATGTGCTATATACGGACGGCATCCTCGAAGCTGCCAATCCAGCCCAAGAAATGTATGGCGCCGAGCGCCTTATGCACTTCCTGGAAACAAACTGCTCCCTTAATGCTGACCAGATCGCGGATGCTCTTCTCGCTGACGTCGCCCGCTGGACCGAACAATCCGAGGAACAGAACCAACAGGATGATTTGACCCTCCTTGTTTTCGATTCCAAGCGTTTCTAGGTCCTGTTGAACTGAATGATTGAAGCTGTCGGCACGCCCCAGAGGGCAATTTTAGGTAAGAGTAGTTCACTGACACTTCTGCTTTGGGACTGTCCTGAGCAAATGCGACGCTCCCCAAAAGAAAAACAACTCCCGCCACGATTAGATTTTTCAAGGTCAACTTCCTCCCAGGTTCGAGCCGATTGGCCGTACCACACGTTTTCGAACTGAGCTCTAGTGAGTTCCAGCATACGAATGGTAACAACTGGTGCGGACTGTCAAAACTAACAGGGTCTTTGTTCAAGCGACTCGCTATAACTATGCCCATTGGTAAGGCTTCAAACTGCTACACGATGCGTTTTCTTGAGGAGGCGCACAATGACAAAAGCGGAGAGGCAAAGAAGATGGGCACGTCGAGCGAGACAGAACATGAATAGATTCTTTCTACAGGCACTGGTTGCCACACTGATCCTGACGTCATCGATGGCCTGGGCAGAAAAACAGTCTGAGTTTTCGGCTGACATGGTGATCACCCAGAGCACAGGGGAAACCCGAATTGAGAAACTATATGTGGGCAAAGGCCGTGCGCGCCTAGATCGTATCGCGCAAGAAGGTCAGACTAATCGCATCAGTTCGCTCGTCATGGATTTTGATCATCAACTCCTATATCTATTAGCTCCTCGTGACAAAATGTATCTAAAAATTCTGGGATCCGAGGGGACCCTACTCTATAAGGGCGCGCATTTGTTTCGGCCTCAGAGTCCAGATACTGCTTGCAGCGACTGGGTCCCCGAGGCGGATAGTCGCGGAGTGACATTGCGTTGTAAACAAAGCGGTCAAGACACGATCGCTGGCAGAGTCGGCCAAAGATGGGAAGCTATCGCTACTAATGGTGCGCACGGATCCCTTTGGTACGACCCAGACCTGAATTTCGTTGTTAAGGTATCGTGGGTCTCGAAGGAAGGTGTTCAACTGGGATATGAGTTGCAAAACATCAAGGTCGCCAGCCAGCAATCGGACTTATTCGATATCCCCATTGGCTATCGTCAATTCACCTTTAACAGGCTGTTTGATGTATTGACCAAACTCGGTCAATGATAAAGCTACATTTGCTAGAATTTGGTTCTAGGGGCGACACGTCAACACAGTCGGCTTTTAAAGTCCCCTCTTGCATTACTGCGATTGCAGTGACTTTGCGAGGCTCTCCAGATTTTGCGGTCTCACACGGATGACACCGTGACGAGGGGCATCAATATCCGCTATGAGAAAGAGCGCGACGGAAAGGCCAATCGGCAGAATCAGAAACAGGATAATGCTTCTGCTACGAGCGCTATAGCCGACCAGCAAGTTGCAAAAGATCGAGATTGCTACAACAAGAATCCAGGCTCCGGTAGGGATGCGGTTGCGCCAGGCCGCATGCGTGTAACCCTGCGAATTCAAAACGTCGTTCATGCCGGAAAGGATCAGCGCTGCCACAGGCGTTGGTTGCGCCGTAGCGTGGGTTGCCACAGCGGACCACATCTCACTCTGAAGTTTAGCGGTTTGAGTATCAATCTCCTGAGTCTCTGATGCGGCGGATGGATGATAGATGCGTATGCGCAAGCTGAGGTACCTTTTCAGCAACATCTGTACTCTCGCAGCATCGGGGGCGGGCAACAACCCCGCTCGGACGTATTCCGTTCCGATCGCGTTGGCTTCTTCCTCCTCGAGATTCTTTCGCTGATCGTATCGGCTGACGGCCATGGAGAAAGTAAAGCCAATGATGAGCCCCAACATTGTCAGAGAAGCGCCGAGGAGCAGATTCCAATCATCGTGGCCTTCACCTTCCAACTCCTGCTGCCCCTTGCGGAATGAGGAGCCAATGATCGCAGAGATCCAAAAGGTGGGTAGAGTGAGCACAAGCACTAACACTGGATGGTCTAATGGATTGAACATTTGTAGCTCCCTCGCCTGCGAAAAAATTCATACGATGAGCGATTGGTGGCTGAGTGTAATCAACCTGCCGGTAAAACACGACGCAAAATTCACGCGTGCCTTGCCGTTCACCCGCAATCAGCCGTCCCATTTGAAGATAGGTGGTTCTATAAGAGAGGATTAAAGCTACACATTGGCATGGCTTTTAAATTGTGCGGTTCAGACAAGCAGGGCAAGTTCAACGGAGAGATTGCGATCTATTTCTTTGGGCTGAAGAATATTGACAAACCGATAGTATGTGTATTCCCCGAACCTGTGGTCTCTCTGGATTGTGGCGCCTAGGGCATGCGCAGCCCATTGGTATTCACTTAGTCGTGTCCACCATCGGAATCACCGAAGACAGCTGCAGGTTGATCATAAGGTCGATATGGCGATCGATCTGGTACCACAGCGCTATCTTCTTGGTGGATATGACCTTCTCAAAAACTGGAACATACCTCAGGCGCAGTGCGAGCAGTTGCTGATCAACAGCCGTAGCTCTCTTCATGTAATCCTGCGCCTGGGCATCAGTCATCGCGTTGTAATTCGCAGCGTACTCCTTGATTAACGCCCAGCGTTCGTCGTTGG
>DATAQW010000208.1:0-8346 GCA_036264445.1 Pseudacidobacterium sp.
AGCTCCGGCTGCAGGATGTAATCGAGAACCCCCAGCTTTGATTCTTCCTTCGTTTTGAATGACTCCGGATCGTCCAGTACCTCTCCGTCGCGATTGCCGAGAATATTCGTCGAATACCACCCCGAAACTCCCAGCATGCGCGCCTTAAACGCAGGAGCAAGCACCGTCTTCATGAAGGTCTGCCCCGTTTTGAAGTCCTTGCCGCAGATGGGAGCGCCGGTCAGCTTTGAAAGCTGCTGCATGCACGGAAGATCAACCGTAAGATTCGGCGCGCCATTGGCAAATGGAACCCCTTCTTTCAATGCAGCGTAAGCATAAATCTGTGAAGGAGCAATATTCGGGTCGTTTTCGACCAGGCCTTTCTCGAACGACTCAATCGTGGCATGGACTTCTGAAGGCTCAAGGAAAATCTCAGTCGACCCGCACCAGATCACCACTACGCGGTCTACTGTTGCCTTGAATGCCTGAATGTCAGACCGCACCTGCTGCGCCAGATCGCACTTGCTCTTGCCTTTCTTCACGTGCGTACCGTTAAGGCGCTTCACGTAGTACTGATCGAAGACCGCCGGCATGGGCCTGATCTCTTCAAGAAACGGCTTGATGCTCTTCAAATGCTCGCGATCCAGCACCTGCGCGTGTTCCGCTGCCTCATACATGTTTTCGGGGAAGATGTCCCACCCGGTAAAAACAACGTCGTTTAGGTCGGCTAGTGGAACAAAGTCCTTGATCAGCGGGGTGCGCGCATCGGTGCGCTTGCCCAGGCGGATGGTACCCATCTGCGTCAGTGACCCGATGGGCTTCGAGAGTCCCTTGCGCACCGCTTCCACGCCGGCAATCAGAGTCGTAGCTACTGACCCCATGCCGACCGTCATGATTCCAAGTTTTCCCTTCGCTGGCTGGACTTTCGATTGCGCAGCGGCTGTCTTGCCGCTGTCTTTAGGCGTAGGCATTCCTTACTTAAACCGTCCTTCTGTCAGATGAAAAATGTGGGTTGTATCAAACTATGTAGTTTCTGCCTTTCACGCAGGTTTGGCAACTCGGATGGAGTCAATGGTAGATTGCGTAGCGCGAATGGAATTTCACCCATAGTGAACAGTTTCAGGCAGCGTTCTTAGTCCGGGATCCGGCAGATGGAACGAGCACCTGCGATGTGTGTCCCGTTCGTCACGCTTCTTCCGGCCGGACGCGATTCGTCCAGTGCGTCCATACAAACCACACCACTCCAATCACCAGTGCAATTTCCACCGCAAGATGGAAGCGGTGGAACACAGCCTTGAAACGAGGGTCCGTCTCCCATGCCTGTCCCAATTTCATTCCAAAGTAGGCGAGTGCAAAACACCACGGCCACGATCCGATGAAGGTATAGATATGAAAACGCAGTTGCGGCATCCTGGCTATGCCCGCCGGGAGCGCAATGAAGGTACGCACAACCGGCAGCAGGCGTCCAAAGAAAACCGTGAGGCCGCCGTATCGGTTGAAGAAATGCTCCGCCCGGTCGAGATCTTTGTGATCCAGCAGCACAAAGCGGCCATACTTCATAATGAACGGCCTGCCGCCCAGCGCGCCGATCCAGTACGCAACCAGTGAGCCAAGGTTGCAACCCAGCGCTCCTGCCGTGGCTACCCAGAAGAGCCTGAGTTGCCCTGTGTGCACAAGATAGCCGGCGAACGGCATGATGATCTCAGACGGCAACGGAATGCACGCGGATTCGATCGCCATGAGCAGCGCTATACCGACATACCCGGAAGAGGAAATGGTAGCAATGATGAAGGAGGCAAGAACGGCCAGGATTTTTTCGGTCATTCGTTTTGAGTATATCTGCTCGAAGCTGAAAATCTTGTGAATGAAGCGTTGCGGTAGTGGGTCAGTTTGAATTCTCAGCACATTCCGATTAGCCCGTTTTACGGCAAAGTAGATTACTTCCGAGTAACGATAATACGATTAGAAAAGTCAGATTTCGAGGTTTGCGTCTTGATGGTGATCCCTATGCGCGATGGCAGTGTTATCTTAGGACCCGGCATGAAGAAAACTTCGGATGACCGTTGGCGTTCCCTTGCCAAATGGTTACGGATGGTTGGAATTGTTTGCTTCGCCGTCTCTTTCCTCTCATGGCTGGCACTGGTCGAAGTGTACTACCCCTTTAAGCGGCCAGTGTTGGCGCAGCCGGAGCGAGGCTGGACGATTCCCCTCAGCTGGACTCATCCGCCACTATACGGCGCGGCTAAAGACGAGAAACGCATTGAATGGCTGTTTCAAATGATGCTGCCGGGCTTCGGGCTGGTCGTTCTTGGCGAATTGATTAAGATCTATAAACTGGGCGACCTATCAGGACTTAGGCGCAAGGTCAATCCAACTTGGAATCACAAATGGGGACCGTAAAATAAGTAATAGGTAGATCTCAAGGTCACAAATCCACCCAACGGCTTAAGGTCTGTATTGTCGCCCCACCCGGAAATAATCCCACTTGTCCGTATAGTCGCCTACTCGGACAACTGGCCTTTCGATCCTGATGATGTATTTGGGAAGCTGTCCCGGTCCCCTTCGGATTCAAACTGACCCATTACCAGGGTTGCCGTCTCGTTCACGAGCAGTCTTCGCCTTTGTTAGGATAAAGAGTTCCGAGGTGATTCATCATGGCAGAAGCAGTTGCAGCTCCCGCGTCAGAAGAAAAAGCCAGCCATAAAGAGCAAAAGCCAGTCCAGCGCCAGATCATCGGCTTTACCTTTTTCAAGGTCATGCCGGAGTGGCGTCGTCTTCCTGCAACGGAACGTGCGGAGCATAAGCGTCAATTTGCTGAGGTCATCCAGCGCTGGAACCAGCCTGGACGCCTGCTCACCCTCACCTACTCCACGGTTGGCACGCGCGGCGATGTGGACATGGTCCTCTGGCGTATCTGCTACTCGCCTGATGATCTGAACCAGATGACCGCCGAGCTTCTGGCCACTCCACTTGGTGGATATCTCACCATTCCCAACAGCTACCTGGCGATGACCAAGCGCTCGCAGTATCTGATCGGGCACGAGCACGAAGGCCAGGCCGACTCACGTGGATTCCTCCGCCCCGGCGGCCACAAATACATCTTCATTTATCCTTTCTGGAAGACCCGCGCCTGGTACCTGCTCCCAATAGAAGAACGCCAGCGCCTGATGAACGAGCATATCCGCGTCGGACACCTCTATCCGCGCGTCAAGCTCAACACAACCTATTCGTTCGGCATCGATGATCAGGAGTTCGTCGTAGCCTTTGAGACAAACTTCCCCGAAGATTTCCTCGACCTGGTGCAGCAGCTTCGCGAAACTGAGGCCAGCGCTTACACACTGAAGGACACGCCGATCTTCACCTGCATACGCATGAAACCGGAAGAAATGCTGGATCGGCTGGGATAGTGACATATCTTGGCAATTTCGGCTGTCTTTGCGGTAAAACATTCTTGTCCTATGCCAACAACAAAAGCCGCTCGTAAGAAAGCCGCCAAACGTTCAAATATGAATGTCGCAATTGCTCCATCTGCTGCAAAACCTTTAAAATCCAAGTCTAATTTCGCCCCAAAACGCGACCTTGCTCCCGAGCGGGTCGCCGCAATTCTCAAGCGTCTCGCAGAAGCCTATCCCAACGCCGAATGCGCTCTGCATCACCGCAACGCCTGGGAGTTGCTTGTGGCCACCATCCTCTCGGCACAGTGCACCGACGCGCGCGTCAACATGGTTACGCCGGAACTCTTCCACCAGTTCCCTACTCCAAAAGCGATGTCAGAGGCATCATTGCCTGCGATTGAAGAGATCATCCGCTCAACTGGCTTCTATCGCAACAAGGCGAAATCCATTTCCGGAGCGGCAAAAAAGATCTCAAGCGACTTCGGCGGAAAAGTTCCGCGCACCATGGCTGAATTGCTCACCATTCCCGGAGCGGCCCGCAAGACCGCCAGCGTCGTCCTGGGAGTGGCTTACGGCCTTGCAGAAGGCATTGTCGTCGACACCCACGTTCTGCGCATTTCGCGTCGCCTGCATCTCACGCAGGACACCGAGCCGAAAAAGGTCGAGCAGGATTTAATGAAGATCATTCCCAAAGACCGCTGGATTGCCTTTTCGCATGAGGTAATTCACCATGGCCGCCAGATCTGCATCGCCCGGAAACCCAAATGCGTCGAATGCCCGCTTGAAACCCTCTGCACCTCAAGTGATAAGACGTGGAGCAGCCACTAGAGCCCTCTTTTTACGAATGTGAATTGGCGCGTTGCAGGCCTAAGGGTGGACGAGGATCAGCCCAGAGCTTGTATCGCAGCGCGAACGAGTCCTGTTACATCATGCGGATCGGCCTGGGCAGCAGGCTCCCATCCATGTTCGCGCAGAGTGGCCGAAGTAATCGGGCCAATAGAAATCGCTAGAGCACTCTTCGGTACAGAATGAAGGCCGCCGCTTTCCAACAACTGAAAAAAATTTGTAACAGTCGATGAACTGGTAAAGGTGACGGCATCCGGCAATTGAGCATTAGAAAAAACCTCCCGGACCGATGCAGTTGAAGTTTCAGGGATCACCGTCCGGTAAGCGTCTACAACGTCGACACTCGCACCCATCCTTCGAAGTTCATCTGGAATTACATCGCGAGCCACAGCAGCACGGGCCAACAGAACACGAGCGCCTGCAACCTGCTCTCGTAAAGCATCTATAAGCGACTCGGCAACGTACTCTCTCGGAACCAGCGCAACCGACAACCCCAGTCCACGCAGTGCATCAGCAGTTGTTGAACCGATAGCCACGCATTGAAGATGGGCGAACGCATCTGCGCCTATCCCAAATGACGCAATGCGCTCACCCAGCACGCGAACCGTGTTCGCGCTGGTTACGATGAGCCATTGATATTGCTGCAAATTGCGCAGCACTGTGTCGAGAGGCGCATACGATTCAGGAGGAATGATTTCAATCGCAGGAATCTCAATGACACGCGCGCCCAATGCTTCGAGTTCCTGGCTTAGTCTGCTGGCCTGATGCCGCGCACGCGTGACGACGATCGTCTTCCCTGCCAGCGGCTGTGCATTCACAATTGAGGCGCTCCCAGAATTTCGCGCGCACCCTGTTCGAGTAGCCGCTCAGCTATGAGATATCCAAGTTGTTCGGCGCTCTGGCCATTCTGATGTTCCAATTCGACTCGGAGCAAAGAGGAGCCATCGGGATACGCAACGGCTCCGGTCACAATGCGGCCTTCAGGCGAAGATTCGCAATAAATGCCGACCGGAACATGGCAGCCCCCACCCAGTTCGCCGAGTGCTGTACGCTCGGCAGTGACCGCGAAGCGTGTCTCTGGATCGTCGAGAAACCCGATGGCAGCCTGAGTTTCTGTGTCGTCTGCGCGTGTTTCGATTGCAAGAGCGCCTTGTCCCGGCGCGGGGCAGACAATCAGCGGTGAAAAGCGCTCTCGAATCCACTCCGTGCGGTCCAGCCGTTCCAGACCCGCTGCTGCAAGCACAACAGCATCCACTACTCCCTCATTGAGCTTGCGTAGCCGCGTGTCGACATTGCCGCGAAACTCCACTAGCTCCACATCGCGCCGTTGCGCACGAAGCTGAGCCTGTCGGCGCAGGCTGCTCGTGCCAATCCGCGCCCCGCCTGGCAGAGCAGCAAATGACTCGTGCTTCACTGACACAAAGGCATCGCGAGGATCTTCGCGCCTTGGGATCGCCGAAATCATAAATGGCTCTGCAATTTCAGTCGGAAGATCTTTCAGGCTGTGAACGGCGAGATCGATCTTGTTTGCAAGCAACGCTTCTTCAATCTCTTTCGTGAACATGCCCTTCGTTCCAACTTTATTGAAGGAGACGTTCTGCAGTGCATCGCCTGTAGTCCGGATAATTTCTATCGAAACTTCATGCCCTTTGCTACGTAGCGCATCAGCGATATGGTTTGCCTGCCACAGCGCAAGCTGCGAACCTCTGGAACCAATGCGGATCATGAACGAACCTTCCGTTCACCCACAACAACTGGTTCCGGTTGTTCCACCGCTGGCTTTTCTGCGGGGACTGTCGATGCCTGCTGCTCCTGCGCCGGAGGCAGATCAAAAACCGCGCGCAGGACCTCTAGCATCACCGTGTCTGCTTCCAGCGCGGCAGCCTTCAGCGCCTGCATCGGCATGTGAAGAAACTTATTCATGAGGCCGCGTGTCAGCGATTCAACTGCCGCCTGCTGCTCTGGTGTCAGTGATTGCAAGCGGCCATGAGCGCGGCGCAGCTCCGCCTGCCGCATTTCTTCTGCCGTGCTCTGCAATTCGACGATCATCGGCGTCACATTCAGTACTTGCGACTTACGCTGGAAGCGCAGCACTTCTTCCGAGATGATCGCCTCGGCCCTTTGTGCTTCACGCGTGCGGTCGTCAAGATGAAATGCCGCGACGGATTGCAGGTCGTCAATGTCGTAAAGAAAGACGCCGTCAACGCGGTTTATCTCCGGATCGATATCACGCGGCACGGCAATGTCGATGAAGAACATGGGCCGGTTGCGGCGTTTATGCAGAAATTGCTGCCCATGCTGGCGCCGGAAGATATGCTCCTGCGATCCAGTGGAAGTGATGATGATATCGGCCTGATCCGCAGTTGCGTACAGGTCTTCAAAGCGCACGGCGTGCCCCTGAAATTGGTGCGCAAGCCGCAATGCGCGATCATAAGTACGGTTGGCGACAAGGATGGAGTGTGCCCCTTGCTGCATCAGGTGACGCGCGGCAAGCTCGCTCATCTTGCCTGCGCCGACTAACAACACGCGCTTGCCATCGAGTGCGCCGAAAATCTTTTTTGCGAGGTCGACGGCAACCGACGCAATCGAAACCGATGAGCTGCCGATCTGCGTCTCGCTGCGGATTTTCTTTGCAACGGTAAACGTCGATTGCAGCAGCTTTTCAAGATGTGTCTGCACCGCGCCGACAGAGCGCGCTGCTGCATAGGATTCCTTCACCTGGCCAAGAATCTGCGGCTCGCCAACCACCATCGAATCAAGGCTGGCTGCCACACGAAAAAGATGCCGGACCGCATCGGTTTCGCGATATTCATAAATATGCGGCTGCACTTCAGTGGTATCGATGCCGAGGAATTCACGCAGAAAGCCAAGCAGGTCAGGGCTACTCGCTTCATGACAAGCCAGCAACTCTACACGGTTGCAGGTGGAAAGAATCATCGCCTCATGCACGCCGGGAAAAGCATGCAGAGCGCGCGTGGCTTCGGTGAGGCGTTCCGGAGAGATCGCAAGCTGCTCTCGCAACTCCACAGGAGCGGTCTTGTGGTTCACGCCTGTCAGCAGAATCTTCATGGGGCTGTGTACCTGTGGACTGTGCTGAAGACGTTGGCGGCCCACACACAGAGCATCACCAGAAAGACCGCGCTGGAAAGATAGATAGCCCTTCGTCCGCGTAGCCCGGTAGAGCGCCGCACGAACAGCATGACGATATACAGCACCCACATCACAAACGAAAGCACGACCTTGGGGTCAAGAAAATATGTTGGACCGACATGCTCCTGCGCAATAAGCGACCCGATCAGCAAACCTCCGGTCATGCAGTGGAAGCCGAGAATCAACGTTTTCTGCGCGATCTGATCCATAGTGTCGAGCGGCGGCAGCCATTCAAGAAAACCAGGCGAACGCTTGCTCTTGAGCCTCCGCTCCTGCACGAGGTAGAAGAAACTCGATAAGAGACTGAAGATCAGAGCAGCATATGCAGCCAGTAACAATGTGATGTGGATGAATATCCATCCGTTGCGGACTAGTGGAGAAGAAAAAGTGTACCTGTCAGGTCCAATCGCCGGCATCAGCAATAATAAAAATGCCAGCGGCAATGCAAAGACGCCGAAAGAAATTGTGCGGTAGCGTGCCCAGATCAGGAGAAACACCGCAACAATCAGCAGAGCCAGCGTTGACTGCACCTCGTGCATGCCAACCGGCATCCATCGATGGGTCGCCACCAGAGTTTCCACAAACGCAACGAGATGAAATAACCATCCTGCGAGAGTCAGAGGCAGGCATATCCGCTGCCAGCGCGGACGGTCGCCGAAGACAGCAGGAAGCGCAGACACGCTGGCCAACCCGTAAAACACCGCCGCGACTCTGAACCATAGCAGGAACATGAGCTAATACAACAGTATAAAGGCTGGCTATGCACGCAGGCACCGGCATACGATATGCTGGCTTTTCCCGTGTCCGATATTTCTCTCCAACCTGTTGAAGCAGCACAGACGCCGCTAATGCGTCAGTACACTGCGGCCAAACGCGAGCATCCTGATGCCCTGCTTCTTTTTCGTCTTGGCGACTTCTACGAACTTTTCTTTGAAGATGCGCGCATCGCTTCGCGCGAGCTGCAAATCACACTCAC
>DATAQW010000201.1:0-4152 GCA_036264445.1 Pseudacidobacterium sp.
CTGAGCCGACTTCTAATACAAGAGTGCCGGACGACAGGCGTTCCGCGGAACTCAGTACCAGGTCTTTCTTCAGGAATCCCTTGTATCCATCGGCGCGAACATCCACCGTAAATGAGCCCGGTTGCACATCTGCGAAAACAAAGCCGCCATCGGATTGCACCTTCGTGCTGACCACGTCAGCGGTGAGTTGATTGATCAACCGGACTTCGGCATTCATCACGATTCCACCGCTTTGATCTACGACTCGTCCGGTGATGGTTCCGCTTGATGTCTGTGCCAGAGAGATGCTCGCTCCGCCGTAGATCAGAAGAAGAACTGCAAGAGCTATCCAATGCATGTGGGTTTTTGCCGGAATCCGGCCGCGAACTGATTTGCTGCTGACAGAAATGTGATTCATGGTCTTCGTCTTGCCCCTCAAAAAGAAATGGATTATAGCGAAAAGGTTCCGAATGTATTCGTTTTCACCAGTCGTGTTGGAGGGAGCCCTTATCGGAGATGAACGTTAGGGCGCAAGATCAAAGGGTGTCAATGGCAATTTTTCTTAATAAAAATATGTATTCACTACAGAAACGGTCTAGCAGTGACGAGTCGGGCTGGAACTTATTGCAAATTATATGTATTTGCAGCAAGAGCGATATCGTTTCAATAATTCGACAAAACATAAGAGATGTACCGAAAAGCGGTACTTTGGTTGGCCCGAGAAGGTCGCATTCGTGGTCCGACCTCTCGAAGAGTCTTCCGTGTTCTACATAGTGGGACGCGTCCGCAGATGCAGCAAAAGCATGACTCCGGATGCCAGCAAGGGCACGATGAGTCCGAAGCGAAGAGAGGCTTGCATGCTGGCAAATTGTCCTGTCATCCATGGAAGCACAGCGCCACCCAGGCCGCTGATTGCAAATATCCATCGTGACTGTGATGGCCGGTCCGTCAATTCGAGAACTCTGGAAATGCAAAGAGGAAATATGGGCGCCAGCATCAGTCCAATGAGTGCAGCGCTCGCAAGGCTGGAGAGGGAAGTGTGGCTTGCTATCAGAAGTAGAATGCCTGCCAGCGTTATGGAAAGCGACGCTGTTAACAAACGCGATTCTGAAATTTGTTTCAGTACTGCAGGCGCCCCTGTTCTGCCGCAGAGGATAGCGATCCAAAAGAGAGATGTTGCTGCCGGAGCAAAAGCAGTGCTTGAAAGGGGCAGGCGATGAATATAGGTCATCATCCAGCCGCCAATAGACGATTCAACGCCAACGTACAAAAATGCAAAGATCCCTAATGGCAGAAGCAGTGAAAACTTCGCGTGGGCCGTCGATCCAGTCACCGGATTATCACCACATAAGATAAGCCGTGATTGCATAAGTCCGAGAGCAATCAGGGGAGTAACCGAAGCAAGGGACAACAAGACAAAAAGCCACGATGCAGCGTAAAAGTGTATCCATACTGAAACAAGCAGCGGACAAATTACTGCCCCAAACCCCCATGCAGCGTTCAGCAAAGAAAGCGAAGAGCCACGACTCGTGCTGTAGATACGCCCGATGATCATGCTGGTCGACGTCATGGCGAGTCCAAGACCCAGTCCATAGCCGAAGAATAGGAGAGACGCTGCGTGGCCCCGGCAAAGTGAAAGGAATATTCCGCATACCATTATGAGCAGATATCCGCGCACGACGCTTGTGTCGAGGCGAGACGTGACCAGAAGCGCCCCGCAGGATGATCCGGCGAATTGTGTCGCGAACAGAAAACCTGCTCTGCTGTCGTTCAGGCTCCACAACGGGCTCAGCGCGGGCAACGCACAACCGAGCAGGGTAGTGCCTATGCCTGTCAGAACAAATCCGAAATAGAGAGCGCCGAGGATGAGCGGAGATGCTAGCGCGCCACGATGGCTGGAAGTGAGATTCATTCCTTGTTCTTCTGTAACAAATGGCGTTGCGGTTGTCACCATGATGTGGCCTTAAAACGTTTGAAATAGATGATGGACGTTGACAATTCCCGTTCAGGGGTTTCAAATTCATCCACCGGAAAAAATGGAAACGATTATCAGAATGTGAGACGGAACCTGCAGGTGCCGCAGGGGCAATGGCCTTGTTATTTGCAAAATACCTTCGGAAGCGTAGTCCCATTCTGAATACAAAGCAATTCACCTGAGAGGGAGTCGAAATGGAGAAAACCACACGCAGGAACATGCTAAAGAATGCCGCTAAAGTGGCAGCCGTAGGTGGAGCAGCGCTGGCGGCCGCACCAGTAGTTGAGGCGAAGAAGACTGCACCGCTCGAGAAAAAGTCTTATAGCCTTAATCCACAGAAGTCAGATGAAGTGCCGCTCTTTTCAAGCGCTGTTTCTTATGGAAACCTCCTGTTTCTTGCCGGAGTAGGCGCTCACTTTCCCGGAGACATCAAGGCGCACACGCAGCATGTTCTGGATGAATTAGAAAAGCAACTTGTCAATGCAGGATCTTCTATGGAGAAGGTCTTGAAGGTGAATGTTTATCTGAACGACATCAAGGACTGGCCGGCGATGAACGAAGTGTACAAAGGCAGATGGGGAAACGTCCCGCCTGTGCGTACCACGGTTGCTCCAGCCGGAGGCATTCCAGGAAATTCACTCGTTGAGATTGATTTGATTGCCTATATCTAGCTAACTCAGTTTTCTGGAATTGCTGCTTTGTAGTAAGGAGAATCATGTCTTCTGTATTATCTTCGAGCAAACTGACACGCCGTCACCTCATTAAGGGATCAAGCCTTCTAGGCGCCACATGTGCCCTCAGCGGCGCAGTACCGGGTTCTCTACACGCGGAAGAATTTCGTCCCTACGTCAACGAGGAGCAGGACTCGAACATATATGAGTCCATCGGTGTCCGGCCTATCATCAATTGTCGCGGTACTTTCACGATCATCAGCGGATCGCTGACGCTGCCTGAAGTGAAGCGTGCCATGGATGAAGCATCAAGATACTACGTTCATCTTGATGAGCTGATGCTTGCTGTGGGCGCGGAATTGGCGAAGATCACTGGTGCGGAGTGGGGAGTTGTTACAACAGGTTGCGCCGCCGCAATCGCAAATGCGACCGCAGCTTGTATCGCGGGCACTGATCCGGAAAAATCGCAGAAGCTGCCTTACATCCAGAACCTGAAAAACCAGGTCATTATTCCGAAGACTTCGCGCAATCCTTATGACGTCGGTACGCGCATGCTTGGTGTCGAGATTGTCGAGGTGGATACTCCGGAAGAGCTTGAGAGCAAGCTCAACCCGCGCACGGCGATGATCTACATTATGTCTTCTCCAGCCAATGCTTCCGGGCCCATGAGCATTGAGAATATCTGCAAGATTGCCAGGACCAAGGATGTTCCCGTCTTTGTGGATGCAGCAGCCGAGATGCTGACGATCCCCAACATCCATCTACAGCACGGCGCAACTTTTGTGGGATACAGCGGAGGCAAGTGCCTGCGTGGACCGCAGTCGGCGGGACTTTTGCTTGGGCGCAAGGACCTTGTGCAGGCTGCGTGGTTCCAGGCTGCTCCGCACCACAATTATGGACGCGCACTTAAGGTCGGCAAAGAAGAGGTCATGGGTATGCTCACGGCTGTGAGAATGTGGACCAAGCGTGATCATCAGGCTGAGTGGAATACGTGGATGTCGTGGTTGCAACCCATTGAGAACAAGGTGAAACCACTGCCTTCTGTACGCACCGAATATATTCAGCCTGAGGACCTTTCCAACCACGCGCCGGAATTGCGCATTCACTGGGATGCGAGTGTCTTGAAGATCACAGGTACGGAATTGGAAGAGAAGCTGGATAAGGGAACACCACGCATTATGGTGGGAGGCGCAAGAGGCAACCGTCCTGACAAGATGGACAGTTCGCTGACAATTATGCCTTACATGATGCGCCCGGAGGATCACCCGATCGTAGCGGATGCAATCTATCAAGCGCTGACGAATCCCGGGAATTATCAGGATCCTGCGATTCCGTCTGGTACTCCAGCCGCTCTTGCGGGTAAATGGAACGTTTCTCTGGCTTATACCTGCGGTACCGGTCAACAGACCTTCGTTATTCAACAAAATGGCAATGATTTGAGCGGCGACCACGTGGGAGAAATCTACAACAGCCCGCTTAAGGGTAAAGTCCACGCCGATCAAGTGCTGCTCACCAGCGCAATGCCGG
>DATAQW010000221.1:0-4606 GCA_036264445.1 Pseudacidobacterium sp.
ACTCACGGCCCGCGACCGAGAAAAATCCCAACCCATGTGCGGCGTGCCGTACCACGCTGCTGAGGGATATATCGCGCGGCTGCTGCGCAAAGGATATAGAGTCGCCATCTGCGAGCAGATGGAAGATCCAAAGCTGACGAAGAAGATCGTCCGCCGCGAAGTAACGCGTGTGCTCACGCCTGGAACCGCACTCGATCCTACCCTAGGATCTGATCAGAACAACTTTCTTGCCGCTGTGCATTTTGAAGATAAGCTGGCCGCGCTGGCGTTGCTCGATCTCTCTACCGGCGACTTCCGCGCCGCTGAATTTAGTGGGCCGCAGGCAGCGGCGCTCTGTTTTGACGAGGTTGATAAGGCCGCGCCCAGCGAAATTATACTGCCGGCAACCAGCGCTCAAACAGCATCTGCGCTCGACCGCATCAAAACAAAAAGCCCGGTAGAAGATTGGGTCTTCACACGTGACTATGCTGTGCCGCTGCTAGAACGGCAGCTAGGAACAGCATCTCTCGATGGATTTGGCCTCGCGCATCATCCTGCTGCAGCCATCGCGGCGGGAGCAATTCTTCATTATGTGCGCCATACGCAGCGGATGGATATTGGCCATATCGACAGCATCCGTTTCTACGAACGCACAGAGTATATGCAGCTCGATCAGGTAACGGTGCGCAACCTTGAACTGGTCGAACCTATTTTCAGCGATTCGGGCAAAGATACAACACTCTTCCGCACGCTTGATGCCTGCCAAACGCCGATGGGCAAGCGGCTGTTGCGCGCTTCGATACTCCGTCCGTTGCTCGACCAGCAAATCATTGAACATCGCTATGAAGCTGTTGACCTGCTCAAGCGAGATCTTTTGCAGCGCGAAGAAATCCGCCGAACGCTGGGCGGCATTCTTGACCTGGAGCGTCTGCTGGCACGGATTTCACTCGATAGCGCTGGCCCGCGCGATGTTTTGGCTCTAGCTGCGTCGCTAAAGCATTTGCCGCAGATGTACAAGATGCTTGGCTCGCTCGACACTGTTCTTTGGAAACAAATCATCGAGCGGCTGGATCGCCTGGAAGATGCCTGCGCCAAAATTCAACAGACGATTCAACCAGAACCTCCACTTACCCTTGCCGATGGCGGTGTGATTGCTTCCGGAGTGGATTCCGAACTCGACGAACTGCGCAGTTTGAGCCAGAGCGGACGGCAATCCATCGCTGCCATCGAGGAGCGCGAGCGCACACGCACCGGAATTTCATCTCTCAAAGTACGGTTTAATTCTGTTTTCGGCTATTACATTGAGATCACCAAGGCCAATCTCGCCAATGTTCCTGCCGATTACGAACGCAAGCAGACGCTGGCGAATGCCGAGCGCTTCACAACTCCGGAACTCAAGGATTACGAAACCAAAGTCCTGACTGCGCACGAACGTTCCATCGAAATTGAGAAGCGCATTTTCGCCGAACTCCGCCGCAGCGTTCTGGAACATGCAAGCCGCATCCGGAAAAGCAGCGCTGCTATCGCCGAAACTGATCTGATCGCAAACTTTGCGCATCTGGCTGCGCTGCGCAACTATACACGCCCGATCCTTGTTGTTGAATCTCTTCTGGAAACGATCAGCGCACGTCATCCCGTCGTTGAGTGCCTGATGGAAGAGGCAGGTGAGGGCCGCTTTATTCCGAATGATCTTTACCTGGATACAGAGGGTCCGGAAATTCTCTTGCTTACCGGGCCAAATATGGGCGGCAAGTCGACCTATCTGCGACAAGCGGCGCTGCTGGCCATCATGGCGCAAATGGGCTGCTTCATTCCCGCGGAACGCATGCGCTATGGACTTGTTGACCGGGTCTATACCCGCATTGGAGCAAGCGACAATTTAGCCCGTGGACGTTCAACGTTTATGGTCGAGATGACCGAGACGGCGACCATTCTGAACACGGCGACCAATCGCTCGCTGATTTTGCTCGATGAAATGGGACGTGGCACTGCGACTTTTGATGGCCTCTCATTGGCATGGGCTACTCTTGAATATCTCCATGCAAGAATCGGCGCGCGCACGCTGTTTGCCACGCATTACCACGAGCTGACCATTCTCGCTGAACAACTTCCGCGATTGACAAACCTGCGGGTTACGGTGAAAGAAACACCGCAAGGCATTGTTTTTCTGCATGCGATAGAACCCGGACCCGCCAATAAAAGCTATGGCATCGATGTCGCACGGCTTGCGGGACTGCCTCCGCAAGTCATCCAGCGTGCGCGCCAGGTCTTAAAGCAGCATGAACGCTCTGAACGACATACTGTCGCCGCGGAGACTGATGCTCCCCTGCAATTGACCATGTTTACCCCGCTTTCACAGCGCATTCTCGACCGTCTACAGGAAACCGATATCAATTCCCTCACTCCCTTGCAGGCATTGAACCTCCTGGAAGAGCTGCAGAACGAGATCAAAGGCGGAAAGGCATGAGCGCTACGCTTCGCCACCAGGTTGGGAAACTGCTTATTGCCGGAGTCGAAGGGCTGGAACTCACCGCAACGGAACGCGCCTGGCTCAAGCTGATTCGCCCCAGCGGCGTGATCCTCTTTCGCCGCAATATTGAAGAGGCGGGCCAGACGGTACAACTGCTTCGCGAAGCGGCGGAGATTATCGGCGCGCCTGGCTTCCGTTGCATTGATCTCGAAGGCGGACCGGTTGACCGGTTTCGGGATTTACTCGCTCCCATGCCATCCCCGGCTGCTGTTTTTGCTACAGCCAAGTTGTCCCTCTTCAAGCAGCATGGCCGTCTCATCGCCCAGGAAGCCCGTTTACTCGGCTTTAACACAGTTTTCGCCCCAGTACTTGATCTTGCACTGCCGGAATCGAGCGCTGTGATGCGAACCAGGGTTGTTTCCGCTGAGCCTGAAAAGGTGATCAAGTACGCATCGGCTTTTCTCGAAGGCCTTTCAACTGAGGGTATTCTCGGATGCGGCAAGCACTTTCCCGGGCTTGGTGGAGGCCATCTCGACTCGCACCAGGCAATGCCAGTGATTCAACGCAACTGGGAAACGATGTGGGCCGAGGACATTGCACCGTTTCGTGCGCTCGCAGCGAAGTTGCCGATGATTATGGTCTCTCATGCGTCCTATCCCAAGGCGTCAAGGGACCGCAGGCCCGCATCTGTTTCCGCTTTTTGGATCTCCGACGTTCTCCGCAACAAGATCGGTTATCGGGGGTTAGTTATTTCAGACGATATGGAAATGGGCGGCATCCTGACGCAGCGGCGTATGGAAGAGGCAGCCGTGGAGGCTGTAGCGGCCGGTACCGATCTGCTTGAAATCTGCAAAGATCCGGCACTGGTGCTGCGTTCTTACGAGGCTCTCTTATCGGAGGCTGAAACTTCTCCATCTTTTCGCCGCAGAGTGGAAGAATCTTCACGACGAAGCGCACAATTTTTACAGAGCGGAGGGCCCGCGAAATTGCCAAAAACTCCGCTAATCTCCACCATTGAAAGGCTTCGACGCAAAATCGCCTCGTTCGGCATATAAAATGCAACAAGACTAGAAGATGTTAGATTACCGATACTTTTTAAATACAACGAATAAAACTTTTTTCTGATTGCAAAAATAGTTTTAAAAATATGTCACTGTTGTGATTACAATACATATGAATTTTCTGGGTCTTCGCGCCCTCATTTTTCACCGATTGTTGTTATGAGGGTCTGCTCATAGCTGTTACCATAGCAACATTGATCTTTTCTTATTTGCTGCCTTGCTGAAATCAAAGTTAGACAGGAGTTTTAGTTGTGTATACTTTGGCTGTACACCTTAGATATTCAGCAGTTTGTGCAATGTCCTCGCCGTCAGCGATGATTCTTTGGCGCTGACATCCGGAAGTCGTAAGTAGCGGTTTGGGCCAGATTTCAACAACAGTTGTATTCGCCCTTTTGAAAGTACAGCAAAAGAGATTTCCTCATTTTATAAGTAAAAATACGCTCTGAAACCAAGAGCTTGTGTCTCTCAACTAGAGATGCAATGGGAAAAAAAACACTTCCCTATAACTTTATTTTGCACAGCTATATGGCGACATCAGAATACATTCGCAGGAATGATCCATCTGAGAAGCAAGCTGCGCGGTTTGGTCCGAGTCTTATTTCGGACCGTCAGCGTTTATCCGGGCCAGCATTCGCTTCTAAATTAATTGTCGTGCTGGGCGATGTCTTTATCATCGTTCTCGCATTCACGCTTGCGCTCATTCTTAAGGTCAAGTTTTTCCTTGCATATGGCGCGTTCAAGACTCTACACCAGGTGACAACGCCGGTTTACTTCATACTTTTCTCCGGCTTCTTGCTGGCTTTGCTTGTTGTTTGCAGGCGTTATGGGTTGTATAGCCTAAGTGGACCTTCCGGAGGGGCGCATGAGCTGCGCCTGACGGTGCAGGCTACACTAACGGCCGGTCTCCTTCTCTGCGGCGCTCTATATCTGGTGCATTGGGATGCCGCATCCCGCACCGTCGTCATCCTGTTGATCTCCACTACAGCCATTGCCCTTTCTATTTGGCGGTCTACACTGCGGCTGGCGCGCTACCGCAACTATGAAAAGGGCGTGGATACCCGCAACGTCGTCGTACTCGGCACGAATTATCTGAGTT
>DATAQW010000276.1:0-4210 GCA_036264445.1 Pseudacidobacterium sp.
GGCGTGCTGGCGGGTAATGTTCTTGTTGTCGTAGACCGAATATCCCAGGCCAAAATCAGAGTTAAGTGAGTTCGAAAAATACGAGAAGCGGTAAAAGAGTTTGCCCGTGTTCCCGACGTTGTAGTCCGCCCGGCCCAGTACTTCGGTTTCGCGGAAGGGAACGGAAAATCCACCATTAAAGTTCGTAAATGGGTCGGTGAAGAGGACGGGGGCAAAGGAATCCTGCTTGATGCGTTCGGAGTCAACAAAGAAAAATAGCTTATCCTTAATCACTGGACCGCCCAGATAGCCGCCAAACTGCGACCTCTGGAAGGGCAGGTTTGTTCCGCCGGGAGACGACGCGCCGCCGACAGAAGCATCGCGAAAGAGACCAAAAGCCTCACCATGATAGGTATTCGTGCCGGTTCTTGTAGTGACATTCACGGCGCCTGATGAGGTCAGGTCAGTAGACATATCAAGCGAAGATTGCGCTAGCTGAAATTCCTGAATGGCGCTGGCAGGAATGTCCTGTGTTGTTGTTCCCACAGTTTCGTCGCTGACATCTACACCATCCACGTTAATGCGCGCTGTGCGGCCAAAACGTCCTCCGAAGGAGATGGACGAATAACCGGCCTTGGTCGGATCGAAATTCTGGCCATCCTGAATCTGCACGCCGGGCTCAAGTTGCGCCAGATCAAGGAAATTTCGCCCATTCACTGGGAGACTATCGATCTGTTGTGCGTTCAGAACGCCTTGCACCTGCGCCTGTTCCGTGTTGACTAAGACTTCCGAGCCTTGTACCTCAACTGTCGTAGTCCCTTGCCCAACAGCAAGTTTGATATTGGCCGTGGAAGTATTGCCCACCTGGACTGTAACTGTCTGGATCGATTTGCTGAAGCCAGGAGCGGAAACCTCGACTCTATAACTCCCGGGAGCAATCGCGCCTGAGTTATAGGCCCCTGAAGAGTTGGTGGCAAGGCCTAGCGACTGCCCTGTGCCAACATTCGTGATGACCACTTTTGCATCATTGACGACCGCGCCGGTTGGATCGGTCACTGTGCCTGCAATGTTTCCTGTGCTGACGGTCGACTGCGCCATCACTGCCACCGCGCACAGGAGCAAAACATACACGACTGCTATCTTTGCCCGCAGATACTGGAAGCTGTTCATGCTGTGTTTCACAGCAATCTTCTTGCCGCGGTAGCTTGGCCCTGCAATTCATGTATACGTAATAAAAACTTATAGAGAGCGATTGACTTACCGTTAGGCGAGTATTAAATCTGTAGTTACCTATTGTTGCTTAGTAAGTTAATGTAACTTACGTGAAACAAGACACTTAGCTATTGAAATCTGTATAAGTTCCATAGCCCTCGATTCTGGGGTATTTAGTTGATTGCACTACAAGACGCGTCAAACGCTCTAAAAACAACAGGCTGGTTTCCGTTGATATCCCTTTATCATCGGTCTCATTGAAAATAGAACCAGCGGTTCAAAGACTATAGAGAACCGCGATATGAACAGCTTCAAAACTTCCAATTTAATGACTTCCTCCCCTTTCCGGACTAGTACTCTGGCGGGCGTAACCGTCTGGTTCTTGCCTTTGTCTTTGCGGCTTTCTGAGAGAACTCTCCTGAACACATGAATATGAATACCAAATTGGCAATAAGTAAGTAGTTAACTTATTAGATAATGTTTGATTCGAGTGAAGCATGCGAGGAAAATTTTATGACTGTATAAGACGGCATTTCTCCGCCCTGAATTAAATACCAGCATAAGTTACATCTGTTATCTATCTAAACAATAGATGTCTCTGAGCTAGCAATCACGATCAGAAAAAAACGGAGAGCAGATGCCCTCCGTTTTCTCTTACAGGGATACAGCTAAAAGTTGAAGGTTAGCTGAAACTCTGTGGAACGCGGACCGCCCTGGTCAAAGGTGCCGGAACCACGGCCAACGCGGGTCTGGTTCTTAAATGCGAAGCCATTATCGCCGTTGACATAGCTTTCAGCGCCTGATCCATCCGATCCGGCGGTGTTGGTATTTACCAGAGTGGTTGTTGTGCCACCCCAGTTCGCAAAGTTTGCGAGGTTATACATCGAGACCTTGGGAACAAGCGTGGCAGCCTCTGAAATGAACTTCAGATGCAACGGATAGGAGACGCTTGCATCCAGAGATTTAAACATTGGGTTCTGGAAAACGCTCGAGAACCCGCTGTAGATCGGTTGCTGCACGCCGCCCAACTTCGACAACTGAGTCGCGGTAAAGAGCCCGTTGTTGACCAACGCACTTCCTGCCGGCGTCAACTGCCCGGCAAAGGCGCTGTTGTAGTTATTGATGAGCTTCTTCAGGCTGCCGCCGCTGGTTCCGCGCATGAACTGTCCCGGATTTGTTCCCGGAACCAGATCGCCAATCGTGCCGTCGCCTGTAACGTCGGTCGTGAATATCTGCGCTGTCGATCCAGCCGTGTTGTCCAGAGTGAGATTGGATGGGGCAGCCGAACGGAAATGGCCGATCAAAGCAACCTGCGGCCCATGAACGATCGTTGCTGCTCCGCCAAAGGAAACATTGTGACGGTGATCATCTCCACCGTAACCAATGTACTGGGTCGGATGGTTGTAGTCATAGGCGGATCCGCTGAAGAACTGGTCGGAACCACCCGTGCTGGAGCTCACGAACTTCGAATAGGCATAGGAGAATTCAAAGTTCGAATCTACTAAGCCTTTCATCGGATGACGCGCCTGCTGACGAAGGTTGAACTGTAACGCATCGTAACCAGAGCGTCCCGCGGGGAAATTGAAGAAGCCATTTCCCATGTAAGGATTCGCGCCGGGGAAGGCTGCGCCTTCATCCGGTGTGAGCCCTTGCGAAGCAGCCGGACTGCCTCCCAACACAACATTGCCGGAATCGAGTCCGTTTCCTGCAAAGTCGTTGATGGTGGCACCATTTGCAATCGCGCCGTCAATGCTCGTCGCCTTAAATTCCTTCAGAGTTGCCGCAATCGCGGTTTGGGCTGCGGCCTTGTTCAGGTATTTCGCATCTCCAATGTGATTGGCATCAATGGTCTGAGCAATGTGCAGTGTTGCCTGGTGAACATAATCAACCGACAACACTGCGCCGCTCCAAAGCTCGCGCTGTACACCGACGTTAAAGTGGATGGAGTACGGCGTCTTGAAGTTCGGTGAATATGCAGCGTTTCCACTTGGAATATCCAGTGTATTTCCGATGAAGCTGCCATTCTGCGCAGCGCCGCCGGCCTTGCTGATCTGTTGATATTCCGACTGCAATTTAACGAACTTCGGTCCGGAGACAGCCAGCGGTTCCTGGCAAACCGAGGTGAGAGGATCGCCATCGATGTTATTTGTGGTCGATCCGTCGGGGAACTTGAATGTATACGTGCCACCGCAGACAACGTGGCTGTAGTCATTAAACAAGCCGGTCTGCAGCTTGAAGGGCGTATCAAACTGGACTGCATTGAAGACGATGTTCTCGCGGAAAATGCCCACGGCGGAACGGACAACCGTCTTGCCTGCGGAATCCAGACTGTAGGCAAATCCAACCTGCGGAGCAATGTCGAAGTTCGGCTGGCGAATGCGGCTGCCAAGGCCGGCGCCAAACTGATCAAGAATGAGCTGGCTTCCGGTGCATGGCGGATTCGGGAAATTCGTTGTGTTGATGGTAGAGCAAGGAATGGGAGCGATTTGATGATCCGTGCGTCCTGTATCACGCAGCCAGCGGACTCCATAATTCACCGTAAGCTGCGGTTTTATCTTCCACGAGTCACCGGCGTATACGCCGGTGCGCCAGTCATCTGATCCGCCTGCAGGCTCGCCGAATGTTGGCTCATTGGTGTAGTAACCCAGGCCATTGCCGAACCGCACACCGACGGACGCGTTGTATCCATTTAATGGATCTCCCGGAGCAACCGGATTCCCCTTCGCATCTGTAATGAGAGCGGACGGGCTCAGAGAAACACGCGGAGCCAATCCGAAGAATGAAGCAAAACCGCCCTGGAGAATGCGGTTCAGGCTGGCGCCATAGCGAAAGTTGTGCGCGCCCCTCGTCCAGCTGCCGTCGTAACGAATCTGTTTGTCAGATTGATATGTGTCTTGCGGAGCCAGATCGTTTGGTCCGGTATACAGTCCCTGGCTGGCATCTCGAATCAGAAGACTCGGCATCGCCAGATAAACGCCTGATCCCGTTGCATCAGTGATGAGATTATGGAATTTCTCGT
>DATAQW010000301.1:0-19995 GCA_036264445.1 Pseudacidobacterium sp.
TCGTCGACGAAGCGGGTGATGTCATCAACGTGGCCGTGGGTGTCATCTCCAGCGATGCCACGGTTCATCCAGAGAACCTGGTCGATGCCTAGATAATCGTGAAAGACCTGCTCCAGCTGTTCACGGCTGATGCCTGGGTTGCGCTGCTGCACTTCGCTGAGGAGGCATTCCTCGGTGGTGATAAGCGTGCCTGCTCCATTCACATCAATGGAACCGCCTTCTAGCACGACGCGATGATCGCCAACCATCGGAGTCCATTGCGGGAGGCGGAGTTCTTCGGCAACGTGCGCGGGGACTTCATTGTCGAGCTGCCAGTTGTCGTATTTTGCCCAGGCGTTGAACTTCCAATTGGTGATGGTGAGCGCTCCGCTGTTGTTCTTGATGAAGATCGGGCCGGAATCGCGTGTCCAGACGCGATTGGTGGGCCATTGATGGAAGAAGACACGAGCCAGGTTTGCGCCTGCGCGCTTCAGAATGCCATTGGCGCGTTTTGCTGCCGCTGCGTCGTTGACAAGGATGTGCACGTCTTCAACGCGCGCGAGATTTTGCACGATATCGGCATAGACCCACGGGATGGCCTGGAATTTTCCCGGCCAGTCGTCGGCGTTGTGCGGCCATGCGATCCATGTGGCGGCATGCTCGGCCCATTCTGCGGGCATGCGGTAGCCGTGTTCGCGGGGAGTGCCTTGCGCTACGTCTGTCATTTCTCGTTTCCTGAGTTATCGAGGAAGCGGTGGACTATTGGCGAATAGGCGTCGATGCGGCGGTCGCGCAGGAACGGCCAATTGCGGCGCACATCTTCCATAGCGCGGACGTCGATTTCGCCGATCAGAATTTCCTCCTTGTCATGCGAGGCTTTGGCGATGATGCGTCCGAAGGGGTCGGCAATGAACGATCCACCCCAGAATTCAAGGCCGGGGCCTTCGACGCGGTTTCCGCGCACGTCGCCTTGTTCGTGTCCGACGCGATTGACCGAGCCAACGTAGACGCCATTTGCAATTGCATGTGCACGCTGAATCGTCTGCCACGCTTCATACTGCGCGGTGCCGAATTCTTCTTTCTCTGACGGATGCCAGCCAATGGCCGTTGGATAGAAGAGCACATTCGCACCCTGCAGAGCTGTGATGCGCGCTCCTTCGGGATACCACTGGTCCCAGCAGACGAGCGTGCCGATTTTGCCGACTGCCGTATCAAATGCCTTGAATCCGAGATCGCCGGGAGTGAAGTAGAACTTTTCGTAATAGAGCGGGTCGTCGGGGATGTGCATCTTGCGGTAGATGCCAGCGAGTGAGCCGTCCTTCTGAATGATGGCTGCGGTGTTGTGATACAGGCCCGGCGCGCGGCGCTCGAAGAGCGAAGCGACTACAACGACTTTTTCCTCGCGGGCGACGGCGCTCAGGCGCTCGGTGCTGGGGCCGGGGATCGGCTCGGCGAGATCGAAGAGAGCGATGTCTTCGCGTTGGCAGAAGTATTGGGCGCGGAAAAGCTCCGGCAGGCATACGACGTTTGCGCCTTCGCGGGCTGCTTCACGAACGCGGTCGGCGGCTTTGTCGAGGTTCGCGTCAGGGTCGGGCGTGCAGGACATCTGCACCAGGCCAATTCGGTAATTCAGAGTAGATGGCATAGGGATCTCAACCACAATCTATACAGAAGTTTGTTTAGAGCAGTTTCAAAATTTGAGTTCTGCGCAAACTGCAAGTCTTTCGATTCTGCTTCGCTACACTCAGGATGACAGCTCTAAAAGATGCATGAAAAAGGCGCAGGCATCCTTGGTCCTGCGCCCTAACTTCTGATGCATCTATATGTAGATTTTATTCAAAAATCAGGATTGCCGCAGCGATGGTTGTTGTCCAGAGGCCGCGTTTGTCGCCGATAGCGGATTGCGTCACGTTGGCCGTGCGCACAATCTTGTTGGAGAAGCGGTAAATTTCCTTTTTCTCGTCCCAGCTTTTATCCGGGTCAAATTCGACATCGAGTGTTGTGGCCAGCATCTCTGCTGCCAGCTCCTCGGCGTATTCGCCCGCCTGTTCTTCAGTCTCACCGAAGCTGTGGTGCTCGCTCAGATAGCCGTAGGTATTGCGATCAGAAGGGATGGCGACGCCGATGCTTGAAGCCACCAGGCGATGTGGTTCGCGTGTCGAATTCTCTGCCATAACGGCAAAGACCACCTCGCCGGGATACAGGTACTTCAGTCCTTCTTTGCGGGGAATGAGTTTGGCCTGCGGCGGGAAGATCGATGAGACGCGAACAAGGTTCTGTGCTGCGATGCCCGCGTCTCGCAGCGCGAGCTCAAATGAGGTCAGCCTCTCTTTGTGCTTTCCGACGCCCTTGGTGAAAAAGAGGCGCTTCGGAACCATGCTTTTGCCCAATTCCGCATCCCTCCCCTGGGATGTCCGCGTTCATCCCTGAAAACGTAACACACTTTTTTAGAAGTGAGATGCAAAATTACGGATGAGTTAACGCCGATGCTGAGAAACCGCAGGTCCTCTTCGGCTTCGGACGTGACGACAATTCGTACGCAAAAGCGGCCACGGAAGTAAGGAGAAAAGCAATTTTAGGAGCAGGGTCGAGAATGGCGCTGAAGGCGCGTATCGCTGGACGCGCAGTCCTAGTGGCCTAATGCCTCGCCTGGCGGTTTCCGCATCGCTGGCGGCTTCTTCATGATGAAGGGTAGCGGAACGAGGCATGCGATGATGACGCTCAATACCCAGAAGGCGTTCATGTAACTGAGCATGGAAGCCTGCTGGAGAAGCACCTGGTATGCGTGTCCCATGGCGGTTTGCGATGCCTGATCGGAGCTTTGTCCCATCTGCATGAGCGCTTGTTTGGTGGTGTCGATGAACTCAGTGTAGCGCTGACTACCGGCGACCACATTGGCTCCCAGCGCAGACTGATGCACCTGTTGTGTCCGCTGCAGGAATGTAGTAAGCATGGCGGTGCCAACGCTTCCGCCGAGGTTGCGGGAGAAGTTCGAAAAGCTGGAAATCTGATTGTTCTTGTTGTATGGAACGCCGATGTAGTTCAGTGTGCTGATAGGGATAAAGACGAAAGCAAGTCCGCTGACCTGGAACATACGCCAGAGCACGATCGTGCCGAAGCTGGTTTCGAGGTCGAGTCGCGTGAGGTTGTAGAGGCCGAGCGCGGTAATCGCGTAGCCAATCGATACGAGCAGGCGCGCATCGATCCTCCCTTTGCTTACGATGCGGCCGGCGACGGGCATCATGAACATCATGAGGAACCCGGCTGGCGAAAGCGCCATGCCTGCGCGCTCGGCGGTATAGCCCATCAGAACTTGCAGAAACTGCGGAATAAGCACGGTTGAGCCGAAGAGGACCATTCCAAGGATGAACTGCAAAAAAATCGCCGTGCCGAAGTTGCGGATCTTTAGCAGCTTGAGATCGACAATCGGGTCTTCGTGGTTCCACTCCCAAATGACGAAAGCCACCAATGTGCAGATGGCGAGGATGAAGAAGACCGTGATCCTGGTATCGCCGAACCAGTCTTTTTCCTGGCCCTTGTCGAGCACGAATTCAAGGCAGCCTACGCCGAGCGTGATGAGGCCAAGGCCTGTGAAATCAACCTTGCCGACACGCTTGCGCTCTTCTTCCAGATACGGAGGGTCTTCGACCATTCGCTGGCTCAGAAAGATGGAGAGAATGCCGACGGGGATGTTGATGAAGAATATCCAGTGCCAGTTGAAATTGTCCGTGATCCAGCCACCGAGCGTGGGACCGATGGCGGGAGCGACGACGACGGCCATTCCGTAGAGAGCGAATGCTTGTCCGCGCTTACTCACGGGGAAGGTGTCGGCGAGGATGGCCTGCTCACTGGGCGCTAGCCCACCTCCGCCTGCGCCTTGCAGAATGCGGGCGAGGATCAGCATGGGCAGCGACTGCGCGATTCCGCAAAGAAACGAGCAGGCGGTAAACATGACAACGCAGGTCATGTAGAAACGCTTGCGTCCATACCGCGTGGCCAACCAGCCGGAGATGGGCAGCACGATGGCGCTTGAGACGAGATAGCTGGTCAGCACCCAGGTTGCTTCTTCCTGGCTGGCACCGAGCGATCCCGCCATGTGCGGCAGGGCCACGTTGGCAATGGAGGTATCGAGCACCTCCATAAAAGTGGCGAGCGTTACCGTGAGCGCAACCAGCCAGGGGTTGTGCTTCGGTTTCCAGTTATGAAAATCGATCTGCTGGTCGGGCACGTACTAACCGTCGTTCGTCTGAATTTTGTAATTGAGTTCCTCTTAGACTAACAGGGGACTGCGCGTCCGGCGACACGCGCGCTTTGCGCGCCTATTTGCTGATGTTAGTTCTACTGGTTTTTCTTTTCGTTCCCGATGGTCGCATTGTGGTCCAGTGAAGGGCTCCATTCGACAGACATTGTAAGATGCGAACTATGTATATTCATTGCTTTGCATTTCGCTGGAAGCCGGGAGTTACGGAAGATCGGGTGGATCGTGCAGCTGCTGAGATAAAGAAGCTGCAAGGACAGATCCCGGGATTGCTGGAGACGCATGTTGGGCGGAACATCTCTCCGCGAGGGGAGGGATACACTTTCGGCGGGGTGATGAAGTTTGCCGACCAGGCGAGCCTGGATGCTTATGGCCCGCATCCGGTACACCAGCAACTGCTAAAGTGGCTGATGCCTTTGATTGAGCCTATGGAATTGGATTTCGAGGCTTAGGCTTGTCGTAAACTTACAAATTATTTCAGGTCAGTCGTACGATTCTTCAACTTCTCTTTGAGCAGTCCATGTGACATCTGCTCGCGACCAGCTAGCGAGAGCGGAAAAAAGCTGGGCAGTGCCAAAATGGCGCCGAAGGCGCGGCTGCTCCATGCGATGGTGTCCGTTTTCGAACGGTTGTGGGCGAATCTGGACAGTCAGCATCGTTCTGTAAGTGCGTTCAGGCTTTTTTTTGAAGAAGTTACATCATCCTTTTCATGGAATGGCGCGTGCAGTTCCTTAACTGGGAGCGTGCCTGATGCAAACAAGGTTATTTCAGAACCTGCGCTATGCGCTGCGACAACTGCGGAAATCACCTGGATTTACCCTGACTGCGCTTCTTACCATGGCTCTGGGTATTGGCGCAGGCACAGCCATCTTTACGCTTTTTGATCAGGCGTTGCTGCGCGCTCTGCCGGTGAAGAATCCGCAGGAACTGGTGCTGTTGCGGTTTGCGGGGGATGCTGTCGGTCATCGCAGCACTCAGGGCGGCGACACTGAAGGAGCGCGCGCCTACTTTTCCTATCCCATGTACCGCGACCTTCGCGATAAAGGAACTGCTTTGAGCGGGCTGTTTGCGACTGCGGTGGGATCGGCAGGCATAAGCTGGAACAACTCAGCCGAGGCTGTTCCGGTCGAGATGGTAAGTGGCAACTACTTTAACGTGCTTGGTGTGCAGCCTGCGGCAGGGCGCTTGTTTAGCTCCGGCGATGAGACGGCTTCTGCAGGCGATCCTTATGCCGTGCTCAGCTTCGATTACTGGAAGGCACGCTTCGATGAGAACCCGCAGATCATCGGGCAGAGTATTTCCGTGAATGGCAGCCCGTTTACTGTGGTTGGCGTTGCCGCGCCCGGCTTCCAGAGCGCCGTTTGGGGAGATATGCCGAAAGTCTTCGTTCCCATCACGATGAAGCGGATCATCACTCCGGAATTTGATGACCTGAATGACAGGCAGTCGTACTGGCTGAAAACTATGGGCCGCCTGCCGGACGGGATGACGACCGGGCAGGCAGAGGCAGCGCTGAATCCGCTGTGGCTTGGATTGCGGGAAATGGAATTCAAGAACCTCCACGACCAGTCGGCGCATGAGCATGATGCTTTTGTGGGTAAAGCGCACCTCAGTGTTGTGGGTGCGGCCAAAGGCTTTTCGCCGATGCGGGACGACGTGGAGATGCCGCTGAAGATACTGATGGGCATGGTGCTGCTGGTGGTGGCGATGGCTTCTGTCAATATGGCGAGCCTGCTGCTGGTTCGGGCTGCGGGGCGTGTGCGGGAGTTTTCCATGCGCTTTGCGCTGGGCGCCAGCAAAGCCGACATTGTGCGGCAACTTCTGACTGAGGGACTGCTGCTCGGCATTGGCGGGGCCGCGCTGGGAATCCTGCTGGCGCCGCAACTGGTGAAGATGCTGATCCGGTGGCTCTCCAGTACGACCACAGACACGCCTTTTTCGGCGCAACTGAACACGCACATTCTGATATTTGCCATCAGTACTACTTTGCTGGTGAGCATTCTGTTCAGCCTTGCACCCGCCCTGCAATTCTTCAGGCCGAACCTTGTTGATTCACTCAAGCAGCAGAGCAGCACGGGAACAGGCGGGGCACTCAAGTTCCGCAGAACTTGCGTGGCGCTACAGATCGGCTTCAGCCTTTTGCTGCTGGTGGGTGCTGGGTTATTCATGCGCACGATCCAGAACCTGCGTGAAGTGAATGCCGGTTTTGCGACGGATCACCTGCTTCAGTTCGACCTTGCTCCGGAGATGGCGGGTTACCAGGGAACTGCCGTGACGGCGGTGGAGGACCGAGTGCTCGAGGCGCTAGCAGCATTACCCGGCGTGCGGGGTGCGGCGGCGACCAATGATCCGGAACTAGCCGGAGACAGTACCGGCGGCAGCATGGATATCGCAGGATATACGCCAAAGCCAAATGAAGATGTTGAAGCCGAGAGACCGTTGGTCAGCCATGATTATCTTTCGGTCATGGAAATCCCGCTTGTGGCAGGGCGCAGTTTCACCGCAGGCGATACCGCAACGGCGCAGAAGGTCTCAGTGGTGAATGAGATGTTTGCGCGCAAATACTTTGGAACTCCGCAGAATGCGCTGGGGCATCATGTAAGCCGCAGCCGCCGTCCTGAAACGGACACGATGATTGTGGGCGTAGCGAAGAATACCAAGCATGAGTCTGTTCGCGATGAGATTGTGCCTACGATATACCGTCCTTTTGTGCAAGGGGAGATGCCTACGGCTTTGACCTTTTATGTGCGCACCTGGCAACCACCAGACACGACGGCGAATGAGATTCGCTCTGTAGTGCAGCGTATAGATTCAAAGCTGATCGTCAGAGATTTGCGGACAATCCAGAACAAGATAGACGAGACGATCAATCCTGAGCGGATGATCGCTATGTTGGCTACGCTATTTGGCGCACTGGCCGCAGTGCTGGCGGGGATCGGCCTCTACGGTGTACTGGCCTACTCAACGGCGCAGCGCACGCACGAAATAGGTATCCGAATGGCGCTGGGCGCGCAGCGATTGACGATAGCGAAGCTGATTCTGCAGGAGGTGTTGGTTCTAGCTGTTAGCACAGTGGTGGTGACATTGCCGCTCGCTTATCTGTTAAGCCGGACGCTGCACGACCAGCTTTTTGGCGTATCGGCGGCTGATCCGCTGGTATATTGCGGTGGTGTTTTGATGATTGGTGTCGTTGCGTCACTGGCGGCATTGCTTCCGGCGCGGCGTGCTGCATCGATTGAGCCCATGCAGGCGCTGCGGGCTGAGTAACACTGGAGGAGAAGTTAAAAAATGCCGACGATTTGGAATGATCTTCGTTATGCTTTTCGGCAATTGCGCAAGTCGCCTGGATTTACGCTGACAGCAGCGCTGACGCTGGCGCTGGGCATCGGCGCGAATACCGCGGTCTTTACATTGGTGCATGCAGTGATGCTGAAGTCGCTGCCGGTGGCTGATCCGGAGCAGCTATACCAGATTGGCGATGCCGACAAGCAGGGAAACTGGGGCGGCTTTCAGGATTCGTGGGCTGTGTACTCCTATGAGTTTTACCAGCACATGCGCGCCAATACTCCGGCATTTGAGGACATCGCCGCATTTCAGTCGTCCCATAACACGATGAGCGTGCGCCGCAGCGGTACGAGTTCGCCGGCCGATCCTTTCGGCGGAGAATTTGTCTCCGGCAATTATTTTTCTGTGTTTGGCCTGCAGCCATTTGCCGGACGCATGCTGATGAATGCAGATGATACTCCGGGCTCAGCTCCGGTTGCGGTAATAACGTATCGCGCATGGGTGGAGAAGTTTGGCCTCGACCGCTCGGTGATTGGCGGCACATTTCTTATCGATGGAAAACCATTCACTGTGGTTGGCGTAACGCCTCCGGGGTTTTATGGCGACAGGCTGCAAATTGATCCGCCGGATTTTTATCTGCCTTTGAATCAGGAGCCCAATCTGTCGGAGCAGCAAGGGTCGATGCTGCACATGCCGGATCAAGGCTGGCTGTATGCCATCGGACGCATGAAACCGGGGCAGAATCCATCGCAGATCGGTACACAGTTGACAATGGAACTGCAACACTGGCTGCCGGAACACGTTCGCATGAATCCGGATCGCAATGCGCAGTTGTCCAGGCAGCGCATCGGACTGAAGCCGGGCGGCGCGGGCATTACTCAGATGCGCAGCACGTTCCATAAAGGATTGTGGCTGTTGACGGCGGCTTCAGCGCTCGTCCTGCTGATTGCATGCGCGAACCTGGCAAACCTGCAACTGGTGCGCAGCATGGGGCGGCAGCATCAGGCAGCGTTGCAGCTGGCTCTGGGTGCATCCCGGCGGCGGTTGATTCGCGGAGTGCTCTCGGAAAGTGTTCTGCTGGCCCTGATCGGCGGGGTTGCGGGAGTTCTGGTGGCTTACGCGGGAACGCGCGGTATTTTGCTGGTGCTCTTTCGCGGAGCGAGTTTTATTCCTATCGATGCCACGCCATCTTTGCCGATTCTCGGATTCGCATTCGCGCTTTCCTTGCTTACCGGAGTTCTTTTTGGAGTTCTGCCTGCTTTGATGACGGCTCGCTCGAATCCTGTAGAGGCTCTGCGCGGAGCAAGCCGGACGACGCGGGACAGCTCAACATTGCCGCAGAAAGTTCTGGTGATTTTTCAGGCGGCATTTTCTCTGGTGTTGCTGGCTATGGCCGGGCTGGTCACACAGAGCCTGAGTCACATGGAGGGCGGCAATTTCGGCTTCCAGACAGAAGGCAGACTGATGGTGAATGTCGATCCGCAAACTGCGGGATATAAGACGGAGCAGCTGACGGTTCTGTATCAGAACATGCTGGATCGTCTTCAGCAAATTCCGGGCGTGAAGAATGTGGCCTTCTCAACGGTCAGCCCGCAAGACGGCGACAGCTGGAATGACAGAATGGCGATTGCCGGACGCTCTGATGATCGCGATCGGCGGCAGGCGGCATGGGTGCGGATCAGCCCGCAGTATTTTGATGCAATCGGCACGCCTCTGCTACGCGGCAGGGTGATCGGGCTAGAGGATACGGCAACATCAGAGCATGTTGCGGTAATCGATGAATCGTTTGCGAAAATCTATTTTCCTGATGAAGACCCAATCGGCAAACACTTTGGCGAGAGCGTACCCGGGCATAGCGGCGATTACACCATTGTTGGTGTGGTGCGGGATACCAGGTATCAGCATGCCCTGGAAAGTCAGAATCCGATGTTCTTTTTGCCGCTGACACAAGCGATCCCATACAACGGCTATGTGTTGAACCAGCACTGGGAAGATAGCTCGCATTACATCCATGACATTGAATTGCGTGTTATTGGCGAGCCGACACGCATCGGCCCTGCAGTCCGGAACGCGCTGGCATCAGTGGATCCGAACCTGACAGTGATCGACATGCAGAGCTTCAGTGAGCAGGTCAACCGCATGTATGACCAGGAGCGGCTGACGGCGCGCCTTACCGGGCTGTTTGGATTGCTGGCGCTGTTGCTTGCGTCGATCGGAATTTATGGCGTGACCGCTTACAACGTGGCGCGGAGGACGAGCGAAATCGGTATCCGCATGGCCCTCGGCGCAGATCGCGCCAATGTCATTCGGATGGTATTGCGTGGGGCGTTGACACAGACCGGCATTGGCCTTGTGATCGGCTTGCCCTTGGCGATTTTTGCCGGACGCGTGATTGCCAGCCAGCTTTACGAAGTAGGGAAGTTCGATGCGCTCGTTCTGATGAGCGCGGTGCTGGTTCTTTCAGTCTGTGCCGTTATTGCAGGATTTCTACCCGCGCGCCGGGCCGCATCTGTAGAACCGATGCGGGCTTTGCGTACAGAATAGGTGCTGGCCGCACGGGCGGACGCGACTTCGCGCCTTTTCCATGCGTGCCGGCATGCTGGTTTTATCCCCGCTCCGATGGGTCGCTGGTTTTGCGGTTGGCTGTTAAGTGTCAGGAAAGGAAGAAGACGGATGCTGACAATCTGGAATGATCTTCGCTATGCATTGCGGCAGTTGCGCAAATCGCCCGGGTTCACGTTGACAGCAGTGCTCACGCTGGCGCTTGGAATTGGCGTGAATGCTGCGATGTTTACTGTCTTTAACAAAGTGCTGTTGCACACCATGCCCGTGCAGAAGCCGGGCGAACTGGTTTTGCTGGAAGAACACGCGAAATATGAAACTGGATCTATAAGTACGGAAGGCGGTGACAACCATCTCTACTTTGCGTATCCGGCTTATCGCTACCTTCATGACAATAATCATGTTTTGAGCGATCTGGCTGCAGATGTTCCAGCGTCGGGCAATCTGGTGAGCGTGAAAGAGGCGGACCGAGTCAATATGCAGCTTGTCACCGGCAATTATTTCAATGTGATGGGTTTGCGGCCTGTTCTTGGCCGCCTGCTGATGCCATCCGACGATGTTTATCATGCGGCAAATCCGGTTGCGGTGATGAGCGAGGACTATTGGAAGAGCAAATTCGGCGGCGATCCCAGTGTCCTGAACCAGACGGTCAAGATCAACGGCACACTGTTTACGATTGTTGGCGTTGTAAGGCACAGCGGTTTGCTCGATTCAGATCGGCCTGCGGTATTTCTCCCTTTGTCCATGGAGCGCTTTGTCATACAGGAAAATAAAGAGCGGCTCAGCGATCCGTTTTTTGCCTGGGCGGTTCTTGTAGGCAGACTTCCGCAGGGAGTAACGCGGGCGCAGGCTGAATCGCAGTTGAATACGCTCTGGTGGAACTGGCGGCGCGATGTACTCAAAGCGAATGGCGAGTCGATCGGTAATAAAACCGACTGGCTTAAAACGCACCTTTCGCTGCGCAGCGGCTCGCGTGGAGTTCCGGTATTAGTAGACATACTGGGCGAGCCTCTAAAATCTCTTGAAGCGATGGCTGTAGTAGTTTTGCTGATTGCTTGCGTGAATGTGGCAAATCTTCTGCTGGTAAAGACGGCGCGCAAGCACGCGGAACTGGCTGTGCGCGGCGCGCTCGGCGCGAGCCGCATGCGCATTTTTCAGCAAGTCACTGCGGAAGGCTTCCTTCTTGGGTTAATGGGAGCTGTATCGGGATTGATGCTGGGATGGCTGAGCCTTGAGCTGGTCATCAAGTCCATTCCGGAAACGAACTATCTGCATGATCTGCTTCAGGCTCCCATGGATGGGAAGGTCCTGGCTTTCTGTCTTGCTGCCGGTGTTCTTACCAGTCTGCTGTTCAGCATTGCGCCAGCGCTGTTGAGCACGCGCGTCAATCTGATGCGTGCTTTGCATGGCCAGTCCGGCTGCTTGCGGGCAAAACTGAAAATCTGCAAGGTGCGCCTTGGTGGCTCTATTCTCTGTCGGCTTTGGCATTGTTGGCTGTGATGCTGATGGCCAGCTACTTGCCTGCGCGGCGTGCTTCGATGGTCGATCCAATGAAGGCTCTGCGGGCTGAGTAGATTTGTGGACTTCCGGCTGGGGCGTAAAGAAAGCGACCAGCGAGAGCGGCAATGAAGCAAGCATGTCGGCTGTGGCAAGAATGGCGCGCAGAGCGCGGATGCCTGGATGGCCAGTCCCATCTAAAATAGAGAGATGGCCGACCAACTTTACCTGAGCCTGTGGTATCCGAATTTTCGTCTGGCTTCGCTCGGCCCGGCGCTGCTGGGCGTGATGCGCCAGTTCAACCTTGCCGGAGGAGATCGTCCTGTGCGCTCTGCTGCGGCCTATCCCATTTCCTGGAATGAATCTCCCGCTTACCAGCGCGTGTATGACGAGGATGAATCCGAGGCTGCGGCGCCCGAGCAGGCTGTGCCTGCGGCGACTGAACTTCTGCACGAGGATTTTGCTTACGAATTCGAGATGACATGGGAGCTATGGACGCCGGAAGTTGCTGGTGACCTTGACCCGATCTGGCGCAAGGAGCCAAGTGTGGTGCGCATCATAGGCTTCGGACCGGAATTCGATGAAGGCGCTTATGAGCAGAACGGGCAGATTCGCATCGACTTCGGAACAGACTCGCCGTTTCTGTATGAGGAGGTCAGCTTAGACCCGGATGCTGCGGCGCGCGTCAAAGAGAATGTGCAAATGCTCATCGATTTCACCAATGGAGTGCAGCAGCACTGCGGAATCTCCTCGCGGCTTCTGTGGTCAGAATCAGGCGAAAGCCTCGCCCAGAAACTGATCTCCAGGCTCCAACAAGTAAATTGAAGCAGCGAGTAAGCGATATGCCCAGCACTAGCACAAATGGCGCGCAAAACGCGCAGCCGCCTGGACGGCGAGTCCTGCGCATAACCATCAAGAGGCTGCGATTGCTGATCATCGCGCTGGCCTGTCTGCTTATAGCTGTGGTGGGAGGATTTCTCGTTTATGCGCGTTATCGCGTTCGTCATATTGCCAGGGACCTGCCGGGAAGGCTGGGTGTAAACATCCAGCAGACCGCGAATGTTTTTACCTATTCGCAGTCTGACAAAGGGCATACCACCTTCACAATTCACGCGTCAAAGCTTGTGCAGTTCAAGAGTGACCATGCGATTCTGCATGACGTGGTGATTACTCTTTATGGACCTCCAGGGTCTAATCGTCAGGATCGCATCTCTGGCAGTGTTTTTGACTACGACCAGAAGAACAGTATTGTTACAGCCAGAGGCGAGGTGCAGATTGATCTGCAATCGCTGCAAAGCGATTCCGGCAAGCCTGCAGACGAGGGAAGCGCAGCGGATCAGAATAGGATTCACGTCAAAGCATACGGTCTCGTCTTTGATCAGAAGACAGGTATAGCCACAACGGACCAATCCGTTGAATTTCAGCTACCGAGAGCTCAGGGAAGATCGATTGGCGCAAGCTTCGATTCGAAACAGGGTCTGCTGGTTCTTTACAAACAAGTGGAGATAACATCCAGCGCCAATGGCGAACCCGCCGTTGTTCACGCGGAGCATGCGCAATTGCTGCGCGATTCCCATCAGGCATTCCTGTTGCATCCGAAAACTGATTTTCGCGATACCCATAGTTCATCGGATCAGGCAATTGTTTATTTCCGCAAGGATGGCTCGACGGAGCGCATCGATGCGAAGGGGAGTGTGCGCGTGGTAACGGACGACGGCGCGCAAACAACGTCACAGACAGCGGATATCTATCTGGATGAAAAGAGCCAGCCCATGCAGGCGCTGATGGGTGGCGGCATTAACTTCGTGTCGAACGGCCCGACGCAGAGCATGCACGGGAATGCTGTCGAGGGGACTCTGACATTTGGCAACAATAACCAGCTCAAACATGCGCAATTTCGCGATGCGGTCAGCTTTGTCGATCAGCAGTTGAAGCTGGCCAACGATCCCAATGGTTCGGCCACGCGACAGATGCAGTCGTCAAAGCTGGACATTGATTTCGCGCTCGGCCCCGGCAACAAGAGCGTAGCCCAGAAAGCACTGGCTACCGGAGATGCTGTGGCGACACTGCGCACGATTCCTTCGAAGGCCAAGGAGGAAAACACTACAATCAGCGGCGACCAGCTGCTGGCGACACTTACCGATGGACGGACGATCCGCCAGCTGGATGGCTCGGGTCATACAAAGATCGTTGATTCACCGCAGGATGGACCTACCAGTGTGACTACCGGGGATGTGCTGCACATGACATTCCAGCCCCAAGACAAAACACAGGCAAAGAGTGGAACAGCAGTGCAGGCGTCGCAGATTGAAACGGCGGTTCAGGAAGGCAATGTTCACCTGACACAGACTCCGGCAAAGAGCGCGAAACAGGCCCTGCCTTTGCGCGCTACGGCGAACCGGGCTGAATACCGTTCGGCCGACCAGATCGTGCACCTTATGGGGAGTCCGCGAATCAACAATGGAGAGGTCGATCTGGCCGCGCAGACGGTTGATTATCACCGCGACACAGGAGATGCTACGGCGAGAGGTGATATAAAGGCGACTTATCTCCAGCAACAAAATCAATCAGGCAATTCGCATGGCACGATGATGGGCGGCCAGGGGCCGGTTCACATTGTTTCCGATGAAGCCGAGTTACACCATGCGACTAATGACAGCGTTTTTCGCGGGCATGCGCGAATGTGGCAGCAGACGGGGAATATTGTTGCTGCTCCTGTCATTGAACTTTCGCAGGCGCAGCAGACGCTAAAAGCCCACGGCGATGGCGGAAATTCACAGATCGTGGACACGACGATCGCCTCCATGATGGGACCGAACAGGCACCCAGGCGTGGTTCGCGTGAAGAGCCAGACGCTTTTCTATACAGATAAAGACCGTCGCGGCGATTTTGCAGGTGGGGTTGTGGCGGTGTCTCCCAATGGCACGATTCGCTCTGACCATGCACAGTTTTTTCTCGAACCGGCGCAAACGAAATCCTCCGGCGGAGCTACTTCGTCCTCGCAGTCATCACAGATTCAAAAGATTATCGCGACTGGACGTGTAGTGCTTACGCAGCCGGGCAGAAAGGGACAAGGCGAACAGCTGGTTTACACCTCAGCCGACGGCCGCTATGTGCTGACGGGGACTCCCGCAAATCCGCCTTTTGTGGTGGATGCTGTGCGTGGCACAACCACCGGTGCCGCATTGATTTTCAATGACCAGGATGATAGCGTCGAGGTCAGTGGGGGGCAGTCAGCCGCTGTGACAAAGACGCGCGCTCCGAAGTAGTTAATTTGATGCAGAAGCTTTCAACCGACGAGATCGGGAAGTCCTACAAACGCCGCCAGGTTGTGCGAGGCGTTAGCCTCGAGATATCGCAGGGGGAAGTAGTTGGGCTGCTTGGCCCGAATGGCGCGGGAAAGACAACATCCTTCTACATGATTGTCGGGCTTGTTCCGCCGGATACGGGGCGAGTGCTTGCCGATGGCGAAGACATCACGCGCGTCCCTATGTATATGCGCGCGCGGCAATACGGCATCAGCTATCTGCCGCAGGAGCCATCGGTTTTCAGGAAGCTAACGGTCGAGGAAAATATTCTTGCAGTGCTCGAAGTGCAGTCTCTCACGCCGGAGGTGCGGCGGGCACGGACAGAGAAACTGATCGACCAATTAAATCTGGGGCATATTCGCAAGACGCGCGGTTATGCGCTTTCCGGCGGAGAACGCCGGCGTGTGGAGATTGCTCGCTGTCTCTGTATTCAGCCGTCTTTTATTTTGCTGGACGAGCCCTTTTCGGGAATCGATCCCATTGCAGTACTCGATCTTCAGGAAATCATTTATGACCTGAAGGCGAGCGGCATCGGCGTGTTAATAACAGATCATAACGTTCGCGAGACGCTCTCTGTGACAGATCGAGCCTACATCATTAACGATGGGCGTATCTTCCGTCATGGAACGCCGGAGGAGCTGGGTAGCGACCCGGAGGTAAGACGTGTGTATCTGGGCGAGGGCTTTTCGTTGAACTGAAACTATTCATAAAAAAATGGGTTGCATATGCTCAAACAGAAGAAATCCGCTGACTGTGACCCTATCAGGCAGCGTGTTTATGCGTGTAGACTGGGATTACTTCCCCTCGCAAGTTTAAATGCGTTGATTAACGGATAAATAGGCAAAGAATGGCTCTTCTTCAACCAAAACTCAGCTTGAAAGTATCGCAGCGGCAGATACTCACGCCGGGGCTGATGCAGATGGTTAGCGTACTCGCGCTGAATAAGCTTGAGTTGAAGGAAATGATCCAGTCGGAGATTGCTGAGAATCCGATTCTTGAGGAGATGGAAGAGAATGTTCCTCTGCTGGATGAGATCGCCAGCAGGGAGGAGCAACTGGGACAAGCGGCAGAAGCAGGGTTCGGAGAGCGCGAACGCCAGAAATCCGATCCTTTTGACGAAATTGATTTCGGTTCTTATTTTCAGGAGTATCTTGATCCCGGTTTCCGCTCACCGGACAGTTTCGAGGCCACTGAGAAGCCTTCCATTGAAAATTTTCTCTCGCAGCCAAGTACGCTGACCGACCATCTTCTGTGGCAGTTAGGATCATTGAACCTGTCGCCGGCAGTTCGCGATGCCGCAGAATACCTGATCGGCAACTTGAATGAAGACGGCTATTTAACGGCAACTGATGAAGAATTGCTTGAAGGTTATCTGCGTGAGCAATTACAGCCGGAACCAGAGAACGGCGCCCCCAGCCATGAACGTCAGGTTCTTCATTTTGCAGAAGTTCCGGTAGCAATCCGCGAACGCGCCACAGGGCACCTGGCGACCGCACTTGAGGTAGTCCGGACACTCGACCCCATCGGCATTGCGGCGAGAGACCTGCGCGAATGTCTTCTATTGCAACTGGAAGCTCAACGGCACGAATTTGAGCTGATTTATGAACGGCAGAAGCGCTTGGCGGAAAACAATGGCTCAGCGCAGATCGGCTCGGAGCTTCCGAACAGCAACGAACCGGCTTACGATGCACATCACCAGAATGGTCATGCCAAGCCGATAGATTATTCAGAACAACGGACGATTGTTTTTGACACGGCCTGGGAAATCGCGGACAAACATCTTCAGCTCCTGCAGCGGCGCGACCTGCGCGAGCTTTCAAAAGTACTGGGAAGACCACAGGAAACAGCGCAGCAGGCAGTAGACCTGATTCGTGCGCTCGATCCGCGTCCGGGACAGCGTTACAACCGCGATGATGCGCGCCTGATTGAGCCGGATGTGGCTTTTGCCAAGCGCGGCGACGAGTATGTCGTGGTCATGAACGATGAGGACATGCCCACGCTGCGGCTGAACCAGGGCTACCGGCGCATGATTTCACAGGACAGCACGGAAAAAGAGGTCAAAGACTACGTCAAGGAACGTTATCGATCGGCCATCCAGCTCATGCGCAACATTGAGCAGCGCAAAAACACGATTCTGCGCACGTGCGAGGCCATCATACGGCGGCAGACAGAGTTTCTGGAAAAGGGCGTCGATGCCCTGAAACCGATGATGATCAAGGAAGTTGCTGAAGAGATTGGCGTGCATCCATCCACTGTGAGCCGGGCTGTATCCAACAAATATGTACACACTTCACAGGGAGTTTATGAGCTGCGCTTTTTCTTTTCGGAGGGCGTCAATGGGCCGGAGGGTTCCAGCACTCCGCTGATGTTGCTGAAGCGCAAGGTGAAGAAGCTGATTGAGGATGAGGATCCGCGTAAGCCTCTTACCGATGACCAGATTGCGAGCCTGCTCCAGTCACAGGGCATCGACGTGACCCGCCGGACCGTCGCAAAATACCGTGAAGACATGAGGATTCCGAGTACGCATCAGCGCAGGGTGCGCGGCTGATGTACAATCTGTGAACTCCGCTGAAACGATCAACAGGTTCCAGCGTTAATATTCTGTGAAGGGAGCTTTCGCCATGCAGGTTGAGTACACAGGCAGGCAGGTGACCGTCACCCCCGCTCTTCGCGCGATCGCTGACGAATCCATTAAGCGCATCGTAAAAATCCTCGGTAAAACCACCGCCGCGCATGTTGTGCTGACGGCGGAAAAATACCGCCAGTTCGCTGAAGTGACGATCAAAACGCGTCTGCAAAACATCGTAGCGACTTCCGAATCGAACAACATGGAGACAGCTCTGCGCGAGGCCTTGGACAAAGCCGAGACGCAGGCCATTCGGTGCAAGAAGAAAATCCAGGCAAAGAAACGGCAGCCCAAGGAAGAGAAACTGGTTACAGAGCCCCAGCTTGCACGCCCGCGTCGCGCGGCGCGCACCGCGCCGGCCGTCAGCGAGGAGAAACCGGCAGCGACAAGCGCGAAGAAATCCAACGGAAATGGCCACGCCCGGCAGGTAATGCCAGTGACTGTGCACACTTTTCCGGCGCGCGTTCCCATTCAGGAGCCACATGTCGTCCGTTCAGCGGATTCTGTCGCCATCCGGCCTATGACGCTGGAAGAGGCTGTGAAAGAGGCCGAATTCCGCGACCGCGAGGTATTCGTCTTTCGCGACCATAAGGGCAATGTAAAGGTCCTGCACCGCAAGCGCGATGGCAAAATGGAGCTGATCGAAGCCCCCTGAATCCAGATGCTTGAGCGCCTGCGCGGCGAGCGGACTTTGCCAGACGGACCTTGGCAGCAAAAAAGCGGGAGAAACAACTCCCGCTTTTTTGCTGATTGTTGTTATGCGCCTCGTAGCAGAAAACCGCGTGCAGGGGCTTCGCGGGGAAGAACAATGCAGGAATAATCGCAGTGACTCCGAAAGAGCGGGCAACGGGAGCGGTGTAAAGTCAAAGGAATTGGCAGCGTTGAGAAATGGCGTCCGAAGGACGCAGCTGCTCCATGCCAATGGTAGGATGGGCGCATGCCCCTGAAAGCTGCACGCAAGTCTGCAGTCCAGTCGAAGAAGGCAAAATCTTCGTCTGTCCACAATGCTGATGAACCACGGTCGCTGGTGATCATTACCGGTCTTTCGGGATCGGGCAAGCTCTCTGCGCTCAAGGCATTTGAAGACATGGGCTATTACTCCGTCGACAATATGCCCATTGAGCTGGTTCCGCGATTTGCGGAACTGATTGACGAGTCCACCACAACGACGAAGGCTGCTCTGGTAGTGGATGTGCGCGAAGGGCAGGGGCTTGAGCGTTTTCCGGAGATGCTCAAGCATATCCGGCGCACGTTACCGACAACAGTCATTTATCTTGAGGCATCAGAAGCTGCTCTTGTTCGCAGATTTTCTGAGACGCGCCGCCCGCATCCGTTGGGCCGTCAGGAAATGGTTGCGCCTGCGATTCAGGCCGAGCGCAAGGTGCTCGATCCTATCCGTAATGTTGCGGACATCATTATTGACACATCAAACTTTAATGTCCATGAATTGCGCGCGCACATCCAAAACAAGTTTGCTGGAACGAGTACGGGCAAGGATCTCCTGATTTCTTCCGTCAGCTTTGGATATAAAAACGGCGTGCCCCTCGAAGCCGATCTTATCTTCGATGTGCGTTTTCTGCCGAACCCACACTTTGTGCCGGAGTTCCGGCCACTTACGGGCAAGCATCCCAAGCTGGTTGCTTATCTGCGAAAGTTTCCGCAGACACGCGAATTTCTGGATCGCGTGACCAGCATGCTGCTCTTTCTGCTGCCGCACTTCATTCATGAAGGCAAGAGCTATCTGACGATCGCGTTTGGCTGCACGGGCGGCCAGCACCGCTCCGTCATGATTGCTGAAGAGATCAGCAAACGCCTGGCAAAAGAAGGATATCGCGTGAAAACAGGGCACCGCGATATGCCCAGGGACTAGGGACTGCGCGTCCAGCGAGACGCGCTTCGCGCCATTCTTGCTGGTGCTGCTTGCCGCAGCTTTATTTCCGCTTCCGTTGGTCGTCGCTGACTGGTGGCAGATTGGCAATTTTATTTCTGCTTGCCTTTGCTGGAGAGTACGAACTGGTTGCCGTCGGGGTCTTGAAAAATGGCGCTTGATCCCCAGGATTCGTTTTTGGGTTCGCGTGTAAACTTCACGCCTTTGGATTCAAGTACTTTTGCGGTTGCAAATACATCATCGCACCAGAATGAAATGGATTGAAACTTGCCAATGCGATCTTCGTGGCCCGGGGGTGTGAAGAGCGCGAGGCCTGATTCAGCACCGGGAATGAGCAGTTCAATCCATCTCTGTGTGTCACTGAACGGCTGGTCGGTTGTAACCTTGAATCCCAGAGTTTCGGTGTAAAACTTCAGCGCGGCATCCTGATTACTTACCGGAACGTTTACAAACTTAATCCCTCGAATCATGCTGCTCTCCTGTCAATGTGGGGAGCATAGCCGGGGTCCATACTATTTACAATCACCTATTCGATGCTATATTGACAATCGGTATAGCGATGGCAGTCCTCGACGATTATGTAATCGATGTG
>DATAQW010000311.1:0-2535 GCA_036264445.1 Pseudacidobacterium sp.
GGGCGTGGTGGAACGCGACCGGATTATTACCGGCAAGAATGTACAGATTGGCGACGTCATTCTGGGCATGGCTTCCAATGGCCTGCATACCAATGGATACTCGCTGGCGCGGAAATTGCTCTTCGAAGTGGCTCACTACGCCCCCGACGATTACGTCAACCAGATCAAGAATAAAGTGGGCAACGAACTGATGCGCACCCATAAGAGTTATTGGCCAGCGCTGAAAAAATTGATTGACGCACAATGTGTCTCGGCGCTCGCGCATATTACGGGGGGCGGTATTACCGAGAATCTTCCGCGCGTACTGCCCCGCGGGACCGCGGCTGCGATTGATCTGGGTTCCTGGACGGTGCCTCCGCTATTCGAACATCTGCAGGAATTGGGCAACGTTCCGCAAGATGAGATGTTGCGCACATTTAACATGGGGATCGGGATGCTGATGGTGGTTCCTCTGGCGAAGTTCAAGAAAGCCCAGACCGTGCTCGAACGCGTGGGGGAGAAGGCATTTACTGTCGGCCGCATCGTTAAGGGCGAGCGTAAGGTGATTTACAACTGAGATCATTGTTGATTTCTGATCGTTGATTGACGCAGCACCTCTTAATCAGCAATCAAAAATCCACAATGCATTCCCTCGCCATCCTCCTTTCCGGACGCGGCTCGAACTTCGTGGCTATTGCTGACAGCATTGATGCGGGCCGCATTGCTGACGCGCGCATTGCGGTCGTCATTTCCAACAAGGCCGATGCGCCGGGTATTGCTGCAGCGCGGCAGCGCCCATTGAATGCCTTGGTGATTCCATCCAAAGGGAAGCCACGCGAGGAGCACGATCGCGAGGTCGTTGCCGCGCTCAAGCAGCACAAAGTTGACCTGATCTGTCTAGCGGGATACATGCGGCTGCTCTCGCCGTGGTTCGTGCAGCAGTTTCCGCGGCGGATTCTCAACATCAATCCCTCGTTGCTGCCGGCGTTTCCTGGGCTCGAAGCGCAGGAACAGGCTTTCGCGTATGGAGTGAAAGTTTCTGGCTGCACCGTGCACTTTGTCGATGAGGAGCTCGATCACGGAGCGATCATCGTGCAAAAAACAGTGTCCGTGCTCGACAGAGACGATGAACGCACGCTGGCCGCGCGAATTCTCGAGCAGGAGCACATCGCGTACACGGAGGCGATCCACATCGTGCTGAAGGGAGATTTTGAGATTGTGGGCCGCAGGCTGAAGCAAGTAAGTCAGAATGCAGAAGGCAGAAGCCAGAAGTAAAACCACGCTCTGTCAGACCAACTTGGTCATCTTCACAATCGGAAGCGTTTCATCATTCCCAAGTGGGACTTCTTGATTCTCGACGACCGCATATCCCTTCGCCGAGTAAAAAGCCACGCCGCTTAAAGTCGCCCCCATCTCTAAGCGCGTGAAGCCCGCTGCTCTGGCGGCATTTTCGCAGGCCTCCAAAAGCAGACCGCCGATGCCGCGGCGCGCCCATTGTGGGTGGACGAAGAAGGCTCGAATCTTGGCAGCATCTCGTGTTGCGTCAAGAAGTGAGTCTTCGCGCGCTGCGTACTGATCTCCTCCGTATAAAGTCTTGCGCTTGCTCCAGCCGCCGCAGGCGACGATTTCGCGCTGGCTCCCTGCTTGCGAAACTTCTGCTACCAGGTAGGTTCCATCGGCGATGAGTTGGCTATCAACGCCGTAGACCGATTTCAGCGCGCCTTCGATCTGAGCAGGAGAGTAGTCCTGAGCCTGCAGACCGCGCACTGACGCCTCAATCACTTCGCGCAATCGCGGAACGTCTGCCGCTGTCGCTTTTCTTATGTGGATGTTCGCCACATGTCCGGCCATTTCCAGAGCATTTTAGCTTCGCATTCTGACTTCTGCCTTCCGCATTCTCTATAATGTGCTTTCTCATGCCAACCTTCGCGCCGGTCGAGGAACAACTCACGTATCTCAAGAAAGGCTCCGCGGAAATCATTCGCGAGGCTGACCTGCGCGCCAAGCTGGAGAAGTCGCGCACCACTGGAAAGCCGCTACGGGTGAAGCTCGGCATGGATCCGACCGCTCCGGACTTGCATCTCGGGCACACCGTAGTTTTGCGGAAGCTCAAACACTTTCAGGATCTCGGCCACACGGCTATTTTTCTGATCGGTGATTTTACGGGAATGATCGGCGACCCGACGGGGCGTTCAGTCACGCGTCCGCCGCTTACGCGCGAGCAGATCGAGGAAAATGCCGAGACTTATAAGGCGCAGGTCTTTAAGATTCTCGATCCGCAGAAAACTGTGATTGACTTCAACCGGCGGTGGATGGGCCAGTTCAGCTCCGACGATTTTGTGCGATTGATGGCGAAGTACACCGTGTCGCAACTGCTGGAGCGCGAAGATTTTCACAAAAGATTCAAAGACGAGAAGCCGATTTCGGTGCATGAGTTGCTGTATCCGCTGGTGCAGGGCTATGACTCGGTCGCGCTTGAGGCCGATGTGGAACTCGGCGGCACTGACCAGAAATTCAATCTGCTGGTGGGGCGCGAGTTGCAGCGCGCTTACGGGC
>DATAQW010000352.1:0-7141 GCA_036264445.1 Pseudacidobacterium sp.
ATAATGAAAGCCAGCAGGACAAATCAGGAGAAAACTCCATCCAGGATTGGAGCATCACTCCCAATAAGCTCTGTTTTCTCAACCGGGAGTAATGAAGGGTCGAAAAAATAAAGGATTTTTCTTTGACTTGTCTGCTTCGGAGTTTTATGGTTTGCACTAGAGACGGGGCATGGAACGGCACAAGACCTCTGGCCATGTTTTACGCAAGATTTAACCGAAATTTTTGCTTTTAAGTACTTAAGGATATCTGCGCAGGAACAGGAACATGGGTCAGTTCGGCGAAGATTTGCGAAAAGAACGGGAGTCTCGCGGCGTCGCCATTGAGGCTATCACTGATGCAACAAAGATCAGCGGCCGCCATCTTGTCGCGCTAGAGCAAGAGCACTTTGACATTCTGCCCGGAGGTGTCTTCAACAAGGGCATCGTGCGCGGCTACGCCCGTGTTGTCGGCTTGGATGAAGATGCCTGGGTCGGTCGCTTCATGTCTGCCTACCAGCAAAGCGGTCAGTTGAAAGACGACGACGCAAACTGGATCGAGTTCGCGGAAAATGTAGGAAAAAATCGCGATCTGGCTGAAATTCGTCCGGAACTGCGCCTGCGCTGGACAGGCGTTGCTGTGTTGCTCATCCTACTCTCGGTCCTCGGATGGTTTGTCTGGCATTACGTGAGCAACCGCATCGCTACCGCCGATGGCCATCACCAATCCCTGTCTGCACCGGAAACAGATACCGCGGAATTGCCGCCTGCTCCTAAAACAAATTCTGGCGATTAGCGCAGGATTGCAAACTGCCCCCGCTCAAGCTACAAGACGGCTGAGTGGCCACCCACCCACCCACCCACCCATTTACAGGCTAAAAATCCCCTCTGGACAGCCCACCTTCCCTCTTGGCTAACACCCTTTGCCCCCATCTCTCCGGTCTAGTACCATCATAAAGATGCCTAAAACGCTCCGCCTGTTCGTGAAATGGCGGCCGGCTATCCGCAATTAAGGGAGAACAATTTTGTCCGTACGCGACAAGTTTTTATTTACCTCCGAATCTGTCACTGAAGGCCATCCCGATAAAATCGCAGACCAGATTTCCGATGCGATTCTCGACGCCTGCCTCGAACAGGACCAATACAGCCGCGTAGCCTGCGAAACGTTGACCGCTACGGGCCTGGTCGTGATTGCCGGCGAGATCACTACCCAGGCCTACGTCGACTTCCAGACGTTGGTGCGCGGCGTGGTGGCTGCTATCGGCTATGACAACGCCCTCTATGGCTTCGATTCGAACACCTGCGCCGTGATCTCCTCGATCAACAAGCAATCAGGCGACATCGCCATGGGTGTGGACACCGGCGGCGCGGGCGACCAGGGCATGATGTTCGGCTACGCCACCAACGAGACAGTGGAGCTGATGCCGGCCCCCATCTCCCTGGCGCACAAGCTGACCCTCCGTTTGAGCGAAGTCCGCAAGAGCGGCAAGATGCCGTATCTGCGTCCAGATGGCAAGAGCCAGGTCACTGTCGAGTACAACTCCGAAGGCAAACCGGTTCGCATTGACGCCGTTGTTATCTCGACACAGCACGCTGAAACCATCTCCAACGAAGAGCTCCGCGCCGATATCCTGAAGAACGTCATTCAGGCGGTTCTTCCCGCCGAGCTTCTCGACGAAAACACCAAGTACCACATCAATCCAACGGGCCGTTTCGTGATCGGCGGACCGATGGGCGACTCCGGCCTGACGGGCCGTAAGATCATCGTCGACACCTACGGCGGCATGGGCCGTCACGGCGGCGGTGCCTTCAGCGGCAAGGATCCGACAAAGGTCGACCGCTCGGCAGCTTACATGGCTCGCTATATCGCCAAGAACATTGTGGCCTCAGGACTCGCCGACCGCTGCGAAGTGCAGCTTGCCTATGCCATCGGCGTAGCTGAGCCGGTCAGCGTGCTGGTAGATACCTTCGGCACCGGTAAAGTTGAATCCAAGAAACTCGAAGCCCTGGTCCGCGCGAACTTCAATCTGACACCTAAGGGTATTATCGAAAGCCTGAACCTGCGTCGTCCGATCTACAGGAAGACCGCAGCCTATGGTCACTTCGGCCGTACCGACAAGGACTTCACCTGGGAAACAACCGACAAGGCTGCTGCTCTGCGCGAGCAGGCTGGATTGAAGGAAGTTGCCGCAAAGAACTAGGGGCTTGCCGTCCAGGCGATCGCACTTCGCGCAAGAACAAGAAAATGACAAGGCAGGCTTTCGGGCCTGCCTTTTTGCTGAGGCGACATCGGCGGTTAAGCTTTTGATCGTCGGGGAATCTTAGAATCTGTATTGGGAATCAATAAAAAGACGTGCCCGAAAGCAGAAAATTCGAAAGCAAGAAGCGGAGTGTTCCGCCCGCACAACCTGCGCGAAAATCAAGTCAGCAAGAAAGTGAGGTTGACATGAGCGCTCTTCAGGTTTGGGACCGGGCATGGGAGATGGTGGAGTCGCGGCAGGCTTCTGCTGACATGCTTTTCGTTTATGCCGTGCGGACGACAGGAGTTTACTGCCGCCCATCGTGCCCAAGTCGCCGCCCGTTACGGTCTTCGGTTGAGTTCTTCCCAACGAGCGAAATGGCGCAACGCGCTGGATATCGTGCTTGCAAACGCTGCACACCGGAGCAAACGCACCCCCAGACGCACATATTGACGCAAGCGTGCGATTACATCGAGCGCAATCTCGATAACACGATCAAGCTGGAAAAGCTGGGCAAGACAGTCGGCCTAAGCGCATTCCATACCCAGCGGCTTTTTCGCCGCTATCTCGGAATCTCGCCGCGGCAGTATCAACAGGCGCGACGCATGGAACATTTCCGGCAGAACCTTCTGGCAAATGACAGTGTGACAACGGCGATGTATGAGTCAGGATTCCAATCGAGCAGCCGCCTGTACGAATCGGCCAACGAGCACCTGGGCATGACACCAACGGAGTATCGCCGTGGCGGCAAAGATGTGACTATTCGCTACGCCATCACCGATTCGCCCTTGGGAAAGATGCTGGTGGCTGCAACAGACCTAGGCGTTTGTGCGACATCCTTTGGTTCACTTGCCAGTGAACTTGAAGATGACCTTGCTGCGCGCTTTCCTGAATCAAAGAGAGAGCACGATGAAAAGGGTCTTGGGGCAACGATAAAGAACATTCTGGCGCAGATGAGTGAGCATCCGGTTGCGCTGGAACTGCCTTTAGACGTACGGGCCACGGCATTCCAGCGGCGTGTATGGGAAGCGCTGCGTCGCATCCCCCGTGGAGAAACTCGAACTTACGCACAGATCGCAAGAGAGATAGGCCAGCCAACAGCAGTCAGGGCTGTGGCGCGAGCCTGTGCGACAAACCCTGTGGCAGTAGTGGTGCCATGCCATCGCGTAATCGGTAGCAATGGCACTTTAACTGGGTATCGTTGGGGCGTGGAACGTAAGAAGAAGCTGCTTGAGTTGGAGCACGCTTCGGGTTAGATCAATCGTAAGCTTACATTTTGAACAAAGCGAAGAACCTCAGCGATATTGAAACCACCACATCGTTGAGATTCTTCCTCTCGTTGTCAGAATGACGCCACCTACCAAAAGCAACTTAGCGAAGACCGCCAGCGACTCGCAGCACTTCTCCTGTGATCCACGAAGAATCAGAAGAAGCAAAAAAGACCGCTGCGGGGGCTATGTCGTCAGGCTGGCCGATACGTCCCAATGGAGTGATAGCTTCGATCTGAGTCCGCAGATCGCCCTTATCAAATCCGGCCGTCTGAACGCCTTCCGTCACGACCATGCCCGGATTGATCGCATTTACGCGGATCTTCTTCGGACCTAATTCTTTCGCAAGCGTCCTCGTAATTGCATCTACGGCTCCTTTAGTTCCTGTATAAACTGCGGTATTCGGCGGGGTGAAGCTGGTCACGGTCGAGCTGATATTGATGATGCTGCCGCCCTCGGAGTTAAAGTGCTTCGCCGCTTCCTGCGAGGCCAGAATCAAACCAAGCACGTTCAGATCAAAGTGCCTTTTGTAGTGATCTTCTGTGATGTTTTCCAGTGGCTGGAACTCATACACTCCGGCGTTGTTGACGAGAACGTCCAGCTTGCCGAATGCCTTTTTCGTCTCACTGAAAAGCCGCCCGATCTCTGATGGCTTCGACAAATCGGACTGTATGGCAACAGCCTTGCCGCCTTTGCCAGTAATCTCAGCTACGACACGGTCCGCGCCCTCTTTGCTCGAGGCATAGTTCACAACCACCGAAGCGCCCTCAGCTCCAAACTGCTGCGCAATGGCCGCGCCAATTCCTTTGGAAGCACCCGTGACGACGGCGACTTTTCCTTGTAGCTTGCCCATAAAATGTTGCTCCTGTTTTCGAAATGTCTGTCTCGACATTTCGATGATTGTCTAATTGATGAGTGCTCTGCTGAAAGGTCGCAGACTATGAAAATTAAATTTTCGCTAATTGATCGAGGTACGCTTGCCATACATCCCGCCGCAGCGAAAGGTTGGCGAACTTCCCTTTACGTTTGATCTCGATAAGCCCGGCGGTCTCGAGTTCCTTGATGTGGTGGGAAAGTGTTGCCGCACTGATGGGCAGCGTTTCACGAAGCTGGCAGCAGGCAAGGCAGTGTTCCTTGTCTGCAATCTGCTTCAAGATGTCATAGCGGCGCGGGTCGGCCAGAGCGCGGGAAATCCTCGTCATCTGCTTTGACGTAAGCTGGACGCTCTTGCCTGTAGACACCTTCTAATCCTACAAGGGCGGCGAGGTTTACACAGCCTTCCGGCTTGGAGCAGATGGTATGCTCTTAGACGTACTGAGGAAGTCCCCCACACTGCAAAAACTGGCTTCGGAGACTTTAATGGCAACCACAAGTGCCACAACCACCCTGCATCATGTAAAAAATCTCGACCTGGCCGACCAGGGACGCAAACGCATTGAGTGGGCAAATCAGTCCATGCCGGTGCTGCAAACCATCCGCAAGGATTTCATCAAGAATCAGCCGCTCAAGGGCATCCGCGTTGCGGCGTGCCTGCACGTTACCACGGAAACGGCAAATTTGATGATCACGCTGCGCGACGGCGGCGCGGACATCGCACTGTGCGCTTCAAATCCGCTCTCGACCCAGGATGACGTTGCAGCTTCGCTCGCGCGCGATTTCAATATCCAGACATACGCCATCAAAGGCGAGGATAACGATAGCTATTATTCGCATATTCTTGCGGCCATTGACCACAAGCCACACCTCACTATGGATGATGGCTGCGATCTTGTCCACCTGCTGCATACCAAGCGCCAGGATGCCCTCGAAGGCGTGATTGCAGGCACGGAAGAGACAACGACGGGCGTGATTCGGCTGCGCGCTATGGCAAAGGATGGCGTGCTGCGTTATCCGGTGATCGCCGTAAACGATGCGCTCACCAAGCACCTGTTTGATAACCGCTACGGCACAGGCCAGTCAACTATTGACGGCGTGATCCGCTGCACGAATGTGCTGCTGGCAGGCGCAAAGTTTGTCGTCGCCGGATACGGCTGGTGCGGACGCGGACTGGCGATGCGCGCGCGTGGCATGGGCGCAGAAGTGATCGTAACCGAAGTCGATCCGACCAAGGCGCTTGAAGCGGTCATGGATGGCTTTCGCGTGATGTCAATGATGGAAGGAGCCAAGCAGGGCGATGTTTTTGTGACTGTGACCGGCAACAAGAGCGTCGTCCGCCAGGAGCACTTCGAAGTCATGAGGAATGGCGCGATCATCGCCAACTCCGGTCACTTCAACGTGGAAATTGACATCCCGGCGCTCGAACGTGTCTCTTCGTCGAAGCGCCCGACACGCGAGTTCGTGGATGAATATGCAATGCGCGATGGCCGCAAAATTTATCTCCTGGCCGAAGGCCGCCTGATCAATCTTGCTTCGGCTGAAGGCCACCCGGCCTCAGTCATGGACATGAGCTTCGCGAATCAAGCTCTTTCTGCCGAGTACCTGATCAAGAATCATGCGAGCCTTGAAAAGAAGGTCTACTCAGTCCCACAAGAACTTGATAAACGCGTGGCCAGGCTCAAGCTGGACGCGATGGGAATTGGCATTGACCGACTGACGCCCGAACAGGAAGAGTATCTGGCGAGTTGGTCAGAAGGGACATAAAACCAGGCAATTCCTTCGGATAAGCCCTGCGATATCGGCTGGGCTTTTCTTTTGCGCTTCGTTTCCACGACAATAGATAGCGCATAGGATTTGGCCGACGACTTTTCGTTCCAGGTCTGCGTCCATAATGGGTAGGACAATGCGAACCCCCACGACCTTGCCAGCCTTCGTCCTCTCGTTTCTGCTTCCTGTGTTTGCAGATGCGCAGCAGCAATCTTCGCCGGTACGCGTATTTGAATCGCCAGCGCCAGCGAGCCAGAACCAGACCACGCCCCCTGCGAGCACTCAAACAACAACTGCTCCTTCTACAATCGAAGTCCGTCCCGGCGTTCAGCTCATTCAGTCCAAGACTGTGGACTCGAAGGAGCTGTCATCGCGTAAAGGTTCGTATTCCTTCAAAGTTGGACCAGGAGACTGGACCGATACCGGGGTTGTGGTTGCGCCCGGCGATCATCTGGATTTCTCAGCAACCGGAACAGTTACGCTTTCTGACAGCCGCTCGGCTACACCCGATGGCGCATCACGCGGCTGGAAAGACCTGATCAGGCAATTTCCGTTTGCCAATGCAAATGTCGGAACCCTGATCGGCCGCATCAGCAGCAGCGCAGCCTCCGTTCCTTTTGCAATTGGCGCAAGCAAACAGATGGACGTGACGATGAGCGGCAAGCTCTATCTCAACGTAAACCTGAGCAGCGATCTCTCCGGCGATGGCAGCTACTCCGTCAAAATGAAGCTGTCGAAGTCGCAGACAGCGGCCACACCTGCCGCATCAGTCGATCTCGGCAATCTGCTTTCACCGGCGATCTTCAACAACATTCCTCGCCGGGTGCAGGACGAGCAAGGCAATCCCGGTGATATGGTGAATTTCGCTATCATAGGAACAAAGACTCAGGTGCAGAACGCATTCACCACTGCGGGATGGACATCTGTAGACAAAACAACGCAGGATGCCATCGTGCATGGTCTGCTGGCCACGCTCTCGCATGAAACCTATACCGAAATGCCGATGAGCACGCT
>DATAQW010000366.1:0-21212 GCA_036264445.1 Pseudacidobacterium sp.
ATCAGCGGTTATGTGGGTTGGCCGTTGCTGAAACAGCTCTTTATAAATCCTCACATGCACGACCTTCTCATCGGACGAAAGGATTTTTGCAATTGCAAACTTGTCGTCCGACCGAATCGAGCATAGGTCTCCAACAGCCAATCGCTTGGGTATAAATTGGCTGAACAACCAGTTCGCGACCCTGTGCTTCAGATTCATCCCCCTTATTGTCTACTAGAGAGAGGAGGTTGCCCAGAGTTCCACAAGAGGCAAGTTTTGACTCACGATCGATCCCCCGCGTAGTTGGAAATGTGTCGCGCTGGCCAAATGTCAGGGTCATGTCGCCGTAGCGCCATCGATGATGATAACCCTGATCGCCACTTGTCCGTAAAGTCGGCTAATCGGACAAGTGGCATTTCGATCCTGATGTATTTGTGAAGCTGTCCCGGGTCCTCTGCGGATTCAAACTGACCCCCTATCCATGTTTTTCAATCCACAATTGGATGAACAGTGCAGTAAAACCTTCCAGCGGACTATTGCATAATCCTCATAATGTATACAAATATGTATACGTATCCAGGATTTGAGCTTTATCCACGGCGCTAGCCTGGCGTCGCAGCTTGTCTCCTGGCAAACAACATCTCATGGGAGGATGCATGCCGCAAAGTTGGCTGCGTTGCGCTCTTTTTTTAACAGCATCGCTGGGTCTTTCTGCCATTCATTTCGACGGACAAGTGACACGCGCGGACTACGAGCGCGCAGCGCAGTTGCGGGACAAGTATAAAACGCTGGCACTGAATATTCCGGAAGCACCAAGCTGGATTGAGAAAACAGATACTTTCTGGTATCGCAAGACGGTCGAAGGTGGTCATGCATTCGTGCTGGTGGATGCAAACACAAAGATAAAGAAACCGGCTTTTGACCACGACAGGCTGGCAGCGGCGTTGTCCTCAGCAGACGAAAAAAAATATACGGGAGTCACGCTGCCATTCACCCGCTTCAGATATGTGGATGGACAAGCGGCGATTGAGCTTGTGCTGGAGAATCGCCGATGGCACTGTGACCTGACAAGCTATAAATGCGGAAAGTCTGAGCCGCTGTCTCCAGAAGATGAGGAATACGAGAGCGACGACGATTACGACAGCACTCCAAAAGCCATCAATAGCGAGAAGCGCGTCCAGGCATCGCCTGATGGAAAGTGGGAGGCGTTTATCGAAAATTACAACGTCTTTGTGCGCGCGAAAGGCAAAACAGAAAAGACAGTGCTGAGCTGTGATGGCTCCGAGGACAATTATTACGCCCTCGATACGCTTGCATGGTCGCCGGATTCGCGTCATCTGGTGGCGTACCGCATCCGGCCGGGGTATCGGCGTGAGGTGCATTATGTCGAGTCGTCGCCGTCCGATCAGCTGCAACCAAAATATTCGACGATGGTGTATCCCAAAGCAGGCGATGTTTTGGCTTTGCCACAACCCGTACTTTTCGATGTGCTGGCCAAGCGGGAGCTTGTAATTGACAACCGCCTGTTTCCGAACCCATACGAACTATCGCCTGCTGTGTGGTGGAAGGATGGACGCGGCTTCACCTTTGAGTACAACCAGCGCGGACACCAAGCCTATCGCGTGGTTGAAGTGAGCGCGGCGACTGGATCTGCGCGTGCTCTGATTGATGAAGAAAGCAAGACCTTCATCGATTACCGGCCGCTTGTGCCTGATCAGCATGACACGGGCAAGAAGGTGCGCGTGGACATTCACGACGGAAAAGAAATTTTATGGGCGTCGGAACGAGATGGGTGGGAGCACCTGTATCTGTATGACGGCACTACTGGCATGGTAAAGAGCCAAATCACGAAGGGGAACTGGGTGGTGCGGAATGTCGATTACGTGGATACGGAAAAACGCGTCATCTGGTTTGAAGCAAGCGGCATGGAGCCGGACAAAGATCCTTATTACATGCATCCATACCGAATCAACTTTGATGGCACCGGCATGACGCCGCTTTCCAATGTAGACGCCGATCATCGTGTTGTCTTCTCGCCTGACGGCAAGTTCTACATTGACACGTGGTCGCGCATCGACCTGCTGCCGGTCATGGAGTTACGGAGCGCGGTGGATGACAAGGCTGTGATGACGGTGGAACAAGGCGACGACCATAAGCTGATCGATGCGGGCTGGCGTCCGCCTGAAGTATTTACCGCAAAGGCACGCGATGGGAAGACAGACATCTGGGGCGTGATTTATAAGCCGGCACATTTTGATCCAAGCAAGAAATATCCAGTCGTGGAATCGATCTATGCCGGGCCACAGGGGTCGTTTGTGCCCAAGTCATTTGGGCCGTGGGCGCAGCCACTTACTGAACTTGGATTTGTAGTTGTGCAGATCGATGGAATGGGCACCAACAACCGTTCCAAGGCATTCCATGATGTGGCATGGCAAAACCTGAAAGACGCAGGATTTGAAGACCGTATCCTCTGGCATAAGGCGGTTGCTGCGAAATATTCGTGGTATGACGTTTCTCGCGTCGGTATCTTTGGGACCTCCGCGGGCGGCCAGAGTGCCATGGGAGCGCTGCTGTTTCATCCGGAGTTTTATAGAGCTGCTGTCTCCAACAGCGGCAGCCACGATAACCGGATGGACAAGATATGGTGGAATGAGCAATGGATGGGCTGGCCGGTTGGTCCGCAATACGCCGCGTCATCCAATGTAGATAATGCATACCGGCTGCAGGGCAAGCTTCTGCTCGTGGTCGGCGAGATGGACAAGAATGTCGATCCCTCGTCTACATTTCAGGTGGTCAATGCGCTGATCAAAGCGAATAAGCGGTTTGATCTGTTCTATGTGCCGGGTGGCGGGCATGGCGCAGGCGGCGAATACGGTCAGAGGCTGCTGGAGGACTTCTTTGTGCATAATCTGCGTGGCCAGGAGCCTCCGGACTGGAATAAGTAAGCGGCTGGATGATGATGGTCTGGAACGCGCAAGCCGTGGGGATGAGAGTGATCTGGGGTGCGCTCTGCTTTGCGCTTGTAATGCCGCTTCAAGCGCAGCATCCCAGTTCTTCTGATCCGGAAAGGGAGTTGCGTATTGGTGCGGCCCTTACTCACGAGGGAAAGTTCGAGGAGGCAATCCCGCACCTGATTGCGGCGCGCAGCCGCGTTGCGGAAGAGTACGCAGCAAGCTTCAATCTGGCCTTGTGTTATCTGGGGACACGACGCTTTCAGCAGGCCATCGATGTTCTCGAAGAATTACACACAAAGGGGCACAACACCGCTGCATTAAACAATCTTCTAGCCCAGGCGTACGTCGGCGCTGCGAAACCTGAAAAAGCGTTCGCAGCCCTTCGTCAGGCTGCTTTGCTTACACCCAATGATGAAAAGCTGTATGTCTTTGTAGCCGACGCATGTACTGACAACAGACAATATGAGCTCGGTTTGCGCGTGGTGGAATTAGGTCTCCAATACCTGCCTTCCTCGGCGCGATTGCACTATGAATATGCGATGTTTCTTGCCCGACTGGACCGCTATGAGGAGGCAAAACCAGAGTTTGAGCGCGCCGCGATGCTTGCGCAAGGAGGTGACATTACTTATCTGGCGCGGGCGCAGGAATTCCTGTTTGAAGATGACTTGCCGGGCGCAATCCGGACTGCCCGGGAGGGGATCAGCAACGGGCATCACAGCTATGTTTTGCAAGACCTTTTAGCTGAGGTGCTGATTCACTCCGGCGTGACGCCTGGCCAAGCAGAATGTGCGGAGGCCCGATCATTGCTGGAAAACGCCGTAGCACAGAAACCGGACTATTCAACGGCCCAGATTGCGCTGGGCAAGCTCTATTTGATGGAAGGGCGGCTTGATGATGCAGTTGTACATCTGGAGACGGGGCGCCGCCTTGAGCCCGAGAATCCGGCTATCTACTCCAGCCTTGCGAATGCCTATCGGAGGCTTGGAGAGGAACAAAAAGCCCGCCAAATGTTGGATGAGCTAGGGAAATTGCTGCAGAACGCTCATGTTGCAGAAGCCACCTCTCAGAAATAGAGAACAAAACCAAGCCTTTGTGCAAATGCATAAATGATTGTTATGCGCGTAAAAGATACAAAATTAAATCTTGCTAAAAATACAAAAAGAAATACATAATTCAGTACCTTCAACTGTTGACAAGTTTGGGATCCGAAAGCCGACCTGCGTGGCGGGCCGGAGTTTTAGCAGCGGCCAGAAAATCTCTGAGGAAGAAATATCAAGCCGGCCGTGGGAAAGCGTTTTCCGGCGGCATATAGCTCGAACTATTCAATCGGGCGGTTCGAGGGAATTTTGGAGGATATAGATGCATCGTCTTAGAAACAGCTGTAGACCGGCAGGTCTCGTTGCCTGCCTGATGATGTATGCGGCCGTGCTGACGTTAACGGCGCATGGGCAGAGTGGATCACAGGGAAGCGTAACGGTTACTGTGATCGATCCCAGTGGAAGCGTGATTCCGGCGGCGCATCTGGAACTGACCGATCTTGCGACCAACGACGTGCGTATAGCCGATACGCAGGACAAGGGCAACTACACTTTTGTGAACCTGAATATCGGAATTTACAGGCTGAGTGTGGCCAAAGAGGGATTTACAACGCGTGTTTATGAGTCCGTCGTAGTGCATGCTTCGCAGGTGACGGCGTTAAACACTTCGCTGACGCTGGGGCAGGCGAACCAGACAGTGAATGTCTCAGAGAGCGCGACGCCCGTGCTGGAGACGACATCGAATGCGATTGGCACGGTTGTGGATTTGAAGCAAATCCAGGATTTGCCTGTAGCGGATCGCGACCTTCACACGCTGGCATACCTTACGCCTGGTTATACAGGCACATGGAACGGTCTACCGTCCATCGACCAGGGCAACAATGTTGACGGCGTGATCGGAAGCTCCAGCCGTATGAAGTTTGGCGGGAATGACCAACCCGCAATAACGCCGCGCCTAGAAGATATCGAAGAGATGACGGTCATGACGGACCAGCTCGACCTGAACCAGGGTTTCGGGCAGGCCAGCATGCAGATCAATTACGTCACCAAGCGCGGAACCAATAAATTTCATGGCGGAGTGTTTGGCGATTTCCAGAATTCGGGCCTGAACGCAAACAGCTGGACCAACAACAACGCCGGTGTACGCAAGAACAAGTTCATCCGGAACAGCTTTGGCGCCAATCTGGGTGGTCCGATTTTTCGCGACAAGCTGTTCTTTTTTGGGAGCTTTGCTTTCACCAAACAGCCTCAATCGATTACGGCTGTAAACCAGGCATTTACGCAGGCTGCACAGGCGGGCAATTTTACATATACCGGAACCGATGGCAATACCTATTCGGCAAATCTGTTCTCGCTTGCTGCGCAAACCAGTCCCACATTGCCTGCATCGGTAAATTCCGTTATCGCTACGCAATTTCAGGCCATCGACAGCGCTATGGGTAGCGGAAGCGTTTCCAACACTACTGATCCGAACTACCTTGCTGTGCGATGGAACAACTCAGCGCCTTTGACGACTTATTACCCGACAGTCCGGCTGGATTACAGCCTGTCGGAAAAGCTTCGCATGTTCCTGGCCTGGAACATGACACAGACAACGCAGCCTGGCGTGAATACTCCTGGTTTTCCAGGATCAGCGTTCAAAGACCAGGTGGCCGGTAACCAGTTCAGGAACTTTACTGCTTCGTACGGAATCGATTGGATATTCTCCCCAAAACTAATCAATCAATTCAAAGTCGGATTTCTCTATAACGTCAGCAAATACGCGTATGACGCCAAGCCGTTGTATGCCACTGAGCCTACTGTCTATTGGAATTTCGTCAATTATGGAGCCAACGGCAGCAATAATATGTCGGGACAGGCATATCAATTGCCTATAACTTCGTACTATCCGCTCTTCACAGTCTCAGATAGTGCGACCTGGCAGCATGGCGCGCACACACTGAACTTCGGATTCTCCTGGTATCGTGAGCAAGACCATTATTGGGACCCTCCGCATGGCTTCCCGAATATCAATCTTGGCTTATCAACAGGCGATCCGGCATTACAGGCTTTTACCTCCACAACCTTGCCCAATGCCAGTTCCCAATCGCTGGGTGAGGCACAGCAGCTCTATGCGATCCTCACAGGAAGAATTGGATTCGCAGGTACTGGCACATCTCCTATTGGTGGCCAGTATGCGTACAACGCCAATACCGGCAACTACAAGCAGGGAATCGGAGAGTTTGTGTTAGACGAGGTTTCCAAGGCATGGGCACTTTTTGCCGAGGACTCATGGAGAATTACACCGACATTCACGCTTAATTACGGGCTTCGCTGGGATTTCACTGGAGATCAGCATGACCTTACCTCCGCCTATCATTCAGCTTTGCCGGCCGATATCTATGGACCATCAGGCATAGGTAATCTCTTCAATCCAGGCTCACTGAATGGCACGATGGATCCGCAGCTTATAGCGCATAACCATGCCTATAGCCCGTGGAATGTTGCTCCACAGCCCGCCATCGGGTTTGCGTGGAATCCCAAGGGAAGTGAAAGCGCGCTGGGAAGGTTCCTGGGCGACGGCAAAACGGTAATACGCGGGGGATTCAACCTGCGGCGATTTACCGAGCCTTACCAGTATTACTGGGATAATGCTTCAGACTATGCCGCGTTTGAATACCAGAACTTTTATCTGAATGCCAACAATACTGGACAGCCCGGGACCTATGCCCCTGGGAGTCTGTCACTCGGAAACGCGTTGCCTGCATATGGTATTTCCCCGACTACTTTTCAGAAGTCGGCGCCGCAATCCGAATTTACCTTCCTGAATTCTGTTGGTGTGACCGGCATCGATCCTAAAATCAAGCAGCCTTATAGTGAAGCGTGGAACTTCGGTATCCAGCGCCAGCTGGGCAACTCACGCGCGATTGAGGTTCGCTACAACGGAAACCATACCGTCCATCAGTGGCTTGCGCTCAACTACAACGAAGTCAATATCTTTGAGAACGGCTTTCTGAACGAGTTCAAGAATGCGCAAACCAACCTTGCGCTCAATGGCGGGACATCATTTGCTAACAACGGGCAGGCGGGTCAGAAGCCGCTGCCGATCTTTGATGCCGCATTTGCTGGCGAATCCTCCGGCGGAACGGGCGTTCCGTTATCTGACTACGCCAACGGCCAATTCATTACTTATCTGCAGACGGGTCAGGCAGGCGCAATGGCAAATGTGTTAGCCGGCATCAACGGGACCGTCCCTTACTTCTGCAACCTGGTGGGCGCAAGTTTCAGCCCATGTGCCGCCAATGCAGGATATACAGGCAACGGCGCAGGCTATCCCATCAACTTCTTCCAGGCCAACCCATTTGCCGCGGGCTCAACGACCAGCTATATGGTGGCGGCTGGATCTTCCAACTACAACGCAGTACAGGTGGACTTCCGTCAGAATGCGTGGAACGGCTTGCAATTTGATGCCAATTACACTTATAGTCACACGCTCGGAATATCTACGACAAACGATTGGACAACGCGGTTCGCCGCCTACACTGTGCGCGATCTGGCAAAGAGCTATGCGCCTGCGTTGTTCGATCTACGTCATTCCCTGCATGTGAGCGGAACTTATGATCTGCCCTTTGGCACAGGAAGACAATTCCTCAGTTCGGGCAGCATCCTGGATAAGGTGCTCGGCAACTGGACCGTGGGCAGCATTGTTACTTTCCAGAGCGGCGCTCCGTCGCAGGTCCTGGGCGGCAATGCCAACTTTAACGATTACGGAGATGGCGGAATCAACTTGACGGGCGTCACGTCTTCTCAGTTGCAACACTCAGTTGGAGTACACCGCCTTGCCCCTGGCAATACCTTTGTCCAGCTTGTCAATCCGAAGTACCTTGCAAGCTCTACGGGAGGTGCGAATACATCGTATATCTCTCCGAACATAACGCCGGGAACTATTGGACGTACTCTATATCTATATCAACCGCATACTTTCGCACAGGATGTCTCTCTCACGAAAGCGTTCCCGATTACAGAAGCCATCCGGTTCAGATTTCAAGGCGAATTCCTGAATGCGTGGAACCATCCATATTTCGGAAATGGCGGAGAAACGGGCTGGTGGTACAACGGGAATGTTCAGGGGACAAACTGGGGAACAGGCACAGAGCAGAGTGGTCCGCGTGCGATTGAGCTTCGCGTCAACGTTGACTTTTAATTGTTGCATCAGCCACGGTGGCTTCCTGCCGCGGCTGTATTTTGTGAAGTTGAGAGGAAGCAGGCATCACAGCTCCGAATGTATATAAGAATTAAGGTATAAAGCTATGAACTCGATCACACGTAGACACTTTCTGGTTTCGGCCTCGACTGCAGCAGCAACAGCGGCACTTGGTACGGGCGCATTCGCACAGGATGCAGTCACGGATGTGCCTCGGAGCAATCATGAGCGCGGATATGAAAAGGTTTTCTGGAAAGTGCAGCCCTTCCCCATGACAGCGGTACGGCTGCGTGGCGGGCCGATGAAGGATGCACAGCAGATCAACCTGCGCTACATCAACTCCATTCCAAATGACCGCCTTCTGCATATGTTCCGTGTTACGGCGGGGTTGCCTTCAACGGCGGAGCCTCTGGGTGGATGGGAGGCGCCGAAATGCGAACTGCGGGGACACTTTGCCGGCGGCCATTATCTTTCTGCCTGCGCGCTGATGTATGCAGGTAGCGGCGACAAGACGATCCGCGAGAAAGGCAACGCTCTGGTAGCGGAATTGGCGAAGTGCCAGAAGGCTAACGGCTATCTCGGCGCGTATCCAGAAGATTTCTACGACCGGCTGCGCAAACACGAAAAGGTATGGGCGCCATTCTACACCTACCACAAGATCATGGCTGGCCATGTGGACATGTATGTTCACTGCGGCAACGAGCAGGCGCTCACGACTGCGGAAAAGATGGCGGGCTGGGCTGGAAACTTTGTCAATCCGATCAGCGATGCTGAATTTCAGCCCATTATGAATGTCGAGTATGGAGGCATGCAGGAAGTGCTGTTCAACCTGTATGCCCTTACCGGCAAGCAGGAATATGCGCACCTTGCGGAGCGGTTCAGCAAAAAGAAGTTTTTCGATCCACTGGCGCAGGGCCAGGATGATCTGGCAGGAATTCATGCCAACACACATATCCCGCAGGTGATTGGCGCGGCGCGAGGATATGAGTTGACGGGCGATGCGCGCTATCACGCTATCGCTGACTATTTCTGGCATCAATGCGTGGGCCAGCACGCCTACGCGACTGGCGGCACAAGCAATGGCGAGTTCTGGCAGGCTCCGGGAAAGCTTGCCGATCAACTTGGACCTGCGGCGGAAGAGTGTTGCTGCAGCTACAACATGATGAAGCTTTCGCGTCATATTTATGGATGGAACGTTGATCCCCGCGTGATGGATTACTACGAGCGGCTGCTGTTCAATGTGCGGCTGGGAACACAGGACCCGGACGGAATGCTGATGTACTACGTGCCACTGAAGCCGGGTTTCTGGAAGACTTTTGGCACGCCTTTCCATGCATTCTGGTGCTGCACGGGGACTGGAGTAGAAGAGTATTCGAAGACGAATGACTCAATCTACTTCCACGATGACAGTAGCATTTATGTGAACCTTTTTATCGGTTCCGAGGTGGATTGGAAGGAGAAGGAAATTCGTCTGGTGCAGGACACGAACTTCCCTGAAGAAGAGGGAACCACGCTGACGTTCAAAGCTGCGAAACCAACGGCGCTCGCACTGAAAATCCGCGTTCCCTACTGGGCGACGGATGGCGTTCAGATCAAGATCAACGGCAAGGTTGAAAGAGTGGAGACTGTCCCGAGTAGTTATGCGGAGATCAAACGGACGTGGCATGACGGCGACACGGTGGAAGTCGCATTGCCGATGCGCTTGCACACTGCTCCGCTCCCGGATGATCCGGCGATCCAGGCGCCGATGTATGGGCCGCTGGTGCTTGCTGCCGAGATGGGTAAAGAAGGCCTGACGAAGCAGATGATCTATGGTGACTATGGGCCAGATGAGAAGCACGATAGCGCTCCTATGCCGGAAGCGAACACGGCTGCGAACCAACCAACAGGCTGGCTTGAAAAGTCTCCGGGGAACACTCTTAAATTTCAGACCGTGGGCCAGAGCGAGCAGCGGAGCCTCACTCCGTTATACAAACTGCTGGATGAACGCTATAGCGTGTATTGGAAAGTGAATACCAGGGTCTCGCAAGGCTGATAGTGATGGCAGAAAATTTTTCGCGTCGCGAAATTTTGAAGGGCACGGCAGCAACAGGAGCAATAGGGCTTGCCGCTACACATCTGGGAGCTTCAACCGTAAATACTCTTCTTGCACACGCGGACGAGAGTGCTGCGACCAGGATTTTATCTCTTACCTCCAACGATGGGGTCTATATCCCGCCACGCGGAGAGAGCCACTTCAAGTTCAGCTACGACTTTCCTGAACCGTCAGTAGAGTTTGCGGGATTTCAGTTTGGCTTCCGTGTATTCACATTTGAGAATACCTACGGTCTTGATGTGAGCCGGATGCGCGTGCGGCCTGTTGCAGATGGAATCGAGATAGAGTGCTCGCAGTTTGTGTGGGCGGGAGGACAGCAAAAAGCGCCGGGTCATCTCAAGGCTGTCATCCGAAAGAACGGTGATGTCCTTGAGTGGCAGGCCAGCGCGGAGATGGACAAGCCGATCAAGTCGATTGCGACCATTCTTCGGGGCGTGCCGCGCGGGAAAGTGTCGGTATCTGCGGAGCAGTTCTTTGATCCCAAAGATGATGAATTGCTCTTTCAATATCCCTATCTCGGTGGAGGGATGACAACACCGCTGGTCATTATTCAGAAGAGCGAGCAGCAGTATTTCATGCTTTCTGCCGAGGAGGAACAGGTCCGCGGTGTGCGCCTTTATCTGCAACCGGGCGACGCTGGATATCGCACAGAATTGATTTACGAAAAAGGAGGATGGGAGCGCAGCAACACGATCCGGAGTGCAACCTGGCGCGCGGGTTATGCCGCGAGTGTGGAGAAGGCGGCGCGTCCGCATTATGCACATCTTGAAAAAGCCTTCGGCGTTTCTGACTGGGAGACCCGGACCGATATTCCTGCATGGATGCGTGAGACTGATTTAGTGCTTGCGCTGCATGGAATGCATTGGACCGGATACATCTTCAACGATTTTGCGAAGATGCTGGAAATACTTAAGTGGACGAACACGCGGATTCCCGGGAAGAACGTGCTTGTGTTTCTGCCAGCGTGGGACGGCCGCTACTACTGGAATTATCCGGCGTATCAAGCTGATCCGCGCCTTGGCGGTGAAGATGGGCTGCGCCGTCTGGTGGACGAAGGTCATGCGATGGGTTTTCGTTTCATGCCGATGTTCGGGACAAACTCTGCTAATAAAACACTGCCTGACTTTCATAATTTCGCCGATGCCGCGACGGACTACATCGACGGCAACGCTTACGACCTCGACTGGGTAGATTGGGACAACGACCGCGGGCTGGAAGGCTGGAGTCCGTTTATGAATACCGGCGTTGCATCGTGGCGCAACTGGCTTTCAGCGCGCATCTCAGAAGTCATTGAAAAGTACAACGTGGATGCCTATTTTCTCGATATTGTCGGCGGCTGGCAGAACAATACAAAAGCCGATTCATTCGAAGGTACTCGCATGTTGGTTACGGAACTGCGCAAAAAACATCCCAATGTCGTTGCAGTTGGAGAGATGCACTATGACGCGCTCATGTCGTGCATTCCTATGTACCAGGTCAACTCAGCGTCGCTTTATCACCCAGGGTTCCGGAAATATGTCCGCTGCTTTGAACATTTGAGCCGCCCGGCTCCTGGACGAGGCAGCACCGGTGTACACGAAGCAGGCTTTCAGCACTTTAGGCTGCGTCCAGATCCAAATCAGTTCACGATTCCCACCATCACGGTTGTCGATGACACATTCGAGAAGTATCGCGATCAGATGGCAGAGGTGATTCGTGGCGCGAAGGTTCGCGCAAACATTAGCTGAAGGATCATTCAAGCGCTATCTTCAAGTATTTAAAATTCTCCTCTCCTGAAATCACCAATTGGACTTGCTGACAGCGAGCCTGCCGCGATCTATGGATGATGCTCTCCAAATCCCGTCGGGGACGTCGACCTATGCCTTCTTCTGCATAATCTATTGTTTCCGGATGAGATAATCGAAGTAACGCAGCCGTCACACTCCAGTCATTACGGATAATCATTGCTTCCGGCGGCGACAGGTGACGGCGTGAAATGAATCAGAAATGTCCTGCGTTATTAGCTATGTTCAGGAAATTACAGTACGTTAGCGACGCAACCACACTCAAGGACATCAGTAAGATATGACAAAAGCCGGACGACATCCTCTGCAAAAGATTCTCGAGAATCGAATTGCCATTATTGATGGGGCGATGGGCACGACGATCCGCACCTACGGCATGAAGGAAGCCGATATCCGTGGGGAGCGGTTCAAGGACTCAAGGAAGGATCTACTGAACAACGGCGACATTTTTAGTCTGACTCAGCCGAGGATGATCGGTGATATCCACCGTCGGTTTCTGGAGGCGGGCGCTGACATCATCGAGACGAACACATTTGGCGCGACCAGCATTGCTCAGAGCGAATTCTTTGTGGATGATCCGCGGGAACATGGTGGCCGGAAAGACCCTGCGTTTTATCAGAAGATCATCGACGACCAGTTTCTCAATAATCTGGCCTGGGATATCAATGAGCAATCAGCTCGGCAGTGCCGTGAATGGGCAGACCGCATCGCCAATGAGACAGGGCGTCAACGGTTCGTGGCTGGCGCGATCGGTCCACTGACTGTGTCTCTCTCGAACTCGCCTGATGCGGATGATCCAGGTTTTCGGGTAGTTACCTTTGATCAAGTCAAAGCTGCTTACACGCAGCAGGTTCGCGCACTTATTGCGGGCGGCAGTGATCTTCTTTTAGTTGAAACCATCTTTGATTCGCTGAACGCCAAGGCAGCGCTCGTTGCCATCCGCGAGGTGTTCGATCAGGACGGCAGGGAACTGCCGGTGATGATCTCTGCAGCGGTTGGGCGCGGCGGCGAGACTATGATCTCCGCGCAGACGGTTGAGGCATTCTGGAATGCGGTTGAGCACGCGAAGCCTTTGTCTGTAGGCCTCAATTGTTCTCTCGGGCCCGATCTTATGTATCCGTTTCTGGAAGAACTTGCGGAGAAGGCGGATGTAGCGGTCTCCTGCTATCCAAACGCAGGCTTGCCTAACCCGCTCTCGCCGACTGGCTTCGATCTGGAGCCGCCCGACATGGCCCGTTATCTAGGCGACTTCGCGCGCGGAGGACTGATCAATATTGCTGGTGGCTGCTGCGGCAATACGCCGGAGCACATTGCCGCAATCGCCAAGGCGCTCGAAGGCCGGCCTCCGCGAAAACTGGAGAAGACTGCGAAATCCTATGCTGATGAGTGCATAGCATGAGTGTGATTGAGAGCGAGCCTCTGGCCGCTGTAGCTATCGAGACAAAGCCTCTCCGTCTGTCAGGATCACAGCCGTTTACTCAGCAGCCCGGCGTTTACATCATGATCGGCGAGCGGACGAACGTGGCCGGTTCGCCGAAGTTCGCCAGGCTCATCAAAGAAGGCAAATACGAAGAGGCGGTCAGCATTGCCCGGCAGCAGGTCGAGAACGGGGCCAATGTCATCGACATCTGCATGGACGAGGGCATGATCGATGGCGTTGCAGCCATGACGCGCTTTCTGCAGTTATTGGCGAGCGAGCCCGAAGTCGCCAAGGTGCCTTTTATGGTTGACTCCTCAAAATGGGAGGTCATCGAGGCTGGGCTCAAGTGCATGCAAGGCAAGGGCATTGTGAACTCAATCTCGCTGAAAGAAGGCGAAGCGAAGTTCAAGCAAAACGCTGCGACTGTGCTCAAATACGGCGCCGCGGTAGTGGTGATGGCCTTTGACGAACAGGGTCAGGCCGCGACCTATGAAGACAAAATCCGCATCTGCGAGCGTGCCTACCGGATTCTTGTGGATGAAGTAGGCCTTCCACCGGAAGACATCATCTTTGACCCGAATATCCTCACGGTTGCCACCGGCATGGAGGAGCATAACAACTACGCGGTGGACTTCATCAACGCCACGCGCTGGATCAAGGCCAACCTCCCGCATGCCAAGGTCAGCGGCGGCGTTTCGAACATCTCATTCAGTTTCCGGGGAAACAATAAGGTCCGCGAAGCCATGCACTCGGCATTTCTTTACCATGCCATTGCTGCGGGTATGGACATGGGCATCGTAAATGCCGGGCAGCTGGAAATTTACGAGGAGATTGAGCCGGAATTGAAGGTGATGGTTGAGGATGTACTGCTCAACCGCCGTCCTGAAGCGACGGAGCGCCTGGTGGAGTATGGCGAAGAATTGAAGGCCGCGAGCGCCGGCGCGGCAGTGAATGAAAAGAAGATTGAGGAATGGCGCAACGGCACAGTCGAGGAACGCCTTGCGCATGCGCTGGTCAAGGGCATCGACACGTATATCGATATCGACACCGAAGAAGCCCGCGTCAAGCTGGGTCGCCCCCTCCTTGTAATCGAAGGCCCACTTATGGCTGGGATGAGCGTTGTTGGTGATCTGTTTGGAGCCGGCAAGATGTTCCTGCCCCAGGTGGTCAAGTCTGCCCGCGTGATGAAAAAGGCTGTAGCACACCTGACTCCGTTCATGGAGGCCGAGAAGGCAGAGATGGCTGCGGCTGGCCAGGAAGTCAGGACGCAAGGCAAGATCGTGCTCGCAACGGTCAAGGGCGACGTTCATGACATAGGCAAGAACATTGTTGGTGTTGTCCTTGCCTGCAACAACTACGAGGTCATCGACATGGGTGTGATGGTGCCTGCAGAAAAGATCCTCGAGCGCGCCAAAGCGGAGAACGCGGATGTGATTGGCCTTAGTGGCCTCATTACTCCTTCGCTCGATGAGATGGTGCATGTAGCCCGCGAGATGGAGCGCCAGGGATTCAAGCTGCCCTTACTCATCGGCGGAGCAACTACAAGTCGGGCGCACACAGCAATCAAGATTGCGCCGCACTATAAAGAGCCGGTGGTCCACGTGCTGGATGCAAGCCGCGCAGTGCCGGTAACGACAAGTCTTTTAAGCGACGAGAGCAGGGCAGAATTCGTTGCGAAACATCGCGCCGAGTACGAAACCGTGCGCAAGGCCCACGCCGCGCCGCGCCAGAACGGTATCTCTATAGAAGCTGCTCGCGCTAGGCGGACTCCCATCGAGTGGCGCGCTGAAGATATACCCGTGCCTGCGTTTACCGGCGTGCGCGTGCTGGATAATTTTCCTCTGGCGACACTGCGCAACTTCATTGACTGGACGCCGTTCTTCCACACCTGGGAGCTAAAAGGCATTTATCCGCGCATTCTCGAAGATGAGAAACAGGGCGCGCAGGCTCGACAGATTTTCGATGATGCTAATGTTCTGCTGGACAGGATTATCGAAAAAAAGCTCCTTACCGCCCGAGGAGTCTACGCTTTCTTTCCAGCCAACGCTGTTGGCGATGATGTCGAACTATACGCAGACAAGACGCGCGAAAAAGTAACCGAGCGACTCCACTTTCTGCGTCAGCAGGCGAATCGGGAAGGCAGTGAGCCGTGCCGCTCGCTCGCTGATTTCATTGCGCCAAAGGAAACAGAACTGCCGGATTTCATCGGTGCTTTCGCAGTAACCAGCGGGATCGGCCTGAAAGAACTCTGCGACCGCTTCAGAGCAGAGCATGACGACTACAACGCGATCATGGCGGAGGCCATTGCCGATCGCCTTGCTGAAGCTTTTGCCGAATGCCTGCATAAAAGAGTGCGCGAGGAATGGGGCTATGGTGTTAACGAGCGCTTGAGCAGCGAGGATCTCATTGAAGAAAAGTATCGCGGAATCCGCCCGGCTCCGGGCTATCCTGCGTGTCCGGATCACACAGAGAAAGGCACAATCTGGCGTTTGCTCGATGTACAGGCGAATACGGGGATGCAACTCACGGAGTCCTTTGCGATGTGGCCGGGATCGAGTGTGAGCGGAATTTATTTTGGCCATCCGAAATCTCGCTATTTCAGCCTCGGCAAGATCGATCGTGACCAGGTTGTCGACTATCAAAAGCGCAAAGGGATGAGCCTGGCCGAGGTTGAGCGATGGCTCGGGCCCATCCTGAACTACGATCCGGACAAATAGTTTTAAGGGGGAAATTCAATAGCGTCCATCGATATTATTATCGGTAGCTACTACCTCCTTTAGCAGATTCACAGGTAGAATGAAGCCCAAAATGGCTACCAGGGCTCTCTCAATTGTGGACCTGCGGAATGCCATCGAGCGCGGCCAGCTTATACCCTACTTCGAGCCAATCGTGGAATTACGATCCGGACGGCTCTGGGGGTTTGAGGTGCTGGCGCGTTGGCGCCATCCGCAGTTGGGTCTCGTTTCTCCCGACCAGTTCATTCCACTGGCTGAGAGATCGGGGCTGATTGGGCCACTTTTCGAAACGATCATTGACCAGGCATTTGCATCCATACCATCGACCTTCTCTGAGGATCTGACATTATCGATCAATGTTGCTCCCAGACAGATGCAGGATCGCACCGTGGCTCGACAGATTCGTGCAGCGGCAGAGAGATCCGGATTTCCTCTGCATCAGCTTATGGTTGAGATCACAGAGACAGCCCTGCTCGATAATATCGACGTAGCTGTTGCCATTGCCCATGAGCTGAAGACGGACAAAGTAAGGCTGGCGCTGGATGATTTCGGCATGGGCCACTCCAACCTGCGGCGCCTGAACTCTCTGCCTCTGGACGGAATCAAGATTGACCAGAGTTTCGTTCGCTCCATGAATGAAAAAAGTGAAAGCCACAAGATTGCTGCTGCCATCGCGGGCTTGGGAAACAGCTTGGGCATGATAACCATTGCTGAGGGCATCGAAGACAAGCGGCATGCCGACATACTCTTCTATCTGGGCTGCGGATGCGGACAAGGACATCTTTATGGCCGGCCTGTTCCAGCTGAGGAAATTTCTGCGGTGATCGCGAAGAAGTTTCTTGCCCCGCCTGCAGGAGATTCTGCGCTGGCGGCGAATATGGCGTTTCGTCTCGAAGTTTCTCCGATACAGCATCTGGCACAGCTTCGGGCAGTTTACGATGGCGCACCAGTCGGTTTGTGCTTCCTCGATCGAAATTTTCGTTTTGTGAGCCATAACAGGCGATTGTCGGAAATGAGTGCAACACCTTTCGCATCGCGCTTGGGTAAAACAATAGAAGAAGTAGAGCCTATGATTTTTCTGCAGGCGGAGCCGTACTTAAAACGTGCGCTCAATGGCGAAGCGATTTCTGATCTGGTGCTTCACACAGAAAAGCCAGTCTCTCCATCCGAGGCCAATGCACTCCTGGTATCTCTCCAACCGGTCCGCGACGGGGCCGATGAGGTTGTGGGAATTTCCGTTGCAGCGACCGATATTACAGGCCACGAGCAACTGGCCCAGACTTTACGCGAGAAGGTAGACCCTCACCAGGTTGTTCTCGAAATGAACACAAGTTATCTCTTCACGGCAGATCGGAATGGAAAAATTCTGTGGGCAGGCGCACGAGGGCTGATTGGATTCAAGGTCGGCGAGATCGTTGGAGATGGTTGGCGCAGCCTGCTGCACCCGGACGATATTGCATCCACTGAGAAGAAATGGTCAGCGGCCCTTCATACAGGTGTTCCCTTCGAAGCTGAATTTCGGGTACGTATCGCAGATGGATCCTGGCGCTGGATTCGCGCGCGGGCCTCCGCCAGGCGCAGCGAGAACGGCGAAATCTTCAGATGGTATGGCCTGGCGGAAAGTATCGATAATCCAGGCGGTCTACGTCCTATGTAGGGAACGACGCGCCGATACTTGCGTAAACAAAGAAGTAAATCTTACCAAGTCTGACGAGCCCTGGGACTCGCATTTTCTATTCACCTATTTTCCTTAATTTAAAGCGCTGCTGCAGTTCGAATAGAATGGCCTCAGACGCCAATTCCATTTGGGAAAGTGAGAATGCTATCGATCATGCTGGATCGCAGATCGTTCATGAAAGCTGCCGCTATTACTGCTACGACCGCCACTACTCGTCTTAACCCGCTCTTCGCTCAATCTTCATCACCCGCACCGCGCTCTGCGAATGACAATATTCAGTTCGCTCTGATTGGCGCTGGCATACAAGGTCAGCATGATACCCAGGTAGCCGTCCAGGTGCCTGGCGTCAAACTCGTCGCGGTAGCTGATTGCTACGATGGCCGTCTCGCACATGCAAAAGAACTGTGGGGTGCGGATATCTTCACAACCCGCGATTACCGTGAGATCCTCGCGCGTCAGGATGTGGATGCTGTTCTCATTGCGACTCCGGACCATTGGCATAGACAGGCAGCTGTCGATGCGATGCAGGCGGGCAAAGATGTTTACCTCGAAAAACCGATGATCCACGTCTATCCCGACGGCCCGCAGATCATTGAAGGTGCCCGCTCGACAAACCGCATCATCCAGGTAGGCAGTCAGCGTGTCAGTTCAGTTGTGTATGCGAAGGCAAAAGAGCTTCTGGCCGCAGGCGTTATCGGAAAGCTCAACATGGTCAGTGCATATTGGGACCGCAACTCGTCCATCGGCGCATGGAACTATTCCATCCCGCTCGACGCTTCGGAACAAACCTGCGATTGGCCGCGTTTCCTCGGAACTGCTCCTAAGATTCCGTTTTCTGCCGAGCGCTTCTTCCAGTGGCGCAAGTGGAAAGACTACGGATCAGGTGTCGCCGGCGATCTCTTCGTGCACCTCTTCAGCGGCACGCACTTCATCACAGGCGCTCACGGTCCCACGCGCGCCATGGCAACCGGCGGTTTGCGCTACTGGAAAGACGGTCGCGACGCCAACGATGTTCTGCTGGCGCTGTTCGATTATCCCGAAGGCTTTAACCTGAGCTTGCGAGTCAATTTCGTCGATGGCGGCGAGGAGAGCGAAGGCTTTCTCTTTACTGGTTCAGAAGGCCAGATGGCCATTGCTGGCAACGCAGTCACAGTAACCCGCACACCACCGGAAAGCGAACCCGGCTACACCGTCTCGACGTTTGCTGAAGCGATGCAAAAGCAGTACATCGAGCAGTATCGCAAGAAGTATCCTCTGCAGCATTTCAGTGGAGCGCCGCCGCAGGAAGTCCAGAAATATGCTGCGCCTGCCGCCTACTCTGATAGCTACGATCACTGCCACAACTTCTTCAATGCGGTCCGAAGTCGAACACCCGTGGTCGAAGATGCGACGTTCGGTTTTCGCGCTGCCGGCGCTGCTCTTCTGGGCAATCTCAGCATGGATCGCGGCAATGTTGTCCATTGGAACCCCGAAACCATGAAGATCGAGGAACGGAGAGCATAAATGAAGAATCACACCCGATATCTTCTGCCGTTCCTGGCGTTGCCTATTCTGATCACTGGTTCCGGGCTCGCTCAGGATCCAGCCCACGCCACGGAGTTCCGCATGCAGCACCCTGGCGACGGACCGGGTGGCGAGCCCCGCATTACTTTTCTTACTCATCGTCTCGGCACCGACCACGCGGAGGGCATCTCCTTGCTCGACATGAACGGAGATAGCTTTCCTGACCTGCTCAGCGGAGCTTACTGGTATGAAAACCCAGGCGCACAGGGCGGTGAATGGAAGCAGCATCAATTCCGCACCGTCGGTATCCATAATGAATTCGTCTCTGACTGCGGCGAGTGGATCGTCGACGTCGACCACGATGGCCTTCCCGATCTAGTTACCACTGGCTGGATCAGCAATGGCCTCTGGTGGTATCGCAATCCTGGCCCAAAAGCCACAGCCACTGGCGAAATGTGGAAGGCCGAAAAGATCACCGATAGCTATGACACTGAAGGGGGAGCTTTCGCCGACATCAATGGCGATGGCAAACCGGACCTGGCTCTCGCTCACTACAACCGTTCGGGCATCATTTGGGTGGATTTCTCGAAAGACACGCCTCGTGTGCATCACCTCGGAAGCAAGGAGCAGGACGGCCACGGCATCGGCATCGCCGATATCAACGGCGACGGCAAGGCTGACGTGCTCACTCCTCATGGGTGGTTCGAACAGATCGACGCAGATAACGATCAGTGGAAATGGCACGGAGACTGGGACTTGGGCGACACTGGGTTTCCCATTCTCGGCTATGACGTGAATCACGACGGCAAACTCGATCTCATTTACGGTCAGGGCCACGGCTATGGCCTCTACTGGTTGGAGCAATCAGGCACCCCAGACCATCCTTTATGGATAAGGCATACCATCGACGAGTCCTTTTCGCAGTCGCATGCTCTTGCTCTGGTTGATATCGACGGTGACGGTGTACCAGAACTCATCACCGGCAAACGCTATCGCGGTCATTCCGGCAACGACCCAGGCTCATACGATCCGGTTGTGGTCTATGCCTATAGACTTCCCACAAGGGAGCAGCTTGCTGTTGTTAAAGCGCATGGGGGAGAATCGTCAGCAGTTGCGAACGTGAAAGGTGTGGGGGATGCGATGCGAATTGCCGATAGCGCCGCCGACCCGGCCTTTACACGCTATGCGCTGTCGGTGAATGGTACAGCAAGTGCCGGTACCCAATTTATTGCGGCAGATCTTGATAAAGACGGTGATATTGATCTGGCTAGCGCCGGCAAGCTCGGTGTGCATGTGCTTGAAAATCTCAAGATAAACACTGTGCCTAAATCAGTACGAGAAGACACTCAACCGCTGAACCGCAAATGGCCGTTCCCTGGTGAAGGCCCGGAAGTCGGACAGGAAGACGGACCAGCACATTAGGGTGTCTTACTTATTTCCTGACTATCCGTGTGGACATTCTATGTCCACGCGGACTTGTCCTCAGCTCATACAGCCATAAGTTCAGTTGTTGTCTGGTCAGGATACAGAGCGTGCATCATGATTGCCTGGTTGCTTGCAACAAAGGCATTGCGTGCTTCGAGCATTCTCTGAAGGAAAGAATCCCGCTCGCGGCCCAGCAATGATGCGGACCAGGAATGAGGCCGCCCGCTTTCATAATTGTCGAGCAGATCATCGACTACTTGAAAAAGTATCGCATTGCTTTCTGCAGTAATCTTTCGAAGCTCCTTTTTATATCGATTGAGCTGAGACATAGGAGGAAACAGACGCTCCATAATCGCCAGCTCATTCCATGACCAATTTAACTGTGGTGAGAGCGCTCGAAAGCCATGGATCCATCCCCA
>DATAQW010000372.1:0-30498 GCA_036264445.1 Pseudacidobacterium sp.
AAGGTGGACCGGCTCTCTGCCATCGGTGATCTGCAGATGAATGGCGGGTTTGCCTATGGGCCGGCCTTCGAGGGATGGCGCAGTTTTCTACGTTTGGTGTAGTGCAGATCTATTTTGAATGAAGCATTGTGGTCTCCCACACCTTCACAAACTGCGCGAAAACGCTTTTACCTACGTTTTGAAGGGCCATTCGCTTCGCTTGTAGGCGCGCGCAAAGTAGAGAATGCTTCCGGTTACGCCGATGACGGCTGCATAGATGAATTCGCGCGATGCATCGGGGCGTGAAAAGAGAATGAAGAGAAATCCTGCTAAGGCGAAGAGTGGCGGCAAAGGATAGAGCCACAGGCGAAAGGGGCGCGGCATGTCCGGCCTGCGGATGCGCAACAAGATGACGCCGATTTGCTGCAGGATGTATTGCAGGATGATGCGGATGGCGACAAGCGCTGCGATCACGCGAGAAAGATTGAAGAAACAAAAGATAGCAGCAACGATTCCAAGTGCAAGTAGAGAGATGTTTGGAAAGCCGTGTTTTGGATGCAATTTTGCGAAGGAGCGGAAGTAATTGCCGTCGAGCGCTGCAGCGTACGGCGCGCGTGAATACCCCAATAGCAGAGAAAAGACGGATGCGAAGGCTGTCCACATGACGAGAGCGGCGAGGATGCGGGCGGCCGTGGCTCCAAATGTGCGCTGCATGAGGACGGCGACGACAGCATAACGCCCGTCGCCGCCTTTGATCAGTTCTTGCCATGGAATGACGCCGAGGGTGCTGATGTTCATCAACAGATATAAGACAGCGACAATAGCGATGGAGAGCAGCACAGCACGGGGGATAGTGCGTCCGGGATTGCGCACTTCTCCGCCGAGAAAGCAGACGGTGTAGTATCCCCAGTAGTCGTAGGTCGCGATGAGAGTGGCTGCGCCTAATCCCTGGAAGAATGCTGGTGTCAGGTGAAATGCTCCTTGCGGCATGGAGAGCTGTGATGCGTGGAAGTGCGTTATTCCCGCGAAGATGACAGAGCCAATGGTGAGAAGAACGCCTGCCCAGAGAATCCATGCAAGGCGTGAGACGGCGCTGAGGTTGCGGTAGAGCAATGCCAGGATGAAGAGGCAGGTTCCGGCGGCGAGCAGGCTGGTATAGCGCAGGTGTGGGATGGCTGGTACTGTTCCGTTCAGTCCGGGCCAGAGATAGGCGGCATACTGCGCCAGTCCGATGCAGCCGGATGCGATGGAAAGCGGCGCGCTGAATCCCAGCTGCCAGATGTAGAGAAACGAGGCCCAGCGGCCTGCGCCATCGCGTCCGTAAATTTCGCGCAGGAAAGCATAGGAGCCTCCGGCTTCAGGCATGGCCGCGCCGAGCTCGGCCCAGACCAATCCATCGCAGACGGCGATGAGCGCACCCAGCAGCCAGCCCAGCATAGCTTGCGGGCCTCCCATGGCTGCTACAACAAGTGGCAGCGTGATGAACGGCCCCACGCCGATCATGTTCATCATGTTCAGCGAAATGGCGCTGCCCAGGCCAAGCTGGCGTTTCAATTGCGACGTCATCATTCGATATTCATCTAAATAAGAACTCAGCAACAGGTTCTGAATGCAGTGGGTGGATTGTACACTGTGCTCAAAGCCCAGCAACTTTGGAGACTAGCCAAGTAGATGCAACCAGCCAGCCGACGACTCAAGCTGATCACGACACTCGCGCTTGCCGCGACCACACTTACTGCGCAAACCGTTCCATGGGCAACGCAGATTGCTGCCACTCCCGAAGCGCAGACACTGCCCGAAGACCGCGGCGCCGACGGACTGTGGCAGACACTGCGCAAACTGCATACATGGGCAAGCGTGATGATGATCGTGGCGCATCCAGATGATGAGGACGGTGGCATGCTGACGCTTGAATCACGCGGAGCGGGCGCTCGCGTGGCCATGCTGACCTTGACGCGCGGTGAGGGTGGACAGAATGCGATGTCAGAAGAAAGCTATGACGCGCTTGGATTAATCCGCACAAATGAGTTATTGCGTGCTGACCAATTTAGCGGCACAGAGCAGTACTGGGCACGCGTTGCCGATTATGGGTTTTCAAAAACGATTGATGAGGCATTTGAACAGTGGGGGCATGATCGCGTTCTTTATGACGTTGTGCGCGCGGTGCGATTGAACAGGCCGCTGGTGATTACGTCGGTCTTTACTGGCAATGTCACGGATGGCCATGGGCATCATCAGGTATCGGGCGAAATGGCGCAGGAAATCTTCAGGGCTGCGGGAGATCCGAATGTTTTCCCTGATCAGCTTGCGGAGGGATTAAGACCCTGGTCACCGCTGAAAGTATATGCGCGTGTTCCTGGTTTTTCGATTAGCGGTGAGGGCCCGAACAAGCAGATGTTCGATTATGCAACGGGGAAGTCTTCGCCTCTGCATCTTCGTGATTATGTGAATCAACAGTGGATGAGCGATGTTCCGGCGACGAATGTTGAGATTCCTGAAGGCACATTCGATCCGGTGCTGGGGCGCTCCTACGTACAAATGGCGCGTGAGGGATGGAGCGAGCAGAAGTCGCAGAATGGCGGGGGAAATCCACCACTGCCCGGGCCGTTTAATGTCGCTTATCACCGCTATGGGTCGCGTGTGGAGACGAAAGATCAGGAGTCTTCGTTCTTTGATGGTATTGATGTTTCGCTTGTTGGGATTGCTTCGCTCGCCACTGGCGATACACAGTTCCTGAAGGACGGACTACGCGAGATTGATCGCCATGTTACACGCGCCCTGTACGCATATATTCCTTCCGATCCATCGAAGATTCTGCCCGATCTGCATGATGGATATCTGAAGACGAAACAGCTAATCGATGCTGTGAATGCGAGTTCACTCAGCGCCGATGATAAGGCGAGTGTGAACCATGAGCTTCAGATCAAGCTGACGCAATTCAATACCGCGCTGGCCCAGGCACTTGGGTTGCAAGTGAATGCGCTGGTGACACCGCGGCTTGCGTCTGATCGTAATCCGTTCTTCGGATCGGCGGCTGAGATGACATTTCTTCATGCAACTCCGGATATGGACTTCAATGTTCGATTGCATGTGACCAGTGTCGAGCCCTGGACTCCGGGTGGGAAATTGCGGCTTGCGAAGACGTGGCTGGTGACTCCTGAAGGCGAGCACTGGCCAGTAGAGCGTGCTGGCGGTCCGGTCGCTGTGAGCGCAGCAGACGCCGATGTCCTCTTTAAAGTCCATGTACCGCGCAATGCAGCTTTGACGCATCCCTACTTCAGTCGCCCCTCGATTGAGCAGCCTTACTACAACATTGATGACAAGCGCTGGTTGAATCGCTCGTTTGCACCATATCCGGTGGAAGGCTGGGCTGAGTTCGACTACGATGACGTTCCTGTGCGTGTAGGTCAGGTGGTCCAAACGGTCCATTGGATGCATGGTCCAGGCGCGGTGTATCAGCCTTTGGCGGTATTGCCACAGATTTCTGTCAAGATTGGCGCCGGAGCGGGAGTTGTCCCTCTAGGAGAAAAATCATTTCCCTTGAACGTGATGCTTGCCAACGAACAACAGGAGCCAGCGGATGGTGAGTTGCGGCTTGAACTACCCGAAGGTTGGACGGCTGAGCCTGCTACGACAAAATTCCATCTTCCGGTAAATGATCCTACGACGGTTACATTTACCGTGCATCCGGCTGCATTGACCGACGCGAGTTACACCATCAAAGCGGTGGCACGCAGCGGGAACTATGAGTTCAGCGAAGGCGTGGATCAGGTTGGATACCCAGGGCTGCGGCCTTATTACTACTATCGTCCGGCAACGTATCGCGCTCGCGGTGTGGATGCGAAAGTTGCGCCAGGATTGAAGGTCGGATACATCATGGGTACTGGTGATGAGGTCCCGCAGGCGCTGGAGCAGATTGGAGTGCATCCGCATCTGCTGACTTCGGATGAAATTCTGCGCGGTGATCTGAGCCAGTATGACGCAATTGTGTTGGGCATCCGCACCTATGCGGCAAGATCGGAGCTGGCAATGGCTACGCGGCGGTTGCTCGATTACGCGCAGAACGGCGGTACGGTGATTGTGCAGTACAACAGTCCGGAGTATGACCACAATTTCGGCCCGTATCCCTATACGTTGGGGCGCTCGCCGGAGAAGGTTGTGGATGAGAAGTCGAAGGTTACGATTCTCGATCCAAACCACCCGCTGATGACATGGCCCAATCGTATTACCGAATCTGATTTTGATGGATGGGTCGAAGAACGCGGGCATGACTTTATGCAGTCATGGGATCCGCACTACACGGCGTTGACTGAGACGCACGATCCCGGTCAGGACCCGCAGAAAGGCGGGCTACTCTATGCGCGTTATGGCAGAGGCGCTTATGTCTACGTCGCTTATGCGCTGTACCGGCAGATGACGGAGGCTGTTCCGGGGGCTTATCGAATATTTGCGAATCTGATAAGTATTGGCAAAAATTCTGATGCTGCCGGGAAATAGGGATGACCCAGATGCTTTTCGAAAAAGCTTAGTATTGTGAACCACTCACATTAGCTGTGCGAACCCCGTTCGACCCCGTTAGGGCAGCCACTCCGTCCGCGTCACGCTGATTCATTGAAATTTTGTGTTTCAGCCGCTTCAATTTCGGGGTATGCTGGGGCACTTATGAAAAGCGCGGTAGCTTGTCTCAGTGTATTCGGGTTGGCCGCGGCAATGATGGCCGAAGCCGAGGATGTCCAGCTGCGAAATCAGGCGGTTGCATTGATGAACCGCGCCCGGGTGGTGAGCCAGATTCAAGGTGGCCCATATAACTTCCGGACAGAAGCAATTTTCACGGCTACAGCCAGCGACGGCAGTCTGCAAAGTGGCACGTATACGCGAGTGCGCGGCAGTGATGGTGCGTTGCGGGAGGACCTGCGCTTTGGCGACTACTCAGCATCCTCAATTTCCCAAGGGGTACAACGGGCGTGGACGAACGGGTGGAACGACCCACCGTTTGCCGGGGTGAGGATTCGGCAGTTGGTGCCGTACAATTCAGCAATGTTCGACGCAAGCGATGTGATTCAGGAGATCAAGTCGAGCTCGTATGGTGGTCGGCAGGCGTTCTGCATCGAGTTTGAAACAATTGTAGGCGAGCAGCGGCTGCCGGGAGAAATCTGCGTGGACAAGGCGAATGGCTCCATGCTGGAACTTCGCTCGGGCAGCAAGTTGTGGGAATACTCCAAGTTTTTTTCAATCAAAAGTGCGCTGATTCCTGCACAAACCGTGTACCGCGAAGGTAATTTCAGCCTGGATGCGGACCTGACAATGACCGCCCTTGATGAGAAGCCAGAGGATGCCTTCGTTGTTCCATCGGAATGGACGCAGGGAACGATGTGCCACCAGTTTCAGTTTCCGGTTGCAAAGTCTGCGCCACAGCCGCGCGGCGAAGGCGCCCCAGACGCTCCGATTACCAGTGTGACGCTGCGGCTGCACGTCAATGCTCAGGGAACCGTATCTAGTGCCAACGTGCTGAAGCAAGCACGGCCTGATCTGGATGCAGAAGCTGAAAAGCTGGTTATGACGTGGATTTATGAACCGGGCACATGCAATGGGCATCCGCAGGAGTACGTAATCAACGGGACCGTGCATTTTCAGGGACGCTGAAAAGCCCTGAGCCAGCAGTTTGGAGTTACTGGTCAGTGTGATCAAAAAGCCCGGTCGGCAGCCCATCGATACTGTAGGTGTTCTTCATGCGGCGGTACTCATCCAATCCAGTCTCGCCCTTTGACTCTGCCCAGCGTGTGAGTGCTGTCCGCTCACCAGCGTAGTGGAATAAGGGTACGCCGTATCCACACGAGGTCTGTACCAGGTCAATCTGAAGCATGACCATCTGGCGTGCGCCAAGTGGTTCTGTATTGGTGAATACTGAGGTCAGCAGGGAAAGGTATTCGAGCGTGTTGCGAGGTATGATCCGGCCTTGTCCATAAAGGCGAAGAATCATAGGTGGGCCGTCAAAAGCACAGAACATGAGGGTGAGACGTCCATTGATGCGCAAGTGCGCCGCAGTTTCATTTCCACTGCCGGTGCGGTCGAGATAGACGACCGTATTTTCGTTAAGTATGCGTAACGATGCGACATCGCGAGGTGAGACGTTGACGCGGCCATCAGGGGCAGCGGAAGCATTGAAGAAGATGTGCTGCCGGAGCAGAAATTCGCAATGAGCCGGTTCGAGCGATTTGAATTGTTTGGCCACCTGTAAATTCTCCTCACGAAAACGAAAGGAATATCAAAATGAAAAAGCGCGTCATGAGACGCGCTCTGTGATTTCTCGGAAGGTGCGTCTTTACCAGTCAATCTTCTCCGGAAAATATTCAGCGATAAGGTCGTTGTAGTACGGCCTAAGTTCTTCAAGCTTTGGCTTGGTGTGACCTTTTGAATAAAGGTCATACGGATTAAACTTGCGCACCCATTCGAACATCTCCTCGTCGTGCTGGTTCATGAGATGCTTGTACGCTCCATGCTTGTGTGCCGGGTAGAAGGAGTGGTAGCGCAGCATGTAGAGCGCGGGCTCCGGTAGATAAGGCTTGGCGACGTTATAGATATACTCGTCATGTCCCCAGGAGAGATGCACTTTGTTAAGGCCGCAGTGTGGCTCGTAGATGCCGTATTCGGTCTGGTATTCGGAAACCTTGCTGTCGGGGTTTGCGCTGAAGTATTCGTGGAAGACGATCTCGTTGGACCATTTGCAACCGACAGGAAAAGTGTCGCCAACGACAGCCCATTGCGGCTCGCCATAGAGGCACAATACTTTGCCCAAATCGTGGATGAAGCCGGTCAGGACCATCCAGCGAGGGTGGCCGTCTTTGCGTATGGATTCCGACGTTTGCAGAAGGTGCTCTATCTGCGTGAGATCGGTATCCGGGTCGCTGTCATCAACGAGGGTATTGAGATATTCTGCTGCTTCCCAGATGCTCTTTTTGCCGCGATTGAGTGCGAGGAATTCTTTTTCTTTCTGAAGGACGAAATCGAGTGTCTGGTTTGTGTGGTTCAGGCGGTAGAATTCAGCCACGCCGGGATTAGCCTTGGCATCATAGTTGCGGAACTCTTCTTCGGCTTTGCCTTCCTTGTAGCGGTTGGCTACGAAGTCGTCCCAGTCGTCGAGGTGCTCGAGCGGTTTCTCTGGAGTAATAGTATGCATGAGAAGAATTCCTCCACTGTCAGATGCAATTATAGGAGCGCGAAGCAACTGGTGTCATGTTAACTTTCACCCTATTTTGACAGTGTGGTTGCGATGCCATTAGGTTTATCGAAATGCTGAAAGCAATTTTGACAGACGTACAGTTCTGGATTCCGGCTGGGGTGCTGGTGCTGGGGATTGTCTTGCTGGCGTGGCTGCATTAACGACATAGCCTTCAGCCCCCTCAGGCATGGGAAAGTCTTCACCACGGAGGAGAACTAGTTGGCAAATACAGTCGTTAGCCGGACGCAGACAGCTTCGATGCATGGGCTTGGAGTATGTTGCGGGCTTGCTGCGGGAGTATGGCTGGGCGGGGCGGAGGCTCCGACAAAACTGGTGAATGCTGGGATTTCTCCCTTTGCAGTTTCGCTGGCGATGGTGCTCGGCGTCTTTGTTGCGCGCTGGACGCTGCCTACTCTACTCAAGGGAACCGATTATGTTTTCCGCGATCTCTTTGCCAAGCCGCATTTGATTGTTTGGGCGGTGCTCGCCGGGGCGCTATGGGCAGTGGCGAATACTCTGACTGTCTTTGCGATTCGCGATGTCGGGCTATCGATTGCTTTTCCCTTGTGGAACACGAACAGCCTCGTCGGAATCTTCTGGGGATGGCTGCTTTTTCAGGAGATGCGAGGGGCTGGCTTCAAGACTGTCTCACGTATCCTGGGTGGGGCGTTTGCGATTGTGATTGCGGCCATTCTGTTGGCATTTGTAACTGTGCAGCATACAAATACGCTCCATGCTCAGGCGGTGCATGGGGTTGTTGCGGCGCTGGGCGCAAGTCTGTTGTGGGGCACGATGTATGTGCCGTATCGCAAGGCATATCTGAGCGGGATGAATCCTCTGTCGTTTGTGACGGTCTTTACCGTCGGTGAATTAAGCACGATGGCACTGCTTGCTATTGCATTTGGCGGAGGCATTTCGCGATTGCATGGTGAATTGACTGCTGCACGGCATGTAGTGTTCTGGATTTTTCTTGGCGGCTTCTGCTGGGTGATTGGCGATCTCTTTCAGCAATATGCGACGAAGTACATCGGTATCGGACGCGGCATTCCGCTCTCAAACACGAACCAGCTTTGGGGACTGGCCTGGGGTGCTCTGGTCTTTGGCGAACTTGCTCATGTCAGCGATGCGAACCGCTGGCTGATCATGCTGGGATCGCTGCTGATGATTGTGGGAGCAGTGTTCATCAGCACAGCGGCTGCTCCGGCGCGCGAGCAGGCTTCGGGACGGAATGCAATTTCCCGCGAATGCGAGAAGTATGGCCTGCGCTTTGAGGACTGCGTTGCGGCGCAGCTTGGCGCGGTGCATGGGGAGACAACGGGACGGCGTCCGTGGTGGGACTATGGGATCGTCGCTGCTGCGATAGCGATTTTTCTCTGGCTTGGATTGCAGGTACAGATGCCCGCCCTCGAGATGAACTTCACATGGATGAGTGTGTTGTGTGTTGTATTAGTATTCGCGGCGATTGGGTGCGGCTGGCTGCTCTGGAAGCGAACACGGTTTTCCTGAGAACGGAGGACAAGGTGTCAAGAACACAAGATCAGAGCCTGCTTGAGGCCCTGCTGGACTCCTGGGAACGGAACAACACTATCCTCGTCAACCTGCTCCGCGCTTTGCCGGCGGGCGGACTGGAGGCCAGAGTGATGGAGGGCAGCCCGTCGGTTGCGGGGATGTTCATGCACATGCACTATGTGCGGCTGGTGTTTGTTTCCGAGGATGCGCCGGAATTCGCAATCGCTCTGCCGGATGGCGAGTGGAGAGACGAGCGCGACCCCGATCGCATCGCACAGATGCTGAACGAGAGCGCCAAAGTGATGCGAGATGCAGTTAAAGGTCGGCTGGAAGTCGGCAAAGACATGGATCTCCACTACGATCACCCGATTCTGTTTCTGCAACACATGATCTGGCACGAGGGATATCATCACGGGCAGATCAAGCTGGCTCTTAAAGTGGCAGGGCTTCCGTTTCAGGATGAGGAAATCGGGCCGATTACGTGGGATGTGTGGATGGAAAAAACACCCCACTCAAGTCAAAAGAAGGCTTGAATCGGCTACCCCTCCTGTCCAGATGGTAAGATCGTCTTACCATGCAGACTAAGGTTTCAACAAAAGGGCAAGTCGTTCTTCCCGGTCCGCTTCGCCGCAAACTGGACATTCGTACAGGGGACCCGCTCGATGCCAGCATTGAAGAGGGGCGAATCATATTGGTTCCCCGCAAAAAGCGCACGCGCAAGGCAAAAATAACGAAAGACCGTCTGACTGGGCTCCCGGTTCTGGATGCTGGTAATGCGCCTGTATTGACAAGCAAAGAAGTCGAGGAAATTCTGGCAAATTTTCCATGAGATATCTGCTTGATGTAAATGCTCTGGTTGCCTTAGGACTTAAGAACCACGAATTTCACTCCCGTGTTGCTGCCTGGATACATGCCGAGCATTTTCCGCCAGTAGCAACCTGCTCGATTACGGAACTGGGATTTATCCGGGTCCTTGCGCAGGCCCCGGTTTATGGACTCACAGTTGCAGATGCGCGCACCCTGTTACTTCGCTTGAAAAGGAGCCGAGTTCTACGGTTTTCTTTCATCTCTGATGATCAGGATGTTTCATCTCTGCCCAGTTGGGTTTCAACTGCAAAGCAGACGACGGATGGACATTTGGCACAGCTTGCTCGCAGGAATGAAGCAGTTCTTGCAACTCTTGATGGCAGGATACCCGGCGCGTATCTGATTCCGCGAAGCAAATAACTTCAACATGTCCTGAACATTTTCCACTAGCAACTAGTTGCGCTGATTCCCAACCCTGTGATAAAAACAGATCATTCAAGTTTGCTCCTTGTGAGCGAGCCTGAATTTCATGCAGAGTGGCTGAGGGACGGGCCCTGTGACGCCACGACAACCGGCTCAAGCAATTTGAGACAACGGTGTCAACTCTCGCTCACCTTAAGTGGTGGGGTACATGAGATTCGGGGTGCAGGCTGTATCGCATCTCGCTAAATCCCAGGTGTTAGCAGTACCGAAGTAAAGCAGTAGCTGTAAGCAGAGTTTTAGTCACGTAGTGCCCGTGCAGTTTTGCACTCACCGGGGCGTATCCCGATGAGGACTTGACGCCGCTCTCGGATGCGAGGGCAGAATGGCTTCATCTTACGAGTTATGTTGTCGGGAGTGCGGCAAGCGCTATGCAAACGCGCCGCTCTCGATTTGTGACGAGTGTTTCTCGCCGCTGGAAGTACAGGTCGATCTCGATACCGCAAAGAAGACGGTGACGCGCGAGTCGATTGCGCAGGGTCCTACCGATATGTGGCGCTACCAGGCGTTGCTGCCTGTGCCGGAAAATTACCTCCCTCAGACGCCCGCAGGTTGGACGCCTCTGCTCAATGCTCCGAGACTGGCCGAGCGGATCGGTGCAAAGAATCTCTACATCAAGAATGACGCTGTGTGCCTGCCCACGCTCAGCTTTAAGGACCGTGTGGTGGCGGTGGCGCTGGCGGCGGCACAGGGCTTCGGGTTTGATACCGTGGGCTGCTCATCGACTGGTAACCTCGCAAACGCAGTCGCAGCGCAGGCGGCGCGCCTCGGCCTGAAGACCTACATTCTTGTCCCGGCGGATCTCGAAGCGGCGAAGATTCTCAACACGCAAGTCTATGGCGCGAACCTGATTCGCATTGACGGAAACTATGACCTCGTAAACCGCCTGTGCTCGCAGATTGCGGACCGCTTCCACTGGGGCTTTGTGAATGTGAACCTGCGCCCCTATTATGCGGAAGGCTCGAAGACGGTCGGCTTTGAGATTGCCGAGCAGCTCGGCTGGAAATTGCCGGACAACGTGGTTGTTCCGATGGCGGGCGGCTCGCTGATTACGAAAATTCGCAAGGCATTCAAGGAGCTGATTACGCTCGGTCTTGTCGAGCCGAAGGATGTGCGCTTCTTTGGAGCACAGGCTACAGGCTGCTCGCCGATTGCAAAGGCGGTGAAGACAGGCGCCGATCACATTGAGCCGCAGCGGCCCTCGACGATTGCGCGCTCGCTGGCGATTGGTAATCCGGCAGACGGTGTGTACGCGGCGAAGGCGATTCGTGAGAGCGGCGGCTGGGCCGAGGATGTTTCCGATGTCGAGATTGTCTCGGCGATCCAGGAGCTTGCGGAGACGGAAGGCATCTTTACCGAGACGGCTGGCGGTGTGACGACTGCGGTGACCGCGCGGCTCTATGCCCATGGGCGCATCAAGCCGGATGAACTCACGGTCACCTGCATCACAGGCAACGGCCTCAAGACGACCGATGTGCTTGCTGGGGCGTATGAGCAGGAGGCTGCGATTCGTCCGCGCCTGACTGACTTTGAGAACTATCTCAACGAAATCAAGGAATTGAACGAGCTGGTATCAGGAGGCGTAGATGTCCGTTAGAGTGTTGTTGCCGAATGCTTTTCAGAAGCACACGAATGGCGCGAAGGAAATTCAGTCAAGCGCTCAAAACCTGCCTGCGCTGATTGATGACATCGAGACCAGCTTTCCCGCGCTCAAGACGCACCTGCGCGATGAGACTGGGAATGTCCGGCGCTTCATCAACTTCTATGTCAATGAGGAAGATATTCGCTTCCTGGGCAACGAGAAGTATGCCTTTCAGGATGGCGATGAGGTGCTGGTGATTCCGTCGATTGCTGGCGGCGCTCCCTGTTCATGCTGCTCCTATTGCGGGCAGGAAGATTGCACCTGTTACTAATGCCCTGATTCAGAATCGTGGTCTCCCACTCTTTCGGCAAATACAGCCGAAAGGATGGGGTGCCCGGCTTCTTGCTAATCTTCCGTTACTCCAGTAAACAAAGAATCGTCTTCAGTTAGCGGACGGCCATCGCGTGAAGCTGCGAGCAGGTAACGTTCGTAATCGAAATGCTGGTCAATAAAATCGCGGACGCGCTCGAGCACTCCATGCTGGCTGACGTGTTGCTTGAAAGCCTCGATCTTCTGCTCCCTCCATTTGCCTAATTCGAGTGAAAGTGAATAAGGAACGCGCGCTGCATTTGCGCCTTCGTTTGAGTTGTAGACAGAGATGAATGGCGTGCTGGAGTAGTAGAGTTTCTGCGGAGCATAAAATGCTCCTGCTTCAGGAAAGAACTGTCCGCGTCCGGCCCAGTGGAATGCAGCGGTAGCTGCGAGGGAGATGATGGTATGGTCGCGATGGAGATTGACGCCGCCATCGCCGCCGAAGGTGAGGATCACCTGTGGGCGATATGAGCGGATTTTCGCAATGAGCGCACGCACAAGTTCTGAAAAATTCTGCTGATCGAGCGCGCCATCGGGATAATTCAGAACTTCGGTATGCGTAACGCCAAGGATTTTTGAGGCTGCGTCCAGTTCGGAACGGCGCATTTGGGCCAGTTCCTCTGCGCACTTGGCGTTCCCGCGAAAACTTCCTGCCGCGCCTTCCGTAAGGCAGACGACGGTGGTTTCGATGCCGAGATCATGTGCCATAAGCAGCGCACCGCCGAATGCTCCGCTTTCGTCATCTGGATGCGCGGTAAGGCACATCATGCGATACGGCAATGGTTTTGCTCCTTCCCAATTATTCCAGTGTAAAGAAGCCTTCTGCGCACGTGAGGCATCCATAAGAATATGGCTACCAGCAATACTACCGCGACACATTTTAAGACGCGTCCGCTCGGAAATTCTGATCTGCATCTGACTCCGATTGGTTATGGGGCCTGGGCCATCGGCGGAGGCAACTGGGAGTTTGCCTGGGGTGCTCAGGACGATAACGAATCCGTAAAAACGATAGAGCGCGCCATTGACAGCGGCATCAACTGGATTGACACTGCCGCGGTTTACGGCCTGGGGCATTCAGAAGAGATAGTTGCAAAAGCTCTGAAGAACGTGCACACGAAGCCATACGTCTTTACCAAGTGCTCGATGCGATGGAATGCGAACCGGCAAATTTATCACAGCCTGAAGGCAGCTTCGCTTAAGGAAGAGCTGGAGAATTCGCTCCGACGGCTAGAAGTTGACACAATCGATCTATACCAGATTCACTGGCCTGATCCTGAAGGTGAAATTGAGGAGGGTTGGGAAACCCTGGCGAAGTTCAAGGAGCAAGGGAAAGTTCGCTACATCGGTGTTTCAAATTTCAGCGTCAAGCAGATGAAGCGCGCGCAGAAAATTGCGCCCATCACGTCACTGCAACCGCCGTACTCAATCCTGAGACGCGACATTGAGGCGGAGATTCTCCCGTTTTGCCAACAGAACAACATTGGTGTGATTAACTACTCGCCGATGGTTTCCGGTTTATTGACGGGAAAGATGACCGCTGAACGCATCAAGAGTCTTCCGGAAGATGACTGGCGCAAGCGCAACGCGAATTTTATTGAACCGAAGCTTTCCCGCAATCTGAAATTGGTCGAGCTGCTGCGCGAGATTGGCAAAGCGCACGGTGTTGAACCCGGAGTCGTCGCAATTGCATGGACATTGCATCATCAGGCAATTACAGCAGCCATTGTTGGCGCGCGCCGTCCGGATCAAGTGGATGGAGTATTGCCGGCCGCGACTTTCCGCTTGAACGAAGAAGAATTTGTGCGAATCGGAAAATTTCTTAAGAGCTAACGCACATTACAGCACACGATGCATGAATCCTCCCGGTAGCGGGAGGATTTTTTTGGGCTAATCAAGATGATTTTGCAATCCAGTTTCAGATGGTATCGTTGCACCTATGATGAAGAAGCTCGTGGTTTGCCTTGTGGTTCTTGTATGCGCCTCTGTTCTCTATGCGCAGCAGTCGAAAGCGTTGTTCTACCTCACGCGCAGCCCTGATGGAGTGCGCTCTTTTTATGCTCATGCAGACAAGATCGACATCCTCGTGCCCACCTGGTATGAGGTCGACGCTGACGGGCTGGTTTCCGGCGGCCCTGATCCTGCTGTGCTCGCGTTTGCCAAGGAGCATCACGTTGAAGTGATGCCGATTGTGGCCAGCTCTGGTTTCAAGCAGGAGCCTTTTCACAAGCTGATTACGAATTCTCAGGCTTACGGGCGGATGATTGAGCAACTGATCGTCATCTCAAAGCAGAATGAATATGCGGGCTTTCAGTTTGACTTCGAGAACATTGCCTGGACTGACCGCGATACGTTGAGCAGCATGGTGGCGTCAGCTGCGAGTGCTTTTCATCGCGAGGGCTTGCAGCTTTCGATTGCGACAGTGCCGAATGCTCCAGGAGCAGCAGGGCAGAGCACGTTTTCTGCATGGCTCTATGCGAACTGGCGCGGCGCGTATGACCTGAAAGCGTTGGCGCAATCTGTCGATCTGATCTGCCTGATGACCTATGACCAGCACACGCGCTGGACTCCTCCGGGACCGGTAGGCGGCTGGGGATGGACAACTGAGAACCTTGACTATGCCTTGAAATCTGTTCCCAAGGAAAAGCTCTCGCTTGGGATTGCACTGTACGGCTACCACTGGTTTGCAGGGCCTCCGCAGGATGGCGATAAGCCGAATCCCAGCGCGCAGTATATTGGCGGGCAGGACGCACTCGATCTTGCCAGGTCTTACGACGGCAAGATTGAGTGGGATCCCGTGGATCGCACCGCATGGACGTATTTTTATCGCGACAATACGCGCGAGTGGATTTTCTTTACCGATGAACGGACCTTTCGCGAACGCTACAACCTTGTACGCGACCGCGGGCTTCAAGGCTTCTGCTCATGGGTGCTGGGGCAGGAAGATCCATCCATATGGAACGTGCTGCCCAGCCATAAATAGCGTTTGCTGGGGCTCAAATCCGGAGGTCTTTCCATGCAATCTGCTATTCCAGTTCGCCAGTTGAGTTCTACAGCGGTGATTGACCAATGGCTCGATCCTGCATTGCGATGGCTTAACGCCAATCATGTATTTTTTCTCGATGAAACTGAGCACAGAAATTTCGAAGCATATGCTTTGAATAAAAAATATATAAAGCCACCCGAGCACTATCAATTGATTCATCGTGTGCTTGTAGATTTTTTTTCGAAAGAAAAGCTTGAATGGCGGCTGTACTTGATTACCTTGATCATTGCAGCCGACGTCCTGATGCACCTGATCGTCAACGAAAGCTTGTTAAAAGAACATCTTCATCATCTGCTGCGCAGAAACCAAGCTGGTTTATTAAAGGAGTTGAGCAGAAGTCTGCAGAAGAAGAAGCGTGCCGGTGAACGATATTCTGCAGCTGACGAGCAATATTCTGCAAAAGGAAAGCAATTTTGCCTCAGGTATTTTGGCACGGTCGAATTAAATACCATCAACTTCAGCGGTTTTGAGGAGTATAAAGAGCTGGCCATCGGCGCTTATGGCCATGTATTGGAAATACTGGAGATAGTGTTAAACCGGCTTAGCCGGCTGAGTCTAGACCCTCATTTGCAGAAATCATTTCGCACATACTTTGGGGACCCATTTACCAAATTAGATGAAACCAGGGCAGAGAGCGATATTTCTGGAGAAGAGGCAGTGCGCAGGGTGATGAGGACTTATTCGCTTGTGCAGGACAGTATGACAAGGAATTGTCCCATCATTGCTTTGCACGGTTCCAAATGTAAGGATGGCGCAGACGGTTATGTTAACCATAGCGGTAGTAGAAAATTTGGCGACGCATTGACGGTGCATCTCTGTCTGCGTTTATTTACGCAACCTGACATGGACATTGCTGGGATCATGCTTCATGAATTCACCCACTCTGCCGCATGGACAAAAGACCATGCTTATCGGGCAGACGCGTGCGTAAATCTACTGCAAAAAGAGAACGGCCAGATCCTCGCGGTGAATAATGCCGACAGCTATCGCCATTATGCGGAAATGTACAAACACTATGTGCAGGGCTGGCGCTAACGCTACTTTTTTGACATAGAGCGGATATAAATCACCAGATTCCAGACATCATCAGGTTTGCAACGCTCACCTTCGCCCTGCATCTGGCCCTTGCCGTTCTTGATGATTTCGTAAAGCTGGCCGTCGGTAAAGTCTTTGAGCGCATCAGGCTTGGTGTAGTCGCGCAGGGTCAGTTTCATTGAGTCGGCAACATCTCCTTTGCCGTCTCCTTTGTCGCCGTGACACATAGCACATTCGTAGCCATAGACTTTCTTAGCGTGTGCCTGTGACTCGGGTGTGGCCTTGACAGGATTTACCTGAGGAATTGCAGATGGGGATGATTGCGGCGTTGGCTGGTCTTGAGCGGCAGAAAACAAGGCAACCAGCAGCAGCGCTGAAGGAACGAGCAAGAGCCTCAACACAGCGGCCTCCAGGAATGTAAGTGGAACCGCCGAGCATAGTACACCTGGAAAACGGCGTTGGAAAGATACATTTTTGGCTCGATGGAAATGTTCGCATCTGGACAAGCAATTTTCATGAGCGGACAGTACGCATGGATTGTGTATCAGGCTTTGGCTTCTGATCCGGTGGTGATCCTAGCTGTGGCCTTAATCATGGTCTTGGCAGGACTGGTGTCAGCAGCAGTTCCTGCAAGGCGTGCGGTATTTGGCGGTAGCGAGCATGGAAGCATCTTCTGTTAATTGAGTAAAAATTCCTTTTCGAGCCAATCATGGCTGATTTGCGGTAGTCTGTTGGTCGCAGGGCCGGGCGTCATGATTCCACAGCTCAGGCACGATTTCAACCAGCGCTTCCGTCCGGAAGCGTATCGCAGGATGCTTCACAGCCTGGATGCGTGTGTGCGCACGCATGTCGGATTCCGCATTGCAGAGACGCCATGCTTCTTTCCTAAAATATTGCTGGAGGAAATGGCAGCGATCGGGATAGAGATCATTGAGCAGCTCGTAAATGACAAAGAATATTTGCGGGCTTCGCGGGCAGCAATTCCACCTGAGTGCCGCGCGGCGGATGAGGCACCGCATCCGCATTTTGTAGCCGCAGATTTTGGCCTTGCGCGGGGAGCTGACGGCAAGCTCACACCGAGACTGATTGGGATGCACGCATCTCCTGTTGCCATCGGGTTTCAGTTTGTTCTTAATGAGTTGTACCGCTCAGCTTTTGAGCTGGATGCCCAGCTGGGATATTTGCTGGGTGGCCATACCGAGCTGAGTTTCTGGAAACTTGTCGAGCGGGTCGTGCAGCGCGGGCATCATCCGGAACATGTTGTTCTGGGCGGGATTGGTCTTGAGAGGCAGAAATTCTTTCCTGATGTTGTGGTCATGGCGGAGCGGCTTGGGGTCGATATTGCCGATCTGACTGAGCTTGAGCCTGATATTGTTCCGGGCAGGCCGCCGCGCCTTTGCTATCGCAAAGGACATAGGCGGATGCCTGTCTACCGGATTTACAACTATACGAATCCGGGCGAACTGGGATGCGGGCAGGTGGACCTGCCGTTCGATTTTCGCGACTCCTTTGCAGTGGAGTGGGCAGGGCATCCGAACTGGAGTTTTCATATCAGCCCATTTTCCATTCCCTTTCTCGATCATCCTGCGGTGCTTCCGGCGGTTTTTCTGGATGAGTGGCTGGCAGGGAAGGGCAGGGAACATTTACCGGAGGATCGCAGGAAAGTGGCGCTGAAACGAATATCGCCGATAGGCCACCATGACAGCGTACATGCACCCTCAGATAAAATGCTGCGGGAGATACCAAAAGCTGAACGGAAGAACTATTTGTTGCAACAGTATGTGTCGTTTGAGGAGGGTATTGACACGCCTCGTGGCAAGGCACGGCCTGAAATCCGTATTCTTTATCTCTGGCCGGACGGCGGCCATCCGGAACCTGTAGTGCCGCAAATCCGTATCGTTGATACGCAGGAATGGGCCGGGGTTTCGGCGGGATTTTACTGTTAAATCAAGCTTTTCCGAAGTTAAAGTTCAACTAATGCGCCGCACGAGAACGGAAGCAGCAAATTTTTATGTGTCCTTTGGTTACATTTCAATGTAAACTTTAGTAATTCAGATGATTCTGGATTTCCGGTTCGTTGATACAGTTCTGAATGCCGGTTCCAGAGTGGTCATAAAGATGACAGCGGAACATTCGATTTTTCCAGAAGCTGACAAAAACGGAATGCGTTCTTCTGTCCGGTTTCCTTTGCACTTGCCGGTGCGTATTCTCTCTGAAAATCGTGAATTCTCAGGAACTACGGAGAACATCTCCGCAAATGGCATACTTTTCCGCCTAAGCGAAGACCTTCCTGCTGGCGCGCCAGTAGAGTTCCTGCTGGAAATTCCTGCCGAGGTGTTGTGCGGTGACAATACGGCTGCGGTGCATTGTACTGGACGGATTACTCGTTCCTACGAAGAAAAGCCATATTATTTTGCGGCTGCGATTATCGATGAGTACCGCTTCCAATAAATAGAAGAGCAGAGAGCAGAACATTATGGAAGCAAAGGCCATTCCCACAGACGGCACAAAGCCGGATGCAGTCAAACAGATGATTCGAGTCGTTCTGGTCGATTCCCAGGTGATCTATCGCGTAGGTGTACGCAAGATTTTTGCGACCGAGAGCGATATCCAGGTAGTCGCACAATTTGACAACATCACGGACCTGCAACTGGCGATTCCTGATCAACCGGCTGATGTGCTGATCCTTGAAGGCAGCCTGATTGCAGGCCATGCCGATTGGATTGCAGAAATCCTTCGCTTAGCGCCTGGATTGAAGCTCATCGTAGAAGCAGCGGCTGCAGATGAAAATCGAACGGTAGAGCTATATCGTAATGGCGCGCGAGGTATCATTCCACGGTCGATTCCTCCGGAGATGCTGGTGAAATGTGTGCGCAAGGTAGCTCAAGGCGAAATGTGGATCGACAACAGATCTGTGTCCTGGGTGATTGAGGCGTATCGCTCGCAGGCAACGGCTTTGTCTGGTTCGAAGAACCATCCCAGGCTTTCTCCTAAAGAGCTGGCTATTATTGGCTGTATCACACAAGGCAAGCGCAACAAGGAAATTGCTCACGAGCTGGGAACCAGCGAGCAGGTAATCAAGAACTATCTGCGAAAAATCTACGACAAACTGGGCGTCTCTGACCGGCTGGAGCTGGCGCTTTATTCCCTAAATAACAAGATTCACCTCAAGGGCTTGGCCAACGCTGCAAAGACGGGGATGGAGACGTCAATGATCATACCTGCAAAGCGGGCTTAACATAAGTGAGAATGCTTGAAAATTCGTACTCTCTCAGTTAGACGGCAGGATTACATTTGGAGAAAGGCTCTAATTGCATAAGTTGTTTCACTTCAATTGCTTGGCATCGTAACTCCGGGATTGAACGTTTAGCTGAAGAGCTACACTGGCACGTCGTAAATTGTTTTGAAACTCCAGCGAATTCTGTCACATCCAAGAATCACTCAGGCAAAAACTCAACATATGCGCTGTTTCAGCTTCATGCTTGGGCGATACGGTGGTATTTTTGAGTTGATTTCCTAGTAAACACCCTTGTGACCTTTGGGGGGTCCCAGGAAAATCCAGGTTTTGTCAGATTCGAAGAAAATTGATTGAGGCCCGTCGTGGAAAGTAAAGGCAGAGTCGTTCTCAGTACGCTGTTTATGGCATCACTTCTAACTGCATGCAGCAAGCCAGCTCAACAGGCTGGAGCTGGCGCGCAGGGTTCACAGGCAATGCCTGTGAAGACGGTGCTGGTGCAACCGCAACCAGTGCCGCGCAGCGATGAATATGTAACCACAATCAAGTCGCGCCGTTCCGCGACGATCAGCCCCCAGGTATCCGGCAATCTGATCAGCATCAGCGTTCGGTCGGGCGATCATGTAGCAGTGGGTCAGCTGCTGATGGTATTGGATCCGTTGCAGCAGGAGGCAACCGTTCAGTCACTGAAGTCGACTGAGCAGCAGAAGCTCGCCGTTTATCAATACAACCAGATAGAAGTAGAGCGCCAGCGAAAGCTCTATGCTGGAGGGGTGACGAGCCGCGACGCGCTTGACCAGGCGGAGCAGTCATTCAAGAACTCCAAAGCTGATTATGAATCGGCGGTAGCGTCGCGTCAGGCCGCAGAGAAGCAGCTGGGATATTACAGAATTCGCGCGCCGTACGACGGAGTTGTCGGCGACGTTCCTGTCCATGTGGGCGACTATGCTTCGCCCACCACTGTGCTGACCACTGTGGATGAGAACCGCGATCTCGAAGCCTACATTTACATCCCATCAGAGCGCGCCCGCGAAGTGCATATGGGACTCCCCGTAGACATTGTGGACAACGACGGTAACAAGATTGAACGCACTACAATCAATTTCATCTCGCCGCAGGTAGATAATGGGTTGCAGGGCATTCTGGCAAAGGCGCCAGTACATTCGCCGCTTCTGCGTACTCAGCAATTGGTAAAGGCGAAGGTTATATGGTCGACTGCTCCTGTGCCGACCGTGCCTGTGTTAGCTGTCACTCGCTTAGGAGGACAGACCTTTGTCTATGTGGCGCAAGGCGACAATGGAAAATTTGTTGCAAAGCAGCGCGCCGTAACACTGGGTGACACAATCGGCAATGACTACGCGGTTGAGTCTGGCCTAAATACAGGCGATAAGGTGATTGTCTCCGGTACGCAATTCCTGGTGGATGGCGCTCCGGTGCAGCCTTTGGGGTGATTTTGTTTCACAGAGATGAGTGGTTTCCTATCCTTTCGTCGGAACCACGGTGAAAGGATAGGAGATCCAGATTCTGGTGGCAGCGCAAGAGAAAGCAGGTCCATCTACTGCGCGCCTATAGCGCTCCGCTCAGAATGATTATTTAAAAGATTTGTTCGCTAGCGAGAAGAGGGTTTTCGCGTGGTAGATTTTTTCATTCACCGTCCCGTATTTGCGACCGTTTGCGCGCTGTTGATTATTCTTGCGGGCGCGGCCGTGATTCCGACATTGCCGATTTCGCTGTATCCGCAGTTGGCTCCGCCGCAGGTCCAAGTGACGAGCAACTACGTCGGCGCGAACGCGCAGGTGGTTGAGTCGGCAGTTACGATTCCGCTGGAGCAGCAGATCAACGGTGTTGAGGGCATGCATTACATGACCTCGACCAGTTCGAATGATGGCACCAGCGCCATCACCGTAACCTTCGATACTGGATACGACCTGAACATCGCAGCCGTCGACGTACAGAACCGCGTGTCTACTGCTCAGGGCCGCCTGCCGCAGGAGATTAAGAACACCGGCATTACGATTACGAAAGCCAATCCAAACTTCGTTTTCGCAGCTGGTTTTTATTCGCCGGATGGGAGCGTTACAAACCAGTACATCTCGAATTATCTGGACGTATATGTAAAAGATACGCTAAAGAGAATCAAAGGCGTCGGCGATGTGGTGATCTTCGGCGAGCGCAAATATGCCATGCGCATCTGGTTGGATCCCACAAAGCTGGCTGCGCGTAGCCTTACCGCAACTGACGTCATTAATGCCATTCAGGAACAGAATATTGAGATTCCTTCCGGACAGCTTGGCCGTCCGCCTGCGCCCAGTGGTCAAAGTTTCCAGATCACTCTGCGCGTGATTGGGCGATTCTCAGACCCGAGGGAATTTGAAAAAATCATCTTAAAAAATACGCCGAATGGCATCGTTCAATTAAAGGATGTCGGTCATGCCGATCTTGGAGCTGAAACTTACGACTCGAACCTCGAATACAGTGGCCACGAAGCTATCGGTATCGGCGTGGAGCAGCTCTCTGATGCGAATGCGCTGGATGTAGATAAAGCTGCAAAGGCGCAATTGGCTGAATTGGCGAAGTCCTTCCCTCCGGGAATTAAATACGTCATTGCCTTTGACACAACAACGGTTGTCGGCGATTCGATTAAGGAAGTGATCTCAACACTGGCAGAGGCGATTGTGATTGTCATCGCGGTCATCTTCCTCTTCCTGCTCGACTGGCGCGCGACTGTCATTCCCGCGATTACGATTCCGGTATCACTCATAGGAACGTTTGCGTTTATCAAGGCTTTTGGCTTTTCGATCAACTCGCTGACAATGTTCGGCATCATTCTGGCGACAGGCCTTGTGGTGGATGATGCAATCGTCGTGATTGAGAATGTGCAGCGTCACATCGCTCTGGAACACTGTGATCCACATAAGGCAACGTCAGACGCAATGCGGGAAGTAACGAGCGCAGTGGTCGCAACGTCTCTTGTGTTGATTTCCGTGTTTGTGCCGGTATCATTTTTCCCCGGAACAACCGGTATTCTCTACAAGCAGTTCGCGATGACGATTGCTTTCGCAATCGCTATTTCAGCATTCAATGCTCTGACTCTTTCTCCTGCGCTTGCGGCACTCTTCCTGCGTGGCGAGGAAGAGAAGTACAAGATGCTGGACTGGACCCGCATCAAGTTCCTTGCACATGGATATGCTGCCTTCGCCCGCGCCATAGAGTCCTTCATTCTCTGGTTGGGCAGGACTTATGCAAAGATCATTCATGTTGCGCTACGCTTGCGCTATTTGCTGTTGCTGGTTTTCTTTGCTGGATTGGCTGCAACGGTCTACATGTACAACCATGTGCCTACGGGGTTTATTCCGCAGGAAGACCAGAACTATCTGATCTGCGTGGTGCAGACGCCTCCGGGTGCATCGCTGAACTACACGACTGAGCTTTCGCACAGGGCAGAGAATGTCATTTTGCAGGATCCCGACGTGTTCGGGACATTTGCTGTGCCTGGATTCAGCTTGTCAGGCGGCAGCGCTCCTAACTATGGATTGATCTTCGTTCCGCTTAAGGCGATTGACGAGCGGCGTGGAAAAGGTCATGGCGCGGGGGACATTGTCCAGCGCCTGACGCCGAAGATGTTTGGGGTTCCGGGCGGACTGATTGTGGTGTTCGAGCCTCCGGCAGTGCAGGGTATCGGCAGCTTCGGTGGGTTCGAATTCCAGTTGCAGGACCTTGGCCGGAACACGCTTCAGGACCTGGCTACAGTCGCGCAAAAGATTGTGGGGGCAAGCAGGCAGCGTAAGGACCTGACCAACCTCTACAGCAGTTACACAGCAAATGATCCGCAACTGCTGGTCCAGATTGACCGCGAGAAGGCAAAGGCGATGGGAGTGCCTATCAGCGAGGTCACAAATGCGCTTGGCGTTTACATGGGGTCGGAGTATATCAATGACTTCGATTTCAACAACCGCTCGTATCGTGTCTACGTTCAGGCGGACCAGCCTTTCCGCATGAAGCAAAGCGATCTGCGCCAGTACTATGTGCGTACTAACAATGGCGGCATGGTTCCGTTGGATAATCTGGTGAACATCAGCGATACGGCCGGACCGCAGGTGATCTACCACTTCAATCTGTTCCGCTCGGCTGAGATCGATGGATCGGCGGCGCCGGGATACAGCTCAAATCAGGGCCTCAAAGCAATGGAAGAGCTGTTTCAACAGAACAAAATGCAGGGCATGACGTACTCCTGGAGCGGACTGGCACTGGAAGAAGTGGAATCACAGGGCAAGGCAATCATTATCTTCAGTCTGGGCATCATTGTGGTGTATCTGACGCTGGCTGCTCAGTATGAGAGCTTCGCTCTGCCGTTTATCATTCTTCTCTCGGTGCCAATGGCGGTACTTGGCGCATTACAGTTGATTTCGCTGCGTGGCTTCTCCAATGACGTTTATGTGCAGATTGGACTGCTGATGCTGATTGGACTTGCCGCGAAGAATGCAATTCTGATCGTAGAGTTTGCAGAGCAGCTGCGAGAGCAGGGACGGTCGATTGCAGATGCGGCGATTGAAGCAGCGGAACTCCGGTTGCGACCGATTCTAATGACTTCGATTGCATTCATCCTTGGCGTGCTGCCGCTGTATTTTGCGACGGGCGCGGGAGCGAAGGGACGCAATTCCGTTGGTACAGCAATTGTAGGTGGCATGGTGGTGTCGACCTTCCTGAACCTGATCTTCATTCCTGTGCTATACGTGCTTTTGAGTACGCTTCTGAGCAAATTCAAACGGCAGCGCAGGAAGCCGGAAGGCTGCGCCGAAGAGGAGTTGCCGGAAGGCGCGCTCTCAGCAAGTTGAACCGTAATCATAGGTGAACAAGAAAGGGGAGCTGATATGGCTCCTCTTTCTTTTAGGGAAAGCTTCATTTAGTCTAGTTAAGACCTACCCGAAAGCCGGGATGGCGGAACTGGCAGACGCAGCGGACTCAAAATCCGCCGAGGGCAACCTCGTGGGGGTTCGACCCCCCCTCCCGGCACCAACAAAACAAAGAGTTTAAGTTAGTTTGGCCTCTCCAACGTGGAGAGGTCAAAATCGTTTGGTGGCTGTTTTGATGGCTGTTGGTTTTTACAGCAGTATGTGAAGAAGAAGAGCCAGTGACAATTGAAATTTGAGAAGTGTTCTTGTTTGTCTTGTGTAGGAATTCTTAGTGGTGCGCGATCATTCGCGGCATTGACACTTCCCTGGCTGACTTTCTGATCGAGAGTTTGCTGACAACCCCGTTTGGGGTACTCATTTCCGATCCGACCATGCGACTCGAATCGAAGGCGGACTCAAGAAGCAAGAATTATTCCCACACCCTATAACCATGGGATACGATGTATTCACCTTTCAATTTTTATCCCCCAATCATGCTACAGGCACGGGGTGACGCCCACGTTCAAGCATTGACAGATTTCGGACTTGCCGGGCTCAATGAACCCCAAACGGTGGCGGTGTCCCAGGTCTCGATTTTTGAGACCTGGGAATCTCTCCGCACTCAGCAGCCTTTGAAGGAAATGAACTCTCCCAACGGAGAGGGCAACGTCGGGTCAAACGGTTCGAACGGATACGATTTCGAGGTGTCGAAGCCCGCCGACTTCGCTGCCGTAGCATCGACAAACGGCATCAGGGCCTGTACCGCCTGGTCGATCCGTGTCAGGCATAGCGTTCTTTCGTAGCCATTGTTATTTGGAGGATCGACGCTCTCTGCCACTCCCTGGATTCCGGTCACCGTCTCGATCGGGCCGCCATCCTGTGCTGCCACATCGGGAGCAATGACGCGCGCCAGCGTGCGATGATCGCTTTCGATACCCATGATCCGCGCCGCGGTCACCCGCAGCTCCACGGTGCTGAAGTTACGTACGCCGATCAGGTAAGCGGCAATGAAGGCGTCCTCCAGCGTGACCAGCGTATTCAATGTCGTCTGCGCGTCGGCAAACATGTTTTTCGGATAAAAAAAAGTCACGAACGGTGTGGACTCATCCGTCACCGTCTGTTCCAGCAGATAGTGCGACATCTCTTCCTGCAGCGCGGCCCGGAGATATCCCTGGTCGTCGGACGGTATCCGGTCGAAGAACGGCGCTGTATTGATGATGTTGGAGTAGGTCGTGACCGCCAGCGCCTCGGCAATCTCCGCGGCAACCAGAATGTCGCGGTCTCCCCTTGTCAAGTGGTTTCTGCCATGGCCGAAGTGGTGGTCGTCGCGAACTGTTTCCGCATCCTGTGCGGAAGCCAGTTTCACGAAACCGCTCAGGGCAACCGCACTGGCAGCCCCGGCAACCGTGGCGCTTTTAAAGAATGACCGTCTCGTCATCCCCACTGAGCCTCCATCGGCGGTAAGTTGAGCTGCCGCGTTATCTTTCGATAGGTTCATATCCGTATCTCCTTAGTCGATTTGTGGAACCGTGCAGGCCTGGAGCAGACGACTCATCGAGGCCCGCAGGCTTTCGTCCACAGCACTAGTACGAATCAGATTGAGTCGTGGATTGGTTGTGGAATTGAAATATTGGTCTGAAGTGCCGAAGGAAAGTGGTTAGAGCACTAAGACTTCACGAGGCCGACCAGCAGTGGGGTTGTCGTAGGAGCAGGAGAACCCTGCTTCGGCTCTACCGTGATTGCAAAACCCTTCGCTTCCGAGCCGGAAGGAATTTCCGCATAGAGCATTTGTGCGTTGCCGCCTGCATCCGGCTTGAAGAGGCCGGCGGGAATGGGGGCTGCTCCGGACCTGGGCAGCAGCCAAAGCTCATAGGTCTTGTCTGCAGGAAGCTCCGCCAGGTTGCTGGCTACCAGCAATACGAGGCCCTTGCTTTGATCGTAAGTAGTATGCGCCACCGGCTGTGGATGCACCTGCGATGTCACCAGTGTGAGACGAATCGAATTCGGAGATTTCAGCAACTCGGCGATCAGCCGCGCCTGCTGCGATTCGGCTCTCTCTTGATCGAGGCTTGCCTGGATGCCGTCGATGCGTTTCTGCAGTCTATGCACTTCTCCTCGTTGCAGAAGAACAGCTCCGGCCAGTGCCAGGGCCAGAACGCCGCTCGATGCAAATGCCCATCTCCAGAACAACGAGGGTGAGCGAGCACTGACATGAGCGCTCTCTTCACGGATCGCAGCCATCAATCTTGCCTTTGAGCGCGCAGGAGGCTGTGCCAGGGGCGAACCCCCAAGCGCCAGCAGACTGAGGTCTCCCCTGATTTTTTCAACTTCAAGCCGGCACGCAGCGCAATCTTCAACATGCGTGGAGATCTGAGCAGACTCCTCCGCATCCAGCGCTCTCATCGCGAACAGCGCGAGAATTTCCGGATCGACATGATCGAGTTTTGTTTCGTTCGTCATCTCTCGTATGCCTTCCGTATTGTCATCAATGCGGACCTTATTCTCGTCTTGATGGTGCCCAGCGGCTCCTGCGTTGCGGCTGCTATCTCTCCATGCGTCATGCCCTCGAAAAAAGCCATCTCAACGGCGCTGCGCTGCGCTGCAGGCATCTCCTGTAGCAGACTTCGCACCTTCTCGGCGACCGCATTTCGTTCTGCCTCGGTTTCTATATTGACAGGCGATATCAGGACCACATCTTCGGGATCGATTCGCGGTTTTTCGCGGCGCGTTCCATCGATGGCGCGATTGCGTGCAATGACTGCAAGCCATGAAGCAAAGTTTCCGCGGGCCGAATCGAACTTTTCCGGAGAACACCATAACTGCAGGAAGATATCGTGAAGGACGTCTTCAGCCGCGCTGGGGTTCCTTAACACTCTTAAAGCCACCGAATACACCAATGCTGAATAGCGATCATACAACCGCGCGAATGCATCCTGATCGCGCTGCCTGGTCCGCGCGATCAGAGCTGCATCATCAGCATCGGTTTGAACGCCATCCATGCTGGATGACTCCATTCTCCTCTCTCATGGATACGTCCGACATCCGGATTTGGACGTGCCAGGAGAGAGATGTCCCTTTGAGTTGACCACTTTGACACAGGGGACGCTCCCGACGCAAAGGGATAAGAATGCCTTTTCTGTGTCACCACAATGCATTGCTCCACCGGGCGTCTGCTGGCCAGGCAAACCGTGATAGCGGCAAGACGAGACGGAGTGATCACTGCCCTCGATCAGGCGACTGATCAGCTGCGCAAGAGCCTCGGCGAGTCCAGCACTTCACTGCAGCGATTTAACGTGCCGCTGGCCCAGGCCACAACCTCGTCACTGGCGGCACTCCGCGCGTTCACTCTCGGCGAACAGAAGCGTGACGCTGGTCAGGAGTTCGATGCAATCCGCGACTACAAGCTTGCTGTCGATCTCGACCCGAACTTTGCCCTCGCCTATGCACGTCTCGGCACCATCTACTCCAACGCCGCCGAGCTGACGCAAAGCGCTGCCTACTACCAGAAAGCCTTTGATCTGCGCGAGCGCACCACCGATCGCGAACGGCTCTACATCGCTGCGCACTACTACTCCATCTCCGGACAGACCGAGCGCACCATCGAAGCCTACGAGCTATGGCGATCGCTCTATCCCCGTGACTCGTCACCCAACGAAAATCTGGCGATCGAGTATCTCGACCTGGGCCACCCGGAGAAGGCATTAACCGTCGCGCGCACAGCCGCGCAACTGGACGCAGGGTCCTCTATCTCCATGTCCATACTCGCCCGCGTCTATCTTGAAACCAGCGAACAAGCCGAGATGCGCACGCTTTGCAACGACGCGCGCAACCGGGAAAGCAACAGCGCCATGCTGCATGCCTCCTGTTATCTGTTCGCTTTCCTGCAAAAGGATGAAGCCGCCATGGAAGAACAGATTCGCTCCGTACGGGGCAACGCAGCCGAAAGCGAGCTGCTCGATGACGTAGCCTGGGTCGCAATGTATCAGGGCAAACTCGGCTCTGGAAGAAAACTGTTTGCGCAAGCACGCCAAGCGGCGCTCGCCCAGGACTTCTCGGAACTCGCAGCCACAGTCGATGTCGACCAAGCGACCCTCGAAGCTGATTTTGGATATTCGCAGCAGGCGCGCGCCCTCGCCTTTGACGCGCTGCGGCTCGCACCGGACGACGTGCGCATCCAGGCGCTGGCTGCCCTGGCGCTGGCTCGCAGCGGAGACACCGCACCCGCCGAGTCAACGGCAACGAAAGCCTCCTCGCAGGCCCCCCTTGACACGATCCTCAACAAGGCTGAGATCCCCGCGATCCGCGCCGCAATCCAGCTGCAGAAGCATGAACCGCGCGCAGCGATCCGGGCGCTTGAAGCCGCCCGCCTCTACGACCAATGCAGCGTTCTCGCCTTAGCCCCGGCTTACTATCGCGGGCTCGCCTATGCTGCCGCTGGACAACCCGATAAAGCAGTAGCGGAATATCGTAGCGTCATCGAGCATCACGACCTCGTGCCGGACTCTCCTTATGTTCCGCTGGCGATGTTGCAGCTGAGCCGGGCTCTTCGGCGCACCGGGGATACCGATGGCGCCGCCCAGGCCGAGCGCCAGCTTAAAGAAGCATGGAGCCACGCGGACGCTGGCTTTCTGCCCCTTCACCAGCAATAGAACAAAACCTGTTACCAGCCGTGGCGCGGTCTCTCAGCTGGACTAGAAGTCCTTGCAGTCGTTCCCTCTTCAAGCAGCTTAATGCCCTCACCATTCTTCCTCGACGTGTTCGTGGATCTTGCGCCTCACCACGATAGTCGTAACGTATCTCGGAGCATTGTGCGGCTCTTCTCGTCGTTTACCTTGATTCCTTGATAACTGCATGTAGGTATTCCGTATTGGTATCTGCGATGCACTCGATTCGGTGCACGCAGGCATTAATAATTGCTATGTTTCCCGAGGCTTACATTTATTTCTGACGCGAATTGCAGTATTTTTGACTGCCTACAATGATGTCTCTCCAAGTCACTCATTGAGTGATAGCGAGGGCCGATTAGTCCCAATAAACGCGGTTCCCCGAAGTAATCACTGAACGCGACTTCGTGTGAGTGTGTCCTGTTAGGGACAGCCTTTTCCCGACGTCGGGAAAAGGCCTCGATCATTCTTTCGGTCGGATGTAAGCGGTGTGGATCCGAATCTCGTAGACTCCGCCGTATACCCCGGGGACAGCGGGCGGTAGAAATTCGAAATCCTGATAGCTCTCCTGAGAGATCTCCTCCACGATGCCGTTCCCGTTAAAGGGATTGGAACTGAGTAACGCCCGGCGGCGCTCATCCAGAAGGTCTTCAGTGTTTTCAAAATCGCGTAGGATGACGATGCGTCCGAGGAGACCTATATCGGTGCGCCACCGGCCAAGGACATGACCTGACGCTGCTCCAGCTAACCAATGCTGTGCGTTGTTGTCGATCTCAAGCAGCTTCAGCAATCCGCCGCTTAAATAGGTGAGTTCATATGGCATTGAGTCCCCTAAGCGGTGAATCCTGACCGATGGCTGTCCAGCCGATCGATATGTCCCGGAGCCTTTGAGCCGATAGATAGGCCGACGGGCCAAAATAGATTATGCGGCTTTGTCTATCGGTGCCAAAGCTTCTTTATAGGCTCCCTGTACTCCATCGCTCATACGTAACATCATTCGCAAGTGGGCCACCAGTAGTTGGGCCTGTACATCGGCCAACCGGGCTTGTTCTGGTGTCATCGATGCAATTTTTTCGCCATGCCCCACGTACGAAGCCAGAACCATCATCGATTCGAGTGTCGCCGTCTGAAGTTGCGCAAGGCGAGACTGCTCAAAGTACGCTCCTGCGAATCTTTCCACTGATTCGTAATTCATCAATTCGACCGCCCCAGTCGCCGAAGCTGCCTGCCAGTTCGCGTTCGTGAACGCCATGACGGCGAGGCCAAGTTTCGCAGGAGTTTTCCCGTCTGTCGGCCTGCCGGCCTCTCTTTCTGTTAGCAAAGTTGTGATTGCGGTTATGTTGTCGATCTCTTTTGGAAGCGACTCTCGCATCTGTTGTAAACCATCATTATTGTCGCCGATTTCCTTTTGCAGTCCAGCTTCGGCGACAGATCGTAAATGCCGTCGATGTATGACAACGCCTACAGTCAGCGCGGCGATGATCGAAACCAGGGCGAATGTCACGAGTACTTTTATCTTTGTGCTTTTCACTTCTCTTCACCTCCTCATTGCTATTGCTTGCTAAGCGCGCCCTATTCCTGGAGCGCTGACCATTCGTAGAATTTCATTTCAAGACCAAAGCCATATCGATTCGGCGAATGCGGATCGCCGAGTTGAACACCTCAATTGTCAAAGCGCAGC
>DATAQW010000394.1:0-7892 GCA_036264445.1 Pseudacidobacterium sp.
AACACCATCAACAGAAAACCTAGGCACTTAAACCCTTCCGGGAAAATCATACGTGCTCTCATCGGGATGAAGTATACGCGGGAGTTAACAAACCCGCTGCCCACTCAATATACATACTCCATATATCAGACTGTAGGATGCGCCCTTATATGTCCGCCAACTGTCATTTTTATGTTAGTTTTGAAGTAGCGGGTTACCCCGTGAGCTCGTAGCTCAGCTGGTAGAGCAACGCCCTTTTAAGGCGTGGGTCCTGGGTTCGAATCCCAGCGGGCTCACCATAAATTTCCAAAATTTATGGCCGGAATCAACTCCGAGTTCGTGCTTAGTGTTCTGAGCGCATTTTCGGCTTGCCTATACGCATATTGATCCCCACGATTGGCCCGTAAACATTAATCCCGAAATCTTCATATCTCGGCTCCGACAAGTAGAAATTCTAAACGTGCATATATGTCATTCCGGCTGAAAGGCTGTATTTCGAATTGAAGTTATAACGCGCACCACTTCCCATCAACAGGGTGAACGTCAAGTCCTGCCCCTGGGCGTACAGCACGCCGTAAGGACCTTTCGCGTTGATGTCCCCGACGCCGCCGCGCGCTTCAAAGTAAGGCACAATCCGCCATCTGGGCTGGATAAAATTGCGCCGAATGCCGTAAAGGAAGGCGAAATAGCGCGTTTCTGGCCCTCTGGGAATCGCAGTGTACAAGCCGCTGAAGGTGAAATCAGTGTTACCGCGTAAAACCCCCCAGCCCCAGATGTTGTCCACATGCCATCGGAGAGATGCAATATTGGGTACAAGCGTGTAGTGCAGTGGCCACTCTGAATAGCGGCTGCCTACCAGAAAGTCGAAGACAAACGGGATGTTGTTGGGAAGCCATCCCGTCTCCAGAGAAAATTCGAGCTTGTTCTTGTAGTAGATGCTACGGTTGAAGTCGCCCGAGTCCCGCAGCTTTTTGTCGGAGATTTTGCTTTTGAGGTCCTCGCCAGATGCCGTATGAGCAAAACACGCAAGCACCAGGGCAAGCAACGCAAAATTTCTCGTGCTCATTCTGGTAGCCACTCCAGATCAGAGTTCTAAGCAGCATACCCAGGCAAATTCTTCCGCGACTCTTTTTAAGACCTGGTCGCTCTAAAGGACCGCGGACACAGCCCGCAGCCGCTCAGCCGCACTTTCCGGGGTAATATCGCGCTGCGGCATTCCGAGCATCTCGAATCCTACCATAAATTTGCGCACAGTCGCAGAGCGCAGCAGCGGCGGATAGTAATGCGCATGGAAATGCCACTCCTCGTGCTTTTCTCCATCGCATGGAGTCTGGTGGAAGCCCATTGTGTATGGAAAACTTGTCTGAAAGAGATTGTCGTAGCGAGTCGTTATTTGCTTCAGGATGTTCGCGAGGGCTGTCTTCTGCGCATCCGTAAACTCTGCCAACGATCCAACATGCTTCTTCGCCAGCATTAGCGTTTCGAAAGGCCACACCGCCCACCATGGTACGACCACGAGAAATTCATCATTCTCACAGACGACGCGCGTCTGCTCGTTGGCTTCGATCTTCAGGTAATCACACAGCATGCATGAGCCATGGCTTCCCTGATAAGCCTTCAGCGACTTGGTTTCTGTCTCAGGCTCATCTGGAATATGTTCCGTCGCCCATATCTGGCAGTGAGGGTGGGGATTACTCGCGCCCATCATCGCGCCGCGGTTTTCAAAAATCTGCACATAGCTGATAGCCGGATTTGCTGCCAACTCAATGTACTGTTCAGTCCATCCATCCACCACGCGGCGAACGTCTGCCTCTTCCATCAAAGCCAGCGTCAGGCTGTGATCAGGATGGAAGCACAGCACGCGGCACCGTCCGCGCTCCTGCTCAGCGCGCAGAAGCCCGGGCATGCCTTGCGTCTCAGGAGCGGGCGAGTCAGGAAGAAGAGCGGCGTAATCGTTATCAAAAATGAACACGTTTTCATAACAAGGGTTAAGATGCCCTCCTGCCCGCTCATTTCCTGGGCAGAGATAGCACGACGGATCATAATGCACATCGGAAAAACCCGATGACTGGTTCACTTCCCCCTGCCAGGGACGCTGCGTGCGGTGAGGCGAAATCAGCACCCATTGGCGGCGCAGCGGATTGTAGCGGCGGTGGGGAAACTGGTAGGCGGATTGGCTCACGAAGATTCCTTTCAGGCGGATGCGGCCATACTTCTACGATAGCCGATTCAGTAACAGATCGAGATCATCTGATATCTTCACTGAAAGATGTTTCTTTCCACCGCAGAAATTGTGCAGCATCATGACAGACTGACTGCGTCATGGCACAAGCAGGCTCCAGCGTCCCCAGACGAAAGCCATGGAGAATTCTTCGATACCGTTATCGCGCAGCATCTGGCAAATTTCGAGCTTTGGCACACCGAGGACAAGGCCCGCGTGCCGAACGCGACAGACCACGATATCGCCGAGGTAAAGCGCGCCATCGACCGCATCAACCAGAGGCGCAACGACCTCGCTGAACGCTGCGACATTCTGCTGCTCGATCATTTGCGGGCATTGAACCTGCCCAATCCTGAGGCTGAATTGAACTCTGAAAGTCCTGGCCTCATCATTGATCGGCTCTCGATTCTCGCGCTTAAGCTTTTTCATACCTCGGAAGAAGTCAATCGCAAGGATGCCCCTGACGGGCATGCCGAGCGCAATCGCCAGCGTTATCAGATACTCAAAGACCAGCGCGATGATCTTGCTGTCTGCCTCGACCGCCTCTGGCAGCAGACCCTCAAAGGTGAACGCCGCTTCAAACTTTATCGCCAACTCAAGATGTACAACGATCCAACGCTGAACCCTGCGGTCTATAAGTCTCGTGTATAGTGGTGTTCGTACCTAGCGGGTCTTCGCACGGAGCTCCACCAGAAGACTCTACCTGCGCTCTCCTTTTGCTTGCAGAGGCGTGGATGTAGGTCGGCAAGCACGCTGTTATGGTGTGCTTCAACCTTCATCCGCTCACCAGGAGATTCCCATGCAACATGCGCACATTGACCGCGCTATCGATTACGTCGAATTCACCACACCTGACCTGGGGACGATCAAGGATTTCTATGGAAAAGTCTTCGACTGGAAATTCCAAGACTGGGGCGATGACTACGTCAGCTTCAATGATGGCCGCGTTGACGGAGGCTTCGCCCGCGGTGAGGCAAAGACGGGATCAGGCCCACTGGTGATTCTCTATTCTTCAGATCTCGAAGCAATCCAACAGAAAGTCAGGGCCGCGAGTGGCAAAATCACGAAAGACACATTCTCTTTCCCCGGAGGAAGGCGCTTTCATTTTGCCGATCCAGCAGGAAATGAGCTTGCTGTCTGGTCAGATAAATAGCAGGAAGCAGTCAGCGCCTTTTTGGCGCAAGCTTTATAAGCTAAAAGGCGGGTAACTGAGAGATGATCGGCAAATGGCCAATCCGGTTTTTAGCTATCCGCTTCTTAGCTTGCGCCGAAGGCGTAACGACCATCTTATCGCTGGCCGCTGACAGCTATTCCCTGCCACAAATTTGACTCGCAGCCCACTTCTGCGTATAAAAACGAGTTCAACGGGAAAAAATTTCTCATGCATGCGCCTGGGCGCGGCATGGATCAAGAAAATCAGGGAAATCATCAGTATGCAAGAAACACGTCAGGCTGGTTCCCGCCGTACTACTCGCGCTGTGGCCAGTCAGGGTCGCCCGGTAATTGACAAAGAATATGAGCAGGCGCTGAAGCTTTACCAGAGCGCCGTACAACTGATGCAGGAGGGCAAATTCGACAAGGCCCGCGCTGCTTTCGAAAAACTCCTGCCTATAGCTCCGCCAGAATTAATGGAGCGGACCAAGGTGTATCTCACTGCCTGCGAACGTCAGACCAGGCAGAACATACGCACCTTCGTCACCTTGGGCGAGGAGTACGACTACGCCATCTCCCTCTTAAACACAGGTGACTACGAAGATGCGCGCGATCACCTCGAAAACATCCTCAAAAAAGACCGTTCAGCGGACTATGCGCACTACGGCCTTGCCATCCTGAACAGCATTACCGGTCAGGCCGAAGAGTGTCTCGAGCATCTGGCCACAGCTATCCAGTTAAATGCGCAGAACCGTATCCAGGCCCGCACTGATTCAGATTTTCAGGATATGGCCGACGATCCGCGCTTTACCGAGCTGCTTTATCCGGAAACACCGTAACTTTGCCATTCAGGCCGGGTTCCTGCACAGAGTAAGATTGGGCGGGGCTTCGACACCCACACTGAAGCCGCATTTTATGAAGTCAGTAACATTCGCACCCTCGCTCGACACTCGGCAAACCAGTCAGGCTGATTTGCGGGTAGTTGCTATGGGCGGAGGCACTGGACTTTCCACCATCCTCCGCGGATTGAAGCACTACGCGCCCTCGCCCAGCGGCGTGCATTCTGACGGCTATCTCAACCTCATCAGCAATCTCAGCGCCATTGTTACTGTTACCGATGACGGCGGTTCGAGCGGCCGCCTGCGCAAGGACTTCAACGTGCTTCCTCCGGGTGATCTGCGCAACTGCATGGTCGCCCTCTCAGAGGACGAGCATTTGCTTTCGCGCCTCTTCAATCATCGCTTTCGCACTGGAACAGGGCTGGAAGGCCATAATTTCGGCAACCTTTTTGTCATTGCTCTTTCAGAAATGACGGGCGACTTTGCTGAAGCAGTCCGTCTTTCAGCAGAAATCCTGGCCACGCGCGGTCATATCTATCCCGCCACTACGGCGAACGTAAGCCTGACGGCACGGATGGATGACAACGAGCTCGTATGCGGCGAAACCAACATCACCGCCAGCAAAAAAAGCATTGTCGAGCTGAGCATGAATCCACCTGACGCGAAGCCTTTACCGGAAACGCTCGACGCCATTGCGAATGCTGACATCATCACGATTGGCCCGGGCTCGCTCTTTACCAGCCTGATTACAAACCTTCTAGTGCAGGGTATTCCTGAAGCAATGGCCAATGCACGCGGCGTCCGAGTCTACATCTGCAACCTGATGACACAGGCCAATGAAAGCCTGCACCTCACTGCCTCGCAGCATATCGAGCGCATTTACGAGCACGCGAGGAAACCAATCTTTGACTACGCACTGATTCATACCGGCGCGATCTCGGAAGACATACGCCAACGCTACGCAGCCGAGGGCGCCGAGCCGATTCAGCCCGATATCGACCGCATCGAAGCCATGGGCATACGTTGCATTACCGGCGATTTTGCAGCAGAAGGCGATGTTTTGCGTCATGATGCGGACCGCGTCGCGTCAGAGGTCATTGGGCTTGCGCTTGAAGCACAATCGCGGACGTAGAAGCTGCTCACTGAAGAATCTCTGCTTAAGACAACGTCACCAACTCAGTTGTCCGCTTCAACTGCCCGCATGCGGCAAAAATATCCCTTCCGCGAGGCCGCCGGACGTATGCCGGAATTCCATTGAATTTAAGCTGATACTGGAATTTGTGGACGGTGTGAGGATCGGACATGCTGTAGCGCATGCCTGGACCCGGATTCCAGACAATCAGGTTCACCTTCAGCGGTAGATTTGCCCGTCGCAGGAGCCGTGCAACTTCGTCAGCATCAGAAATGCGGTCATTCAATCCGCCAAGCAACACATATTCGAACGTGATTTTTTCCTTCGCGCGCCGCGGCACCCTACGCACAGCCTGAATCACATGAGCGATGTCCCATTTGCGGGTGATCGGCATGATGTCAGTGCGCACCTGATCATTCGGAGCATTCAATGAGATCGCGAGCTTCGGCCTGATCTTTTCTTCGGCAAAACGCAGAATTCCCGGAACAATCCCCGAAGTCGAGACAGTCATCCGCGACTCTGGAATACCAACTTCTTCGACAAGGAGCCGTACCGCTGCCATGAACTCGTCATAATTCAGAAACGGCTCGCCCATTCCCATAAAGACGAGGTTGATGCGGTCCTGGCCAATCCTTACGTTGTGCCGCTTGAGCACCGCAACAACCTGTCCCGCGATTTCGCCTGCCGTCAAGTTGCGGATGATCCCCAGTTTCGCCGTAAGGCAGAACTGGCAGTTCACCGCGCAGCCAATTTGGCTGGAAACGCAGATCGTAGCTCGACGCAAATCAGTCTCCGCTTCCGATCCGTCGCCTGCTTCGCCGCCATCGCCATCCGGCATCCAGACAGTCTCGACTGTCTGGCCATCGTTTCCGGCAATCAGGTATCGCTCCGTGCCGTCGATCGACTTGAATGCCTCAACGATCCGAGGCAGTCCGACGTGATAGCCCGCCTCTACCAGCGATTCGCGCAACGATTTTGGCAGCGTAGAAACCTCGGCCAGGTCATCGTTCCATTGTCTGTAAAGGGCATCCGAAAGCTGTTTTGCCCGGTACGCTGGAGCGGAAAACTCCGCCATCAAATCTCTAAGTTGTTGATTATTAAGTCCAAAAAGACTATGCAGCATAGTGGGGGCCGGAGAGTCTAAAATAGAAGAAGAGTTTTTCCTGCCCGGCGGCATAAGTTCATAAGCTCCGTCTCAAGACAGCATAGCGCAACTCTCCCGGTCTCGAGCACGATACGAGCACTATCAAGTTGACGCCTGGCAGCATCAACTTGGATACACGATGGACAACGAACGCAATATTCGCCGCACCACTTTGCCCAACGGGCTGACCATTCTGACCGAAAAGATGGACCACATTCGTTCCGTGGCCATGGGTGTCTGGATTCGCGCAGGATCGCGCCATGAGACCCAGGAAGTGAACGGCATCTCCCATTTTGTGGAGCATATGGTCTTCAAAGGCACCAAATCGCGCTCGGCGCAGCTGATCGCCCGCGAAGTGGACGCCATTGGCGGCAATCTCGACGCTTTTACCGGCAAGGAAACCGTCTGCTTCAACATCAAGGTGCTCGACGAGCATGTCCCAGTTGCTCTGGACATTCTTTCCGACCTCGTTCTGAATCCCGTCTTCGCAAATGATGAGATTTCACGTGAGCGCGGGGTGATTCTGGAAGAGATCAAGATGGATGAGGACAATCCCGACTTCCTCGTCCACGAGATTTTTACCCAGAATTTCTGGAAGGACCATCCTCTGGGTCGTCCCATCCTCGGTACCCGCGAAACCGTGCGCCGTTTCGAGCGGAACACGCTCTGTACGTTCTACGGACAGCGCTTCCATGGCAGCAACATGATCTTCTCGGCGGCAGGAAACATTGACCACGACCTGTTTGTAGAGCAGGTTACACGCCGCTTTGAGTCACTACCCTCAGCTGAATCACTAACAGTCCAGGTTCCTCCTAAGACAGCGGCCCGTATCATCCTCAAGAACAAGAAAGCGCTTGAGCAGGTGCAGCTTTGTCTTGGCGTGCCCGCTCCTCCCATCGCCGATGAGTCACGTTACGTCACCCTGGTTCTGAACACCATCCTCGGCGGAGGCATGAGTTCCCGCCTCTTCCAGACCGTACGGGAAGAGCGCGGGCTCGCTTACTCGATCTACAGTGATCTGAATCCCTACAGCGATACAGGTTCACTTTGCGTCTACGCTGGAACATCCTCTGACCGGGCGCTTCAGGTTATCCACCTGGTCATGGAACAGTTTCGCCGTCTCAAGACCGAGCCGCTGCCTGCCGATGAACTGCGTCGCGCCAAGGATCAGCTCAAGGGCAATCTGTTGCTTTCGCTTGAGAGTTCAATGTCGCGCATGTCGAACCTCGCGCGCCAGCAGATGTACTTTGCCCACTTCTTTGGAATGCAGGAGATTCTTGATCGAGTGGAAGCCATCACTGAAGACCAGGTGCTCGCCATGGCGAACCAGCTCTTCCAGCCAGAAACCGTGGCTGTAACCCTGCTAGGCCGTCTTGACGGCGTAAAACTCTCGCGTAACCAGTTGGAATGTTGAAGAACGGTTGT
>DATAQW010000062.1:0-7527 GCA_036264445.1 Pseudacidobacterium sp.
CGCCGCAAATGCCGGAGGCTTATCTTGATCTGGGCATGGCGTTACTGCGCGAAGGAAAAGCAGAGCAAGCTGTGCCACAGCTAAAAAAGACCATTGAGCTTGCTCCATCTATCCAAGGGGCGCATCTCTTTCTTGGCATTGCAGAATACCAGCGCAACAATTTAGAAGCTGCGCGTGCGGCCCTCAAACAGGAAATTGCGATCAATCCTAAAAATATAGAGGCGCTGACATGGCTGGGCATTGTGGAACTGGCTGCCGATAAGCCGGATGCGGCGATACCGCCCCTGGACGACGCTGCTAAATTGGCTCCGAATGACATGGATGTTCTTGATTATCGGGCGCGGGCTCATAGCCTGGTGGCAAATGAGAGTTACACACACATGCGTGAGCTCGATCCAGATTCGTGGCATGTGCATCGCGCTCTTGGGCAGGCCTACGCTGACATGGGGAATTCCCAGCAAGCGATCAAAGAATACCAGGCTGCATTGGCAAAGCAGCCTGGAAATGCTGACCTGTATGAAGCGCTCGGCTCTGAATACCAGAAGATGAGTCAATTCGATCAGGCAGCAAGAGCCTATGAGTCTGAATTGAAATTGAATCCTGATAATCCGATTGCGCTCTACAATCTCGGCAAGATCGATGTGGAACAGGAACATCCCGCTGATGGCGTTTCATTGCTTCAAAAGGCAGTGCCACTGTTGCAACACCCAGCGCCGGGGTTCTTTTATCTTGGTTTAGGGATGGCAAAACTGGGGCATGACCAGGAAGCTGTGACTTGGCTGGAGAAGAGCCTTGATGCAGGGCCCTCGGATTTCATCAAGCGCGGCGCATACTTCCACTTAGCGCGCCTCTACCAGCGCCTGCATAGGCCCGACGATGCCGCGCGCGCCCTTGCCGAGCTCAAGAAGATGAAGGTGGACAGCTCTAATCCAATGCAGGACCAGAAATGAATTGCTGTATTTCCATTGTTGCCGCCTTGTTCCTGATAAGCACAGGCACTACGGCTGTAGATGGCCAGAATGCGCTTTACGTTCAGGGAAGAGCTGCCTTTGATGCCAGGCAATGGGAGAGTGCCGCTGCCCTTATGACACAGGCCGAAACGGCCTCGCCCGGATCCACTGATGCCCTTCTCTTTGCAGGAAAGGCATTCTTGCGTCTCAACCGCCTATCGGAAGCAGACAAATCTCTGACCAGCTTTATTGAGCGGCATCCCAATTCCGCAGAAGCACTCTATATGCTTGGTCTCGTGCAGCAGCGGGAAGACAAGCCGCGCGAATCGCTAACTACCCTTACCCACGCCGCTAAATTACAAACCCCGACATCAGAAGAACTTCGCATCGCCGGACTGAATTACGTTTTGCTGAATGATTATCCAGATGCAATTCATTGGCTTGAGAAAGCTGTGCAACTCGACCCCAGCAATTCCGAGGCATGGTACTCATTGGGCCGCTGTTATTACACACAAAGCCGTTTCCATGAAGCTGAACAGGCGTTTCAGAAAACGCTGGCGCTCGACCCCAAGAATATCAAGGCCGCCGAGAATCTTGGCCTGGTGTACGGGGCCGAGAACCGTTTGACTGACGCGGATCAGATCTTCCAAAAGGCTGTAGCTTTGGCCCGCGATGATGCGCATGCTGATGAATGGTCGTATTTGAACTATGGCAGTTTTTTGCTCGACCAAGACCGCGCACAGGAGGCGATACCCATGCTCAAACAAGCAGTGAGCATCAATTCAGAGTGCGCTGAATGTCACGAAAAGCTGGGCCGTGCGTTGACCGATGTTGGCAAAATGCAAGAAGGAATTGCCCAGCTCGAAAAAGCAGTTGCATTAAACGCAAAGGATGCACGCCTTCACTATGAACTCGGCCTCGCATACCGCAAAGCCGGTATGGCAGATCGTGCGAAACAAGAACTTGCATTAAGCGAAAAGTTATACGGCGCGAAATCTGCCGGAGATCCCAGATAACCTAAATTCCTACTTAAAAGACCCACCAATTCCTAAAAAGGACCCGCCGGAGTTCCCTTCCGACGGGTCTGGGAGGCACCTCAAGCTATTTAGCGCTTACATCGTTAGAAATTGATTCTTCCGGTAATTTGAACGTTCCGTGGGTTTGTCACGGTACTATTTGGCACTCCGAACAGAGTATCTGTCGGCGATACGTAAGGCTGACCCGGTGTATACGGGATTGCGAATGTGTGCCTGTTGAAGGCATTCAACAGCTCAAATTTAAGTTGAAATACCACACTTTCATGGATTGGTGTGTTTTTGAGAATACTGAAATCCTCGTTGTAGTATGCAGGCGTGCGCACTTCCCCCGTCACACGAGGTATGTTGCCGAGATTGAAGGCGCCGAACTGACCGCGATTTGCTACAGCATTCTGATCGAAGAAGGCCCCACCATTTGGCTGGCGAATCGTGTCTAAATTAAACAAGGTATTTGTTTCTGGATTAGCCTGTGTGGCGCCAATTGGGTTGATGTGCCCTCGATGATACGCAGGACTCTTCAAATCAGACCCGGACACTCGATCCATTCGTATCGCGTTCTGGAAGCCAGGAATGCCGGAAGCACAGCAGAATGAGAATGGCTGGCCCGACATGTAGCGTTGGACTGCGCCTACTTGCCATCCACCTGCGACGTAACTTAAGAATCCATTGTTCAGCCATGTTTTGCCCCTGCCAAATGGCAGTCCATATAACCAGCTGAGAACCACTGTATGCGGAACGTCCTGAGCACTAACGGACTTCTCATCACGCAGATTGTTCACATTCTGTACTTGTACGACTGAGACTCCATTGTTGGGTAATAAGCTGTCCGAATTCGTTATCTGCTTTGCCCATGTATAGGACGCAAGGAAACTCAGACCGTTCTGGAAGTGGCTTTCCAACGAAACAAGCATGGCCTGATAACTCGACATGCCGACGTTCTGCAGGCAGCACCCGCTATCGATGAAGTCATATTGCGGGAAGGGACGAAGCGCACGCTGCACCTGTGCTCCATGCCACAAGGCATTGAATCCGGGAAATGGCTCGGTCACGCCGACAGTATTGCCCACAACCTGATCATTCAGATGGTTGCCTAATGCAAAATACTTCTGATCAATGTTGTTGATGTTCTGGATATTCGAGCGCAGGTTCTGAGCCTTATTTCCGACATACCCAATAGTCATGATCAAATCTTTCGCAACCTGTTGTTGAAGTTGCAGAGTCCATTCACTGACCATTGCGGGACGGCCATATTGTTTCTCGATATAAGAGCCGCTCACTGGCTGGCCGTTAAAGATTCCGGGATCGAGGTTCGGCGGCTGTGGGAATGCCGGGAACCCTGAGTCGAGAGTGAACGATGGATCAAAGCCGTTATCTGGAAAGCTCGGGTTTGCTCTGTATCCACTGGTCATGCTGCCGCCGAAATCGGAGTACTGCAGCGGCCCATACATGATGCCTGCGCCGCCTCGAAAGACAGTATTGTTTCCGAACTGCGACGGAGAATAGGCAAATCCTATGCGTGGAGCTATGTCTTTGTACCATGTGTCAGCCCATGCGGTATTGCAGCCATTGCAGGTGGTGCCGAATACAAGCGCGCCGGGGACGTTGAACTCAGGATCGTTCGCCGTGGGGCTGAAGTTTGATGTGTAGTTTATTGCTTCGTGGCGCGGCATGTCGACGTCCCAGCGCACACCAAGATTTAGCGTCAAATCTCGCGCGACCTTGAAGTCATCCTGGGCGAACAGCCCGTAATACCAGGAAGTCCAGCGGGACTGGTGCGGAATGATGCTCTGGCTTCCGCCACAGGCAAGACCAAGCATCTGGCTGGCAAAGCCGAACCCATCGGCAATCCCTGCCGCCGATACTGTTTGGTCGGTACAGAAATTGACGACAGGGCTATTGCCGTTAAGTGGAGAATACTGCTGCCAGCGTAGATCAAAGCCGAATGCGAGGCTATGACGCCCTTTTTGCCACGCCACGCTTTCATTCAGGCGCAATCCATTATCGATGTTGTCGTCATTCTGCGGTGGATTACCAAGATTGACGACGTTTCCATTTGTGATTTGCGGAAAGTTTTTGGAATCTGCGTTTCCGATTCCAAGTTTCTGCGACCAGTTTACGCCGGCAAAAATTGCCTGTGCGTAATTAACGCTATTGGTGCGATTTGAGCCGAAATTGAAGTGATTCAGCAGATTTGGTGTAAATGAATAGTCCCACCCGAAGCGTCCGAAATGAGTGGTGAAATCCTGTTTCCAGGTATTTGGATCGACTGGATCGGGAAGAAGTGGATTTCCACCGGAAATCCTATTGTTTTCGCGGGTATTATATGAACCCCAGATTCTGCTCTTCTGCGAAAGGTACGCGTCAATACGCACAGTATATGTGGTGTTGTTGATTGGGACCGCGCTCGGAAAAGTAAAGTTATTAAACTGCAGATCATTTGTAGGCAACGGATAGTAACCGAGCAAGTTCAGGGCCACCGGGCTGAACCGGCTCGGGTCTATTTTGTTCCCTGGAAACTGACTCCGGCATGTAACTGTTCCATTAGGAGTCGACACAGTCTGCGCGGTTTGTGGATCAAAGATTTCACCTTGATAGACCGGAGCGTTACCCTGGCAGGGATTTGTTCCCACGGGCGCTAGATCCGTCCTGTAAATGAGCGGACCGGAGAAATCGCCATTGCGCATTGCAACGGTTGGAACAGTGGAGATATTCGTGGCTCCTACTGTATAGCCCAGCTGTTCCCAGCTGAAAAAGAAGAAGAGCTTGTCTCGGCCATTAAAGACTTTAGGAATCCATACCGGGCCGCCTAGCGTAACGCCATAATCATTCTTCTTGTCTTCCGGCCTGGCATATTGCTTACGGCAATCAGGCGTATTGTCTGCGCCGGAGCAGAAGAAAGCCTGATTTCCATTGTTAAACCAGGTATTGGCATTCAGATCTTCGTTGCGAAAAATCTCATACGCTGTCCCATGAAAACTATTTGTGCCTGATTTAGTTACAAAATTTTCAATCCCGCCCGTAGTGCGTCCATATTCGGCCTGGGGGAGAGCCGTGGTAATTTTGAATTCCTGCAAAGCTTCCACCGATGGCGCTTCTTCATCAAAGGATGAACCATTCTCACTGCGCTGCTGGCTGGCGCCGTCAATGAGCACTTCGTTGCCGTAATTCTGGCCGCCTGCGATCTTTGACAGGAAAATCCCATTGTTGCTGTTCGCCGTTCCTGGACCAGTCGTGCCCGGCAGCAAAAACACAAACGCCTCTGGTGAACGGAGTGCTCCGACGCCGCCCAGCGCCAGAGGCAGTTCTACGATCTGCTGGTTAGAAATAATTCCACCTATATCTGATGTTTGACTCTCAACTGTCAGCGCATTCGCGTTTACTGTTACCGTCTCTGTTGTTGTACCGGGCTGTAACGTCACATCGAGTGCGGTTATCTGTTGGATTCGTACCGGCACGCCTGTCAATATAGCGTTTCTGAATCCAGCGGCTGAAACAGCGATGTCATAGATGCCTAATGGAAGCTCGGGAAACCGGTATGCTCCCGCTGAAGTAGAAATTACTGTTGAAATGTCTCCCGTTTTCTCGTTTTTCGCCTGAATGGTTGCACCCGATACCACTGCGCCGGACGAATCGGTAACTGTGCCCCCGATGCCGCCACGCACCGTCTGGGCCCAGGCAGTTCCACTTGCAATCAACAATGCGCACAAACAAATCCGTGTTGCCTGTTTCCAAGTTGTCTTTCGCATCTCTCCTCCTGAAAAAGTGCAACTTTTGTAATCTGGCGCGCGAGTATGAAATAAGAGTGTTTTCGTAGCCAGGGGTTTTAATATCACAGTAAGCGCTTCCATCGATGAATTTAGATCGCTCGAAAGGAGCAGCATTCTTTATTGCCAGTTGGGTATCATCGCTTCTCTTTCATCGTGGAAGCGGTTACATAGAGTCAATCTTTAATACAAAAACAGGATAAGGTTTGTCAATGCCTTTTCTCGAAAAAGGCGGTAAGCGGGCGATTTTTACAAGACATACCTCATTGCCACCATAATGCTGGCGAATCGGTGCGCATCGTTTTTCATGCTTTTTACTGCATCGTTTTCCCGGAATCGATTAGACTCCGCACTACAAGCCAATGAGACTGCGCTATAAGACCCGGCCTTTGCGGTGCTGCCTCTCCGTTGCACTCTGGATCATCGCTATTTCCGGATGCAAGCAAAGCAATCTTCGCGTTGCAGTGATTCCTCGAACAACAGCGTTGACCCTATGGGAAGCAGCGCATGCGGGAGCAGAGTTTGCCGCTGGCCCTCGGAGTGTTCAGGTGTATTGGAATGCCCCAACCAGCGAAGACGATATTAAGCAACAAGCAGCTTTGGTTGATCGCGTTATCGATAAACGATATAAAGGCCTGATTATTGCGCCTGACCAACCCCTTGCACTCATGGCTCCAATCCGGAGGGCTCTTAATAAAGAGGTGCCTACAGTGGTCATCGCTTCCCCGTTGCCAATTCCTCCGCAGCGAAATCTCGCCTATATTGTGAATGATGATGATGCCAGCGGGTATTTAGCAGCCACGCGCATAGGTCAGATTTTGAATGGCAGAGGCTCTGTGGCTGTACTTGGCGTCAATCCGGAATCGCTTAGCGAACTAGATATTCTTCATGCATTTGAAAATACCTTGCAGAAGCGTTTTCCAGATGTAGTTATCGCAGAGCGACGTATTGGAACGCACAACGGATCTGAGGCACAGCAAATTACTGATGAAGTGCTTGCTGCGCATCACGAACTCGATGCAATTTTCACACTTTCGGCAGTTGCGAGTTACGGAGCCATTGCTGCGTTGCAATCCAGAGGATTAACCGGCCAGGTTAAGTTAATAGGTTTTGAGCAAAGTGTTGAGCTCGGAAGCCAGGTCCGCTCACACGCAATGGATTCTTTGATCGCCGAAGACACCTACCAAATGGGCTATCTGGCAATGACGATGCTTGCAGCGCATCGCAATGGGACACTGCCCGCCCAGATGATAAAACTGCAACCCACTCTTCTTACCTGGGAGAATATTGACTCGCCTCAGGCACAGCGTCTGATGAATCGGGACTGGGGGCACAGGCCTTGACTGCCCTGATGAAAACTCGCGTTTTGGTTTTTTCGGGTGTAGTACTGCTCGTTTTGACTGCCATCCTTTTTTATTTACATAGTCCATGGCGTGGCCTGCCTTATCAGGACTCGTTTTCTGCTGGCAAAGCAGAAGAATGGACACGTTACTCCGGTGATTGGAGCATTATGAATGGAGCTATTAAGAATGACTCCAGTGACAGGGGCGCAAAACTCATTACAGGCTCAAATTACTGGGAAAACTATTCCGCAGAAGCGGACGTGCAGCTTCTAGGGAATGGGGGAGATGCAGGACTCATCATTCGAGGCAGTGATATTGAACAAGGTGTTGATTCCTACAATGGTTACTATGCAGGTTTGCGCACTACAGACAACTCTCTCGTGCTGGGCAGGGCTGAATACGGATGGATCGAATTCCCTCCTGGAAAAATGCC
>DATAQW010000072.1:0-9863 GCA_036264445.1 Pseudacidobacterium sp.
TATATCAATCAGCCTGTCCGCCTCATCAAGTGAAGAGGTAATCGGCTTCTCTACGAGTACATCGATTCCTGCATGAAGAAGTGCTGATGCCGTCTGAAAATGGGTAACCGTGGGAACACACACCGAAGCGGCATCGATCTGGACATTGCCGCTTTTGTGATCTCTAAGGCAAGCGTCGATAGAGTGGTAGACAGGCACGCGCCAATCGCTGGTGAGAGTGGAGACGCGCGCCTCATCTGTTTCGATGATCGCCGTAAGCCTGACAGGATGGCCGGACTGTTGCAGGGTCCTATATATGCGCAGGTGATTCAGTCCGAAAACACCCCCTCCGCAAACCACAACGTTTTGTACGGCTGGATCTGTCAAAATGACGCGCTATCGCGCTTCTCCCTTCCCTTCAACCGCGCGCAGGCAGTGGGAATAAAGCTCAAGCAGTTGATTGACGTGATCTTCTGGTTTCGGTGTGGAAGCGGCGCCAAAGCCGGTGGATGAGGTGGCTGCGCGGCCTACGCCCGTGGTTACGGCAACAAATTTGAGCAGATCGAGTGCAATGTCTTCGTTCCGGCGCGCGCCGTTGACCGATATCGGTGGCTGGTCCATGAAACAACTCCCTCCGTGGCGATGCTATCAAAAAAATGCACGAGCGCGAGACCTATAGCTCCGAGATGCTGGCGCACACGCGTCCGATGATGAAGTCTGATGGCGATTGTCCTGGTTTCATCTCTAAAAGCTCAACTGGATACTCCAGCCTGGCAGGACGAAGAACAATGTTGCCGCCCCGGAGAGTAGCGTAACGGACGATAATCTCCCTTCCTATATGAATGGCATAAATGTTTGGCAACGGCGCACGATAAGGAGTAAGTGACGTGTAGTGACGGTCGAGTACCAGCATTGAGTGCGGCTTCACTGCCGGCATCATTGCGTCGGCCTGAGTGTGGCTGATGCGTATGGCGACGAATCTTTCCCAGCTGCGCCGCTCGGGTGATCTTCGGGCGCTTAAGTGATCGAGGTAGCTAAAAGGTAACTGTATGAGCTCCGAAATGGAACTAGCGCGGATTCCGGCTTCATTGATAGCCGATTGAGTAACAAGAGGAACTTTGCTTGAACGGGATAGTTCTTCTTGTCCTGAGAGCTGTTTTTTATCACGAACATTGTGGAGAAGGTCTTCAATGTTGAGCATCTGCGCTGACAGCACGCGATCGAGGGCTTCAAGACTCAGTTTGCGTTTGCGATGAAGAAAGTTGGAGATGTGCGCAGGTTTAAGCCCTGTTTGACGGGCGAGCAGCGAACCGCTGAGCGCGCCGCGCTGTATGCGGCGCAGCAATTCCCGGCGGAGCTGCTCATGTAACTGCGAGACGTTCATTGTGGAAATTTTTCTAAGAGCTATACATCTTTAAGCACTCTGTTAGCTCAAAGAAAAGTTACTCTGATACATTTCCTGAGATTATGAGAGGAACATGGGAGCAAACGTACCGAGTATTATCTGAGTTGCGCTGTGATTCATTGACCATTTTCCAAGGTGCGGATAGATTCGTTTCACTTTTGCCTGAAATTCTGAGACCTTAAAACGCCCGACTGACGTGCGGCTTTGCCCACCCAAAGAGAGCGTGACAAATGGAGCATTCTCAAGAATGCTCCAAGGGATTCATGCCGACGGCGAGCTCAGAAAGGCCAATGAAAGTTAAGAATTATCGACCCTAATCCCTCATGATCTGTGTCTCTATCCCTATCCCTGCCAAAAAAGGGAAATACATGCAAACAACAGCGGCGACACAAGAGCGCAGCGTTGAATGCACCTCTTTTTCCTTGCAGCGCAAAGCTCGACAAAATACAAGCTGCAGGTCTTTCTGTTTTGGAGAAACGAATAATGTCCATGCGCGTGCACTTAAAAGTCTGTGAGGGGTGCGGAAGCCTTTGGTTCCGCGCTCAGGAGTTGAATGAAGTTTACTGCGCAACCTGCACGAAGAGATTGAGGGTCTTTCCTCCCCCAGGGTCAAGGCGTTCTGCCGGTCGCCCACGCAGGCATGCGCACGTGGCGGTGCGAAACATTGCCAAAGGAGGCGCACGATGAGCGCAGCTTTGACACTCCCCTATGTTTGGGCAGAATCAGTTGCGGCGAAACGTCCAACCGCGGCTGTTGGCGTTCCGATTGATGGCATCGCTTTCTACAGAAAGCGTACAGAACTTCTGCTGCGCAGATACATGTTTATTTCTCTGCAGACAGGCCGTATACCTTCATTACTTGGGAAGGGTGTTTTTCGTGGAAAGGCATCCAGCTACCGCATTCGGTGTTTTGAAGATGCGGTGATTTTTCTGTTCGACATGGAGAAGTGCTTAAAAAGGCTCGATCCCTATGAGCAGGAGCTTATTTCGAAGATTGCATTGCAAGAGTATACACAAGAAGAAGCAGCTCGCCTTATAGGGCAAAGTGTGCGCACTATTATTAGAAATTACGGAGAAACTATCGATAAGTTATCGAGGATCTGTATCGACTTAGGGTTATTGCATGCCGACTAAGATGGATGTCAAGAGGGCATACTGACGCAAATTTTCCTAAGTCATTCATAATAATGGCAATAAAGTCTCAGGAAATTTGGCATAGTATTTCGATCTAAAATGCTATTCTGAAATTAAGAGTAAAGAATTCTTCAGGGAGGCGGGTTACCCGTCTCCCTTTTCGTTTGCCAAGGCATGAAAAAGATAACAAAACGTCGCAAACCAGAGAAGAGAACCACACGGGCAGCAAATGACATTGGGCAGAAAGCAGATGTAAAGAGCGAACCCATAAAAGCAAGACATTTCAGAAAAACAGCCAAGGAAGAAATTGAGAAATCCTACAAAACGATTCTAGGAGCGCTCACGCACGAAGCATCGGGCGGAAGCATTCAGCATACGAAGCTCTTGTTTGATTTAGGCGGGGTACAGGAAGAAGTAGAAGCAGCGTCGAAGAAACGCCGCCGAGCAGCGCCGAGTCTAGGAAGAATTCTTTTGAAAGAAGCTGAAGCGTTAAAGCGGGGACAGCAGAAAGACAATGTGAAGCAAGGTTGAGAATGCTTCTTTTGGCTAGGATTCAAGATTCCTGGCTAGCTTGGTTATTTTGTTGCGCAGTGGAGACTATGGAGAATGGTAATCCTGAAAAAGCAAGTAGTAGTTAAAACGATGCGGTTGATACTACTAACTCTATCTGCATCACTTAACTGTTGCCTTGCGCAGATAGCAACAACGACAGTACAGGGCGTGGTCTATCGCGCTGATGGGACTCCAGCCACTGGAACACTAATTGTGAGCTGGCAGGCGTTCTCAACGGCAAATAATCAGGCAGTGGCGGCAGGGAGTACTTCCGTGGCCATAGGGCAAGATGGTTTTGTTTCGTTAAACCTATCCCCGAATGCGGGCGCGTCTCCTGCGGGCAGCTACTATACGGCTGTCTATCATCTGAGTGATGGCACAGTAAACAAAGAATACTGGGTTGTGCCCACAGCGGCCAGCGCGTCGATCGTTTCAGTGCGCGCCCAACTGGTGCCTGCCACGGTTGCGGTACAGGATGCCACTAAGCAATACGTTGACGCATCGATTGCTTCACTTAGTGGCAACTATTTGTCTCTTACCGGGGGCAGTATGAGCGGACCGCTCGTGCTTGCAGGCAATCCTGTTTCAAGCAGTCAAGCCGCAACGAAGCAATATGTTGACCAGGTAGTGAGTACTGCGGTTCCTCTTGCAGGCGCAGATATGACGGGCACGCTGAGCACGCCTAATGCAGTTACAAAATTGCCGCGTGTTGACATACGGCATGTGGACTTTGCGGGCGGAGCCGATTCTACGGGGACGAGGGATTCGACAGCAGCTATTCAGGCTGCCATCGCATATTCGGTAGCCAATCCGCAAGGAGGAACAAACGGCGCCCTTCCCTGTGTGTATATACCCGCCGGTTTTTACAAGGTGAGCGCGACTCTCCGCGTTCCTTCGAATATCTGTATACAAGGCGACAGCAGTCAAGCCAGCATTCTTCAGCTCACATCTACGACCAACTTGTTCACAGTGTATTCAGGAAACTGTTTTGGAAATGAAGTGTGCAATGGACAGATTACTGATTTGCAATTAGAGGGAAACGGCTATCTCAGCACGGGAACATTACTAGAAGTAGATGCTGCTGCTCAGTTTCATATAGCAAACCTGGTGATGGCGAACCATGGCGGGCGAGGGCTACAGCTGAATAACAATAGCGAGCGGTTCCGCTCGGATAATCTTTCTACCTCATATGTTCGTTGGCCACTTATTCTAAGTGGAGACATTAACGAGAGTTATTTCTTTAATACGCAGATCATTACCCCTGGGGCCACAGCTGACCGTTATGGAGAAGAATATTATTGCTATGGCATTAACTGCCCTAGTCACTCTTATCCATACGCCAATCAGGGGCCGGGTGGTGGGCCGACCCCAGTAAGCCCAGATCCTCATGGAGCAATCACGGTAGTTAAAGCAGTAAATTACAGTTTTTACGGCGGATCCATCAAGACGCTGAAGTATATGAGCGGATTCCGCGTCAGCGGATATGGTTCAATCAAACACTTCTACCTTGAAGGCTTCCCATATAACAATGAGCCCAGGTTGAATGCAGGCATATATGTTAGTGGCGGCGTGCTGGAAAAGACACAGCTTACAGGGGAGTTGACTCCTTCCGGATTGACTGTGGGAGTACAAGACACATCCTGGATGCCGCAATATTTTGAGAGCGCGAACGATATGGGAACTGGATCGTTCGTATCTTATGTGATCATGCCGCAGGATTTTCTTTCCGGCAGCACGCTGCCGTCGCAATACAACCCTAATATTCAACGAGGCCAATACGAGGTCGTCCAGGTACAAGGGTTTACGCGTGACGGGAATGTTCACCTTCTGGCCCGTAATCTTTCCGGTTCGAAAATCAATGGGGACTGGCCGGCTGGCTCGATTATTGAAGAAATGCCGGGGGAGCCGCACGGCGCTCTTGAAATACAAGAATCGCATATCAACGCGATCCAAGGGCCTGGGAGCGGGTATACGGACAACTGCAATCAGACAGGGGCTCTCACCTGCGCCGAAATTGTAACAGGCCCTGTGCCAGATGGCCTGGTTGTCGACCCTGTTGGTGGCCCGTTGGACTTATTCGACGGAGAGACATCGGCTGATGTCCAGATTAAGGACCTGGATATGTATTCAGGCTCCTATCCACATGTGGGAGAGATAGCGCTGCACCGATATCCGCGCCTGACTTTTGAGGGAGTCGATACTATCCCGGCACAAGCCGAAACAGCGGAGACGCTTGGGACAGGCTCCAGATTGCAGCTTGGGAACGTCACAGGTGGTTCTTATGCCACGGTGCCCTTGTATGCAAATGGGCAATCAGCACAACCGATGGTAACGGTGCCTGGAATGGGTATACTTTGGTCTCCATCGATTGGGGTGTTTACAAGATATGAACAGCAATATGGACAATATGGTGGCTACAACCAGTGGATGGTTGGGACCAAATTTGCCAACAACTATTGCTGGTTTGATACTCCGGCGGTTGGGAACACGCAGTCACTGAACAGGATCTGCTTCAAAGGATCACCCGGAAATACGAGTCTTGCCGGATATGAGTATGACGTCTGGAATGGTTCGCATTGGACGAATGCCTTCAGCGTGACCGGACAGAGTAATTTCACTGCAAATGTGACGATTTCCGGTGCGGCAAAAATCGGTGGCGCGTTGTCGGCAGCGTCTGTGAATGGCGAAATTACTGTGGATGGCACTACATATCCAACGTTGAGTGCGGCATGGAGTGCGGCTGCGAGCGCGGCAACGTCTACAGGGCATAACCAGACGGTGAAACTTGGACCTGGTACGTTTGCAGTCAGTGCGACGCTGACGGAACCGAGTAATGGCGCGTGCGTGAATCTTGTAGGGTCAAGTGGAATGAGTACGGCTGCGGATGTCACGTCCGGCACCACTACTCTAAATGTGCCTTCTAAGTTGGCTGGCGATGTGATTTTTCTTGGGAATGCGGCGCAGGCGCAAGGGTGCGTCTTTAGGGATTTCACAATACTTGCGAACGCAAATGCGACGCATGGCATCGAGCTGCAGTGGTTCCGCGGGTTACTTATCGACAATGTCGCCGTGAATGACACTACTGCTGAAGGAATATTGCTAGGGGAAGAATCGACAACAAACGGCCATCAGGCAGGTTTCTTGCTGAGAAATACAACGGTCAGCTATAGCGCATCCACATTTACTCCCGCGAGCCGGCCTGCGTATGGCATACATCTGCTGCAGACAGCGATAGACAGTCACATGGACACAGTGCTGGTGAGGAACGCGCAGATTGCGGGTGTTTACAACGAGGGTACAGGAAATACCGGGTATCTGATTCATGGATTCGGATATCCCTACACATGTACTACCGCGCCCTGCAGCAATACAGCGACGAGTTCTTCTGCAGCGAATGCTTCCTATGCCACCAACTACGTGATTTATGACACTGGCGGCGCTGGGAGCGTGTGGACCGATACATATGCTGACAGCCCAGCTATAGCGGCATTTTATTTGGGGACCAATGGCATCAGCATTCATGGCGGGCATGTTCAGTGGCCGGATTTAATGAGCTTTCCCTCGGCAAACCTGGCATATGTGGCTTCTACAGTTACGAATGGGATGGAGATTGCGGATATTGGCTGTCTTGGGATGTCCTCCTCTGTGAACTGGATTACCTATGCTTCATCTTCAGGAGTGCCACCTACATTTGCCAGCGTTCATCATCTGACCGGATGCGGAAACTATGCACAGGCGCTGGAGCCTGAGACGACGACTGGATTCACAGCGGGTGGTGCATCGAACAATGCTCCGGGAAACAGTGCCGTCGCCACTGTCTGGGCTGCGCCGAAGGCGGGAACATCAAATTACGAAGCTTATTCGGCACAACTATATAGCGGATATCAGACCGATCTGTTTGAGGGACATGTGGCTGGACAGAATCCATTTTTCACTGTCACGTATCAAGGCACGATTCGTACGCAGGGCGGCATTGCAATGTCGACGGTCATCAATACCGCATCGACGCTTACATTGACGGCTGCGAACAAGAATGTGATCGCGAATACGGCCAGTGGCGCACAGACGATTACGTTGCCGAGTTGCTATACGGCGTGGCCGGACAAGATGCAGCCTACGGGGGAGGAGTTCACGATTGTGAAATCGGATACAAGTTCCAACGCTGTAACCCTGACGACTGCCGGCTCGCAGACGATCAATTATCTGGGTACGACAGCAGCCTCGCTAGTGATTTCTTCGGCGGGGAAACGGTCGCTGGTGTGCGGGCCTGATTACAACTGGTATGCGTACTAGAATCTGGAGTGCCAAGCGCTCTGACGATTCAGAGAGAGCAGAGGACAGCAAGGATGATGGCCGGGAATTGAAGTGGCTGGGCGAGGTGCTCGATGATTCCTTGCCTACACTGAAGGACGAAGCCACAGGAATTTTTCTCGCGGAAAAGTTACTACGGATTCGTGACCGTTTTGGTCAGATTGTGCCGCTTTGTCCGAACCGCGCGCAGAAAGAGTTTGAACAGGTGCGCGGTCGCGCAAACATTGTTCTTAAATCACGGCAGATTGGGATCAGTACGTGGGTAGCCGGCAGGTTTTTTCTGAAGACCATTACGCAACCCGGAACATTAACTTTACAGGTCGCACACACGCAGGAGGCGGCAGAGGGAATCTTCCGGATTGTTCACCGATTCCTGGAAAACTTGCCCGAAGGGGTGCGCGGTGGCGCGCTACGCACCTCGAAGGCGAGTGCGCGGCAGATTGTATTTCCTTCTCTGGATAGTGAATACCGGGTGGAGAGCGCCGGCGATGCGAATGCCGGCCGTGGGCTGACGATCCACAATCTGCATTGCTCGGAGGTGGCGCGCTGGCCGGGCCATGCGGCGGAAACGCTTCAGGGACTGCGTGCCGCTCTATCTCCGGCGGGAGAGCTGGTGCTGGAGTCCACTCCAAATGGCGCCGAAGGGTGCTTCTGGGAGGAGTGGAATGGGGCCGAGGAATCGGGAATGGTCCGGCACTTTTTTCCCTGGTGGTGGGAGGATGCTTATCGGACTGAGGCGGTGGAGGAAGATTCTCTCTCGAGCGAAGAGCAGGAGCTGATTCGGCGGCATGGGTTAGATCGGGAACAGATTAGCTTCCGGAGAAAGATTGCGGCAAGCTTTCGTGGACTGGCGAGGCAAGAGTATCCGGAAGACGCAATGGAGTGCTTCCTGAGCAGCGGAGACTGCTACTTTGACATTCGAGCGGTAGATGCCCGGGCGAAGGAAGCCCCTGAACCGATTGCTTCGCGATTGGGCGGGCAGTTGCAGATATGGTTCCCCCCAGTGCGAGGAAAGCGGTATCTGGTTGCAGTGGATACAGCGGGAGGCGGCAGTGGGGGAGACTATTCAGTAGCGCAGGTGATTGAGATTGAGACAGGACTCCAGTGCGCTGAGTTGCAGGCGAAACTAACTCCGCTGGAGCTGGCAGAACAGGCCGCTAAGGTAGGGCGGGAGTACAATGGTGCGCTGGTGGTAGTCGAGAGGAATAACCATGGGGCCGGAGTACTGGCTTACCTGCATAGTGTGAGTAAGTATGGAGACATTTATCAGCATCGAGATGGGCAGGATGGATGGCTGACGGGGGCGATGCAGCGCACGAGTATGCTGAGTTCTATGGCCGTGGCTCTTGTTGAATCACCGCAGATTTTTTCCAGCAGGCGATTGTTGCAGGAATGCAGGAGTTTTGTCCGGAATCGCAATGGCAAGGCGGAGGCGAGATCTGGAGCACATGATGATTGCGTGATGGCCATGGCTATTGGGCTTGCTGCGCGGAATGAGATGAAACGATAGTCTCTTATCTTATCGCGCAAAATAAGCGATAGGATGGGACACCCATTGCTAAGACTAACGAAGCAAACTGCTGCGCAAATGCTTCGCTCAGGATGACAGTATATTTGTGAAGTACAATCCGATTTGAAACGGAGGCTTTTTGGCGGTCCTTGCAACTCAGACGATTCGGCGGATGAGGGGTGGCGCGCAGAGCCATCTTATGCTGATGTCTGATGGACAGCCGTACGTGGTGAAGTTTCAAAATAATCCGCAGCATGTGCGGGTTCTGGCCAATGAACTACTAGCTACAAAGATAACGGAAATGGCGGGATTGAGTGTTCCGGCCTGCGATGTTGTTGAGGTGACGGACTGGCTTATCGAAAATACGAAAGAGCTGGACATTGATTTCGGGCAGCATCGCGAACGATGCAGAGCTGGTCTGCATTTTGGATCGAAGCTGGTTGGGGGACTGATGCCGGGGCAGGTGGTGGATTATCTGCCGGAAGAACAGCTTGCTGAAGTACGGAACCTCCATGAATTTTCTGGGATGCTGGTGATCGATAAGTGGACCTGCAATTCCAATGGACGGCAGGCTGTTTTTTATAAGCGTCCGCGCCAGAAAAAGTACGCTGCTGTTTTTATCGACCAGGGGTATTGTTTCAATGCGGGGGAGTGGAAATTTGTGGATGCTCCGCTGCGCGGCGTGTATCCGCGGAACCTTGTGTATCGAAGTGTCGTGAACTGGGACAGTTTTGAACCGTGGCTGAGCAGAGTAGAAGAGCTTGATCCGCAGAAAGTTTGGTCGGTTGCCGAGATGGTGCCGCCGGAGTGGTACGGTGGCGATGTGACTGAGATTGAGATGTTGATTGAGCGGCTGCTGGAACGAAGGAACCAGATTCGCAACCTGATTACGCAGTTTCGGGAATCGACGAGAGAGCCGTTTCCAAATTGGATGAAGGCTGAGAGAGTCGTGGTGGAAAGGCAGTTTGCGGCG
>DATAQW010000091.1:0-14528 GCA_036264445.1 Pseudacidobacterium sp.
GCAGCAGTTTTTGCCTTTCTGCACACCAGCCAGTTCGGCTACCCATATCCGCGCATTTTTCTTCGCGCCCTCGACAACAACACGCAGTACCGCTTGCACTGGATCACCACAAAACCCGGAGGAGACCTGCCTGAAACCGCCAGCGGCGCATACTGGATGAGCCACGGCGTTGATCTAGACCTGCACGGCGATTTCCAGGCAACAGCTTTTCGTTTGGATAAAGTACAGTAACTGCATATGAGCCAGATTCCAGCGTGGTTTGAGAGGAAATTCGACTTCGCTTTTCCTGTAGAGCAATACCCTAACGTTTGCATTCGCCTGCAGGGCACGCCAGCGCGTCTGGAAGAAATGCTTCGAGATGTCCCGAACAGCAAGCTACAGGAGAAACCGGAATCGAAGTGGTCTGCTCAGGAACATGCAGGCCACCTGCTCGATCTGGAACCTCTCTGGATGGCGCGTATCGAGGATTTCTTAACCAACCGCGAAACGCTAACGGTTGCCGATCTGACCAATCGCAAAACTCACGAAGCGAACCACAATGCGCGGGAGATCACTGGGATTTTGGCTGAGTTCCGAAGAGAGCGGTTTCGACTGATAACACGTATAAGAGAATTTCAGCTCAAAGCATTCTCGCGGTCGCTGCTTCATCCGCGGCTGAAGCAGCCTATGCGCCTGGTGGATCATTTGTATTTTGTTGCGGAGCACGATGATCATCATCTGGCAAAGATCTGGGAAATGATTCATCCATAATCAAGCCGTAATCTTCGTGCGCTTTTTTCGTTCTGAGAAGTAGTACACAGCAACCCCCGCGCCAACCAGAAAGATCGTTGAGCCGATCACCTTTGCAATCGCAAGAGGCTTATTCGGTTCTTCCTCCGGAGGAATGACCGAGAGCACAATCGTCAGGAGCGTCGTCAACAAGCCAACGGAAGCCAGTGCAATCGCAACTTTCTTGCCTCCGGGGATACGCATCACATCTTCGGAAGCAGCTTCGCGCTGCAAGCGAATCATCGAAAGGAACAGCAGCGCGAACGGAATAAAATAAGTGATGATCGACATGCTCACCAGCACGTTGTATGCGCTGCGCACCGTGCTCCCGGCCTGACTGAGCAACGCGCAAAGCATCCCCGCCAGTCCATAGATGCCAATCGCAACCCAAGGCGTACGCCAGCGTGGATGCACATGTCCAAAGACCGGAGGCAGGTAGCGATCAATGCCGGCTACAAATGGCAGCCTTGAAGTAGAAGAAAGAAAACTGGCTGCTCCACCAACACTGTTGAGCACTACAAGCAATGCCACCGGCGCGATAAGCCAGCTTAGTTTGAGATTCGAACACATCAAATCAATGGCGTTGGCAAATCCACTCACTCCGCTGACGGTAGAGCTCGGCAAAGCCACAAGCATGGCAACTGTTCCTGCAATGTAAATCAAAGTAATCAGAACAGCGGCCAGGATTAGAGCACGCGGAATTGTACGCCGCGCATCTTTGATCTCCTCGCCCATAAACGACCCCGTCTCGCAGCCGCCAAACGCGAAGAAGATCGTCGACCAGAAAACAGCGTTCTTCAAATCAGCATGAGGGATGAGGCCGGGCAAGGAGAAATCGGTAGCGGAGCCATAATGCCTTGCAAACACAACCGCCAGCACAATGAGCACGGCAGCCGGAATCCATGTGCCTATTGCGCAACAGCTATTCAGCCACTTGCCATGCTTCAGTCCAATAATGTTTAAAAAAGTGATCAGAGCGAGCCAGATCAGCGCAAAAATCAAGTAATACGCAGTGCTGTTGGCCAGATGCTCTCCTGATTTTCCAACCGCGAAGAGCGCGCTGCCCGCACCGAAATAAAGGACAGCCGGAAAATAAGGCAGATTGCTCATCCAGTAGGTCCATGCCGCGATGAATCCAGTGAAATCACCGAAGGCGCGCTGCGTCCAGACATACAAACCGCCCTCTTGCGGATAGCGTGAAGAAAGCTCAAGCACACTGCCCGCGAGCGGCACAAAGAAAAACAGACAGGCAAAGATCCAGACGGTGATTGTGCTCGGACCCGCTGCTGCTGCCGTGGCAATCCAGCGCAGGCTCAAGCCGCTCGCCAGATAGTAAAGCGTGAGATCAAACAGTCCGAGTTCGCGCGCAAGTTTCGAAGTAGCTGTTTTTTCCGGCATGAAGAGGTTTCGCGCCAGCATAACTGTTACGAAACGCGAAAACCAGAATTTATTTATTGCTGTGATTTCATGAGTGTCCCCGGGTGTATGCTTCAAAATCCTGCAGCACAGCCATCGCCGCATTACGCCCATTGATGCCGATCACACTGCCACCGGGATGCGTGCATGCTCCACAGAGATAGAAGCCCTGCATTGGCGTGCGCGCCGTAAGCCGGTTCTCCCACATGTAAGGAGGCAAACATTCACCTTGAAAGATATGTCCTCCAGTAAGCCCGACTTTTTCTTCAATGTCCGGCGGTCCAAGAACCTGTGCATCAATCACAGCAGTATCGATGTTGCTGCAAAACCTTCCAAGCGAATCTAGAGCCAGCTTGCGAACTTCGTCACGGCGTTCATTCCACGTGCCTTTTTCAAACTGATAGGGAACATACTGAGCAAAAACACTCATCGTATGGCGGCCTTTCGGCGCGACACTTGCATCGTGCACACTCTGAAAATAAAGCTCGCACCATAGATGTTCAGGCAAATGTCCAGCGCGAGCAGAGACATAACCTGCTTTCCATTCAGACTTGGTGAGAGGCGCATTGATCTGACCGAAATGATACGGTTCCAGCGTGCCCGGGCACGCCTTAAAATTCGGCAACTCACTCAACAAAACATTCAGCTTCACCGTGCATCCTTCAATCGGGACCGACTCAATCTTTGTTTTCCACGCACTGGCAGCAGCGCTGCCCAGCATACTGAGTGTACGGCGCGGATCAGCGTTCGAGACTATAACCGGTGCATTGATAAGTTCGCCGCATTCGAGCACAACACCTTCTCCAGGTATGATGGCGGCCACAGGGACTCCAGCAGCTATGGCCGCTCCAGCTTCGCGTGCGGCGTCGCAGAAGTAGAACGAAACCATGCCCATTCCGCCCTTCACGTATCCCCACATGCCGGGCATGCCGCCAAGTCGTCCGGAAGAATGATGAAAGCGAATCGATGCAGTGCCTGGATCGAATGGACTGGCATTGGTGCCTATCACTCCCTGGCCAAGCAGAGCAATTTGCAAACGCTCGTCGTCCAGATAATGTTCAACAAACTCCGCCATCGACCACTCAAAGAGCAGCTTCCGTGCTTCTTCATCATTTCCCAGTCGCTTCTCAATCTGCTCGCGGGTTGGCGCGTCACCAATCCACATATCGCCGTCGCCAGCAGGTCGCAGCTTATCGCGTAAACGCTGCACGACATTGCTCATAGCGCCCCAACCTTCAACATCACAACGGCTGAAGCGACGAATTTCCTCCTCACACTTCGCATCGTCATCCCAGAGCTGTACGCTGCTTCCGTCCAGAAACGGAACAAACAACCCGTTGACCGCAGGCGTCCAGTCAAAGCCCCGTTGCGGCAAATTCAGCTCTTCCACAACTAGCGGATGCAGCAATCCTGCCAGATAAGCGCACGGAGACATGCGCACTCCGGGAAATGGCTCTTCAATGGTGCAGGCCCCGCCTACGCGGTCACGCGCTTCAAGCACCAGGACGCGTTTTCCTGCGCGAGCCAGATAGGCAGCGCAGGCAAGGCCATTGTGTCCAGCCCCAATAACAACCACATCCCATTTACGCTGCGCTAATTCTTTGATGGGAGCGGGCAGTCCGATTTTGCCCAGTACATTCGCGGTTAAGGTTTGAGCTCCAGCCATTGGTATTGCAATGCAGATTACATCAATGGGAAGCGCTCGCGCACTTCATATCGTGAACCGGACGGCTCTGTGGAGCTCTGATAGAGCAGAAACTCCTGCGAGGTAAACCCGGACAGTATGGGAACAGGCTTCTCGTGTATAGCCTGCTTCAAGCGCTTGAAATCGGGCAAAGGCCCGCGGCCCTTATTCCGCGCCAGAGTGATGTGCGGAGAGTATGGTCGCGCTTCCGGCTCAAAGCCGCAACGCTGAAGCACCTGTTCAACCTGATAATGCAATGCAACAAGCGTTTTTGTTGCCTGCACTGCGACATGAAATACGCCAGCCCGCTCAAAGAAGCCCGGCTCTGCCAGATGAATCTCAACCGAACTCGCACGTACAGTTCGCAATTGATCGACGATGCACACGTATCTCGCATCGTCCGCTTCTCCCAGGAATTGCAGCGTGACATGCCACTGTTGCGGCGTCGACCACCGCAGACGCGCAAATACTTCGCTCAGACCGCTCACATACGATGCAAGAGCCTGTTCCGTTTCATCTGACAGAGCAATGCCGACGAAGAGCCGCACAGCACTACTTTACTTCCGCAGAGTGCTCGGCGAAAAACTGCTCCAGACCCGCGCGGCTCTGAAATGCGGCAACGCCACCTACCATCGTGGTTGAAACTGCGCCAGCAAGATTGCCCTGGCGCAGGCAATCTTCCATAGCCCATCCGCGAATATAGCCATGCAGAAAGCCTGCATTGAAGCTGTCTCCTGCTCCCACAGCGTCAATGGGCAACACTTTTACAGCAGAGGCAGTCCAGCGCCGCTTGCGCGTGCAGGCAATCGCTCCTTCAGCGCCCTTCTTTACGACAATCAGAGGCACAAATTGCAAAAGCCATTCAATGGCTTCGTCGATGTTCTCGGTGTGCGCCATGCGGCACGCCTCATACTCGTTAGGCAGCAACACATGCACATGTCTCAGAACCTCTCTGATAGAGTCGTCCCACGTATCACTCGGATCATCATTGGTATCAAGCGAGATAGTAAGGCCGGCTTCTTTCAACCGTGCAAAGAGCCTCGGTACATCGCTTCGCAGTGAAGTCTGCAAAAAGTAAGACGCAAGATGGAAGTGCCGTGCAGAGCACAGATAATCAAGATCAAGCTGATCGAAAGTCAGGTGAGGGGCCGTTCCCGGATACGTGAGCATTCTTCGCGTGCCATTGTGCTGCAACAACACAGTGAAGCCCGTGCTAATGTGATGGTCGGCGAAAATTGCGCGCGAGACATCCACCCCGGCATTCTCAAGCTCACGCCTGCATTGCGGCGAAAATACATCGTTTGCCAGAATGGTGATGAACCCAACGCGATTGCCCAAAGCTCCCAGGTTATGCGCGGTAATTGCAGGAGATCCGCCAAGCACTATCGCAGCATGATTGGCCAGCAATTCCCGCTCAACCGGTAATTCCTCAGGCAGCCCGTAGAGCAGCAGGTCAAGGTTGAACTCGCCTACGATTGTGATGTCGAACTTGCGCATACAATTATGAAATGGTTTCCGGCAGATGAATCTGTCTGCGGCGTATCACCCAAAGCAGAATGCCGGTAACTGCCCAAACTGTTCCAGCAATGCGCGCCACTGGACCAAGGTTCGTCCAGATAAAGAGACACGTGAGAAAACCGGCAGTCGAAATCAGCATCGGGAACCATTGCGTCATCCCGCCGCTGCGCCACCCGCGCACGACTGACGAAACATTCACGCCCATAAATGCGAGCAGCGCGCCGTAGTTCAACAGCTCCGTCCCAAGCTGATAGCTGAAAACCAACCCGCCAGCGAGGCAGATCACGCCAATCAGAATCACGTTGTTGCGCGGGATACGGTTTTTGGGATGAATCGCGCCAAAGAATTTCTGCGGCAGGGCGCCATCCTGTCCCATAACCAGCAACAGGCGTGCGGCACCAAGCTGTGATGCCATACCCGATCCCATATTTGCGAGCAATAAAGCGGCATTCACTATCGCAAAAAGAATGGGCCCGCCTACATGGCCTGAGATGTGAACATAAGCCGTATCGATATCAGGAAATGCTTTACCTCGCGGCCACACCAGTTGGCCAAGATAGACCTCAATCGCCGCAAGAATACCGGTGATGAAGCAGGTCAGCACAATAGCGCGCGGAATACTGCGCGCAGGGTCCTTCGCTTCGTCCGTTAATGTTGAAATGCCGTCGAAGCCGATATAGGTAAGTACCGCAATTGAAGTGCCGCGCAACAAGCCGCTTCGCGAAAATGTGTCCGGATCGTAAAACGGTTGCGTAAAAAACGAAACCGACTGATGCGGCAGATGAAACAAGTAGCGCAGTGCAGCGAACACAACCAGAACGATCACGATGCCCAGCGCAGCTGCCATCCCAGCGTTGATACGCGCCGAGGTCTCGACGCCATTCAGGTTCAGCATCGTAAACAAGCCTGCGAAGAAGACAACCAGCACAGGATACGGAATATCAGGGATAAAATTCTGCGCGGCTTTGCTGCACCATATCGTGCAGATCAGTGGATTCAGGATGTAATCCATCGCCATGCACCAGCCGGTCAGATAGCCCAGGCTCGCGTGCAGCTCCTTACCGACATACATGAACGCCGAACCGCCATGTGGATACACGCGCGCCATGCGCCCATAGCTGACAGAGGTAAACAACATAGCCACCATCGCGCACAGAATCGCAGTAACAACATGACCGCGTGCTTCCTGATAGATGACGCCAAAGCTGGGCATTGGCGCCGTAGGTTGAATGAGGATGATGCCGTAAAGCACCAGGTCCCTGAAGCGCAGGCTTCTGCGCAGTGTAAGCTGACCCTCATTCGCAATTGCTGATTGACTCGACATCTGTATTGACCTTAACGAGCAGCAACGGTTTTCGCAGGCGCAAGATGCAGCGTCTGCTCTGCAATGTTCCATCCGGAAACGTTGATGACTGCGCTCTCCGGAACGTGTGCGGGAAGAACAGTAGTCAACATGCGCGATTCACCCGGCATCAATGCAACATAGTTATCTGACCAGACAATGGGAGTGATGTCTTCTCCATGCCCATCATGCACAGCAACCGCAACTTGAAACGCCAACGCCTTCGATGGATTATGTAGCCGCACCTCTACTAATTTCCCTTGCGGCGAGGCTACGACATGCGTCTCTGCTTCGACCTTGGCTTTCGGCAGAGCCGCGAGTGCCGTCATATCTTCATGCTGCAGCGCGGGCGTGTGCGTGTAATTCGTCTTCGTCCAGTCAAAGGTAGTAAGGATGGAAGGCACCCAGTAGAAATTGCGGCTTACTACTTCGCCTGATTCTTTCCTCAGTGTCAAATCCACAAAGTAGACTTTCTCCGTTCCGGCAAAGACAGAATCCGGAATCGCAAAGGCACGCTGCGAAGTGTCAGCGTCGACAGTAAGTGTTTGCTCTCTGCTGAAAAGCTCTTTCAGATCGAAATTGTAAGCACTGGCCTTTAGCAGGAGATGCGGTGAAGTTTCATAAGTGCTGTTGGCTACAACAACACTGTGGTCATCATAGGAATACTGCACATGCAACGGCTCGCACGCCTTCTTGGTTCCGTAATAGCCGCCAGCAGCGTCAAGATAATAGTCATACAAGTGCCAGATGGTCGAAGGCCATGCATTGTTCAGCATCCACTGCACTACACCCGTCGATGTGTACTTATTGCGCGTATAAGACTCAAACATAGCGCGCTCGCCGTTGTACGTCATCGCCTGTGCGATGCGCACGTAATCATCAAGATTCTGCGGCTCACCATAAGTCGCTTTCATCGCATCATCGAAGACAGCCAATGTCTTGAATCCGCCGCCGCCATTGTGCAGGCTCCATGAGGGGCTTGTCTGCGGCCAGGTCTGGTCTTCAGGCAGAAATTTCTTCAGGCTGCTGATGTCCGGAATCGCCGGCCCCGGGCTCGTCTCCGTATTGAAGCCATGCGCGCCGCCATATTTCTCCGTATCGACATACCAGTACGACGGAGCAACGTAATCATATGGCCCCGTCATTTTCACGCCGCTCTTTCCCGTCACTGTCGTTGGTTTTGCCGAAGCAGATGACAGAATCGGATTCGGCCAGTGCGTCTGCGTCTCTACATCGAGATAGATCTGCTCCACATCTGCCGGCGGCGGATTATCGCTGCCGTTCAGCCACACAAGCAGACTTGCGTGATTCCGGATGCGCAGCATCTGCGAGCGAAGCGATGCCTGCGCCACCTGATAATTTTCCGGCGTCCACTTATCCCAGTGCTCCCACTGGTCACAGCAGCACCAGCCCAGCATCACCAGAATGCCCTGCTCATCGGCGAGATGGAAGAAATCCTCCGTCTCCAGCTTGCCCTCAAGTCGAATCGTGTTCAGGTGCATATCACGCACCAGCGCAAACTGCTCACGGAGCCGCTCAGGATTTTCGCGCAGCAGCATGTCCTGCGACCATCCAGCGCCGCGAATCAGAATCGGCTTGCCATTCACGCGAAAGAGCCGGTAGCCCTTGTCTGTGAGCTCAGAAGTAATTTCGCGAATGCCGAAGGTTTCCGACTTCTCATCAGAAACTCTGCCTTTTTCCACAAAACGAAGACTCAGCGTTTCAAGATGGGGCGTGCCCATCTGATATGGCCACCATACCGTAGGTTGTTTTACCTGAAGCTGCGTATATTTCTCAGGATCGAAGACGACCGTCTTATCCTCGTTCGGGTTCAAATCGACAGGCTGGTCGATTTTGATTCCCGCAACCGTGCCGGTTACAGTTCCATGCACAGCTTTGTCCGTGGCATTATGCAGCTCGGCATAGACAGTCAGGTTCGCCTGCTTCAGAGATGCGTCGGTAAAGTGTGTGACTGCCATCGGCGAACGCAACGCGACCGGGCCGCTCGTCACCAGATCCACGGCTCCCCACAACCCCATGTCCTTGTCCGGAGGGCACGGGTTCCAGTCAACCCAGTTAATGCCCAGGTCTTTTTCTGTGGGAGCAAATGTTTCAACAGCAACAACATTCGGCTTACCGGTGACAACGTTGTCGGTCACATCGAACTCATAAGTACGATATGCGCCCGCGACCTGTGACGAATCTGCAATGCGCTTGCCATTGATCCAGATATTCGCGCGGTAGTTGATCCCGCCGAACTTCAGCCACAGCCTGCGCCCTTTCTCCGATGCAGGTACAACAAACTCTTTGCGATACCACCAACCGCAGCGATACGGACTGTCATCCGGCATCGGCAGATTGGAAAAGTTGTGCCCAACCGGGTAGGTGGTGCCGGGAATATCGCGCAGGTTTGTGCCGAAATACGGCTCCTTGTAGAGGCCCGCATTTACCTGCACGGTCAGCACTGTCGCCGGAACGGCAGTTTTGTACCAGCCATCAGGATGAAACGCAGTGGTTGAAATATTCTCGCCCTCGGCCTGCAGCTTGCAGCCTGATTGCACATTCCAACCATCGCGAAGAGCTACAACAGAAGAAGCATCTGCATGCGCTGCACCGGATAAAGACAAACTCAAAACCAATGCGGCAAGGCAACCTGGAACTTTTTGCAACATGCAGATACTTCCCCTCGGAAAAATGCAAAAATCAACAGCTCTGAATCTAATTAGAAATTAAACTTCAAAGCTAACTGCAGGATACGTTTTTCACCAGCGCCCAGAACCTGTCCGGTGGTTCCATCATCCTGAGTGGTATCAATGTTGTTGTAATTCGTATGATTCCATACGTTGAACGCTTCTGCTCTGAACTGGAACGCAGAACTTTCATATACCTTGATGTTTTTCAGAAGGGACAAATCCCACCGTTCACTTCCTGGCCCCAGGATCGTTGCCCGGCGCGCGTCTCCGGCCCGGAATTCATCCGTAGGCACATCGGCAAAAGCTGATGTGTTGTACCACTGGGCAATCGTCCGAGGCGCTCCGCTGTTCGGATTGCTGATCTGATCTGGCCGGGTTACATGGGGAGCAGTCGCTGACGTGAAAACGCCAAGACCACCTGGATCAACAGAAGAATTGCCGCCTGCTGAGAGCCATTGACCGGACTGCAGCTCAATAATGCCGGAAAATTCCCAGCCGCCGAGCGTCCGGCCTACAAAGCCCTGCTGCTGTGGAAAGAACGGAAGCTGGTAAACAAAGTTGGCGTTGAAAACATTGCGCCGGTCAAACCGCGATGGCCCGTACTCTGACCGAAGGTCGAAGGCATTCTGTGGCACTGGCAGATTGCCTCCCGGCTGGTCCGGCCGATTGGTAAGGGACTTCGACCAGGTATAGTTCACTCCAACCAGCGATCCCGCCCGAAAGCGCTTCTGCAGGCTGGCCTGAAGCGAGTTGTAGTTTGAGCTGAAAATCGGCTCATAGATATCAATTGGTCCATATCCCTGATACGGACGGATGATGTTTAACAGGTTTTCGCTGTTTGCATTCATTTGGACAGCGCCTGAACCTGGCGTTCCACCAAGCTGGTTCTGAATGACTGCATTATTTGCATACGCTCCAGTCACAGGCTGGTTGATGTCGACCTGCGAAAGCTGATGTGTTCCCTTTGATCCGTAATAACCAAGATCGACAATGATGTCATAGGGAATCTGCCGCTGCATGTCGAGGTCCCACATCTGCGTATAAGGCTGGTGCCATTTCGTTGCAGTGCCACCAAGGTTCTGCACGCTGTTATTCGCGGCAGAGCCTCCATTAGGCTGGTTGAATGGAGCATTGTTGATCGTTGTGCCGCCAACGAATGGTGGATTGATGAACTCATTATTTTCGAGGAAGCCCACACCCGGGGATTCAACAAACAATCCATAGCCTCCGCGAACTGCTGTCTGCTGCGTTCCGAATGGGTCCCATGAAAATCCTATGCGCGGCTGAACTCCCGCATATGATTGTGGCGCAATGGCAGTGCCGTAAGGAGAGTTGTGCGCGCCATTCCCTTTTCCGCCAATAATGATGCCATTGAGCGGATCATAATTCGGATTCGTTGAGTTCGTGCCACTGCAAGGCTGTGTTGCCGGAGTACAGATGTTACCCGAATCATCGACAACAGGCGCATCTGCAGCGTTGTACAGCGATGGAGCAAAATTCGTGGCGCGGCTGTTGCCATCCGTGGGCTGCCTGTAGAGCGCATAACGCACACCATAGCTAAGCGTTAAGTTAGGCCGAACGTGATATTCATCCTGACCATAGAACTCAAACTGGTTCTGGAAGATGACCGCGCGGAAATCAATCGTGCTCTGGCTGAAAGTAGAAGACTGTCCCAGCAGGAACAGTGCAAACTCCTGTTGAAACTCAGTCGCTCCTGAGTTCGGAGGCGTAGCCGCAAATGCAAACGTACCGGCATTATTCGAAGCAGAGTTTTCCGATTTCTCGTAGTGGTTATAAGAAAATCCAAACTTCAGATTATGTTTGCCAATTGATTTCGTCAGATTGTCAAAAATGTTGTTGTTTTTGTTGTAGTCCTTATATGCTCCAAATCCAAAAAAGCTGGCATTTGGCGCTCCGAATTGAATACTTGGTATGCGATTGAGCGTCTCAGCAAAAGGCAATTGAATGGCCGCCGCAACATCCGGCGAATTGCTCGCAGCGAGTCGTCCACTGTTTGTGCTTAGGACTGCTCCGTATGACCATGCGTACTCCACTTCATTCAGCAAAGTCGGCGTAATCGTCCAGGTAAGATTGCCAACTATATTCTTGCCCGGTGAATCTGTAGTGGTTTGTGTAATGTTAGGCAGCGGATTGCCATTGAAAAGGCCGCCGCCTTCTACAGTCGGAATCGAATCCTGTATATAGCGAGCAAACCCGGATAGATTGGAGTTAAAAGAGTGATCTACCCGGACAATTTCCTGCTGATAGTTGAAGACATTTTGCTCATTCGCAAAAAGCTGATCATTGCTTGAATTCTGCGGCAGGGGCAAATATGAATAGACATCTTTGAGGTAAGCCGTAGCTGCGGGATTGATGTTTGTAACCTGCGTAATCAATTGTCCCGGGCAGCTACCATCGGAATTTGGATAGGTATTACAAACGGGGTTAGCGAAAATCCCTTGCCGCTCCTGCGCGTTTGGCGCGGTTCCTGTTACCGGATTCGATTGAATTACCCGGCGGAGTTCTTGTGAATAAAAGAAAAACGTACGGTTGCGTTGCGTGTTGTAGACGCGAGGGATAAACAATGGACCACCAATGGTCCATCCGAAATCGTTATAACGAAATGGTGTGCGGTCAGCTACAGGCGTTTGCTGCTTGTTTCCCCAGTCATTCGCATCAAGCACATTGTTGCGGAAAAACTGATAAAGGCCGCCGTGGAATCTCGACGTGCCGGAGCGCGTGATGACATTGATCTGCCCGCCCGCACCGCGGCCATACTCGGCGTTGTAGTTACCGCGCAAGACTTTGAATTCCTCAATCGCATCGACACTGGGATAGTTCAATAGCGAAAAGTTGCCGCCGCGGTCAACGTTATCTGCTCCATCGATGGACCAGTTATTCTGCGTTCCAAAGCTTCCATTCAGCGAGAATGCAGTCTCATTCGTATTTCCATTCGGAGCGCTTACGCCCGCATAGAGCGCATCGCCAATGTCGCCTGTAACCCCCGGCATCAAGGCAACCAGCTCTTCGTAGTTGCGGCTTTGCAACGCCAGCTCACGCACCTGCGTACCAGTAATAAGTCCCGTTGCGGCAGCCGATTGCGTGTCTACCTGGAGTGCGTTGGCCTGTACTGAAACTGTTTCAGAGGTCTCGCCAATCTGCAGCACGCCATTCACGCTGAGTTTGTCATTCACGTTCAGCGTAATCTCAGACTCCGTTGTCTTCTTAAAATTCGGCGCCTCGAATGTGACGGAATATTTGCCAATCGGCAAAAGTGGAGCAGTATATTCGCCAGCTTTGTTCGATGTTACGACACGCTGCACCGCCCCGCGGTTCGTATTGATGATTGTAATTTTCACTCCGGGCACAACAGCGCCGGCGCTGTCCGTGACCGTGCCCAGAATAGTTCCCGTCACTTCCTGCGCCACAAGCGCACCGGAAAGGAAAACAGCCAGCGACAACACAACTAAAGCGCCACGCCAACAGCGTGCCTTCAAGATATCCAAGCGGAGCCTCCCAAAAGACCGGTTCACGGCGGTCAAGTACGTCTGTATATTCAAACGTTTGAATATTGGAAATAACTGGTCGGCGACATAGTTGTCAAGCACAAAAGTGAAAGCTATGCAGAACGCTTGTGAGGATGTGTGGAATCGCGAGCAACTACTAAGGGTGGCAGCAGCTTTAGAACGGGCGCGCTAAAACGTTCCTCATCTTCGTGTTTGATTGCATTCAGCACCCACTCCGCGCCCAGAATACCCATGTCTTCCATCGGCTGGCTCACCGTAGAGATTGCAGGAGTGGAAAAGGCTGCCGGAGGAACTCCGTCAAAACCAATCACCGAGCAATCCTCTGGCACCTGGATGCCTGCCTGCATAAGAGCGCGCAGCGCACCCAGTGCGGTCAGGTCGTCAAATGCAAGCAGCGCAGTGAATTTGCGCCGTGATCTTACAAGATCAGCCGTAAGCTCGAGCCCGCCATCAAAACCAGAATTCGCATCAAGCAGATCCGGTAAATGTCGAATCAGCTTCGTGTCCAGCTCAAGCCCGTGCTCGCCGGCAAACGTCTCGACGCCTCGCCAGCGGTTTACGCTGTCGTGCAGGCTCTGCGGACCGCGAATAAACGCGATCTTCCTGTGTCCAAGTTGATATAAGTGGCTGAGCGCGGCATATCCTCCCGCAGCATTGTCCACAAGAACTGAACTGATGCCGTTCGATGTCAGATCACGCCCTATGACGACCGTTGGAATCTGATGCTTCTGCATATCGGCGAGCAGGTCGGTTTCCGCAAAAAGCCAGTTGGCGACTACGATCAAACCCTCCACGCGCCGGTCGATCAGCATTTCCAGATAGCCCTCGAACTGCTTCCGCTCATTGTTCGCGTCCATAATGATCGGAAGATAGTCCGTAGGATGAAGCGTCTTTTCAATACCGCGCAGGATCAGCGTACAAAATGGATCGGAGATATCGAAGATCATCACGCCGATGGTGTGGCTACGGCGGCTGCGCAGCGATCGTGCAAAAGCATCGGGCCGATAACCAAGCGCCTTAGCTGTTTTGCGGATGTGCTCTTTCGTCGTTGTCGCAACATATCGCGAGAGCGGCGCCTCGTTCAGAACAATGGAGACTGTCGATGCAGAAAACCCGCTCTTGCGGGCGACATCAAGAATAGTAACGCGATTCGATGCTTGCTTCTGGCGGGCCAAAACAATCTGTCCTTAACAGAAAATACGCGTGAATCAAAAAGCATAGCATCTGTCTATCGCCAAAGTATTCTTTAACAACCGATGAAATTTGCCAACGAATGATTTTGTGAGCTTCTAGGATTCAGCAAAACTGTGCAGCTCTGTCGATTCCCCGCTTGAGCTCATCCAGCGGTCCATGAGGGTTTGAGCGCAGCGTGCTCCGCAAAGGTGCTTCGTCTTGCCATCATGCGAGAGCAACAGGCTCCATGGAACAAAGCGAAGCTGCGGCAGGCTTTGTTCATCCGGGACTGGGGAGAAATGCTCAGTCCAGGCCAGCCACCAGTCTTCAGACTCTTCGCTTTTTGCCTTGCCGCATACGTCGCACAAAAACGCTTCCGTAAATGCCATTTCGTTAACCCCTGTGAT
>DATAQW010000115.1:0-3512 GCA_036264445.1 Pseudacidobacterium sp.
AGGTGCTCGACGTAGCCGAGAAACTGCGCTGTGATCTTTGCGATTGGGATGTCGTAGATATCGATATCCTGCTTGCGGATCAGGTCCAGCAGCAGGTCGAGCGGCCCGTCGTAAACCGTGGCCACGCTGACCGAAAAGGGGAATGCCGAGTCGGCGTCCTGTTTGTCTTTTTTCGGCGTTGGGTTTGGCGAAGTCTGCTGAGCAGACGGAGCAGATCCTACCTTAGCAACGGGCATATCTGTCGACGGAATAGGCTCTCCGGTCTTGTTCTGCTCTTCAGTCATCGCACTGCATCTACCAGTTGCTCGCTCAGGCCCATTGCGGCGCGAACTTCATGCATCGTCTGCTCGGCACGCGCGGTCGCCCGCTTGCGGCCGTCTTCCAGAATGTCTTGCACCAGACTCGAATCGTTCTCATATTTGCTGCGCCGTTGCTGAATGGGAGCAAGCTCGGCGACGATCGCGTCGGCAACCCAGCTTTTGCACTCGATGCAGCCGATGCCAGCCGTAGTGCAGCCTTGGCGTGCCTTCTCCTGAGTCTCCGCGCTTGAAAAAACCTTATGCAGATCGAAAACCGGACACACCTCGGGATTGCCAGGATCTGTACGCCGCACACGCGCCGGATCCGTGACCATCGGCTTCAACTTCTGCCGGATCACAGGTTCTGGATCGGTCAGCAAAATCGTGTTGCCGTAGCTCTTCGACATTTTGCGGCCATCGGTGCCAGGAAGTTTCGGAGAAGGTGTGAGCAATACCTGCGGCTCAATAAGTATGTCCTTGCCTACCGGACGCAACTGGGGGCTTGCGCTAGGCGAACCCACGATCTCACGGTAGAAACCATCAAACCTTCTCGCGATCTCACGCGTGAACTCCACGTGCGCAACCTGATCCTGCCCTACCGGCACGAAATGAGCTTGGTAGAGCAGAATATCCGACGCCATCATCAATGGGTAACCGAGGAAGCCATAGGTGCTAAGGTCCTTGGTGGACAAGTTCTCCTGCTGCTCCTTGTAGGTGGGCACGCGCTCCAGCCAACCCAGTGGAGTGATCATAGCGAGCAACTGCGGCAACTCGAAATGCGGCCTAACATGGCTCTGCACGAAGATGGTGCACTCCTCTGGGTCGAGCCCCGCGGCCAGAAAGTCCAGCGCCACGTCGACCGTGTTCTGCCTTAATTGCGAGGTGTCCGCGTAGTCGCTGGTTAGCGCATGCAAATCAGCGATAAAGAAGTAGCACTCATACTCACGTTGCAGCCGCACCCAGTTGTAGAGTGCGCCCATATAGTTGCCCAGATGGAGCTTGCCGGTGGGGCGCATGCCGCTCAGCACGCGCTTCCTGGAATCAGAAGAAGAAATCGACACCCTGGTCCTTTACTCGAAAATACTCGTCCCATTGTACGGAAAGAATCAGAGGGAAAGCAGGACAGCATTGATCAGAGCCAGCGCCGGACCAACAAAAAACATGATCACCGGAGCTCCGACAAACAGGATCAGGATCAGGCCGATCATGCCCAGCGAGTCGTAAATGCGCAATGCCTTGTAAGGCAGCATGTGACGGAAAATATGCGACCCATCGAGAGGCGGAATCGGCAAGAGGTTGAAAACCGCGAGCAGCAGATTAACCTCGAGGCCGAGATAAAGAATGATGGCCATCGGGAAAATTACCGGGCTTGTGGTCATTAGATCTTGATTTACAGGACCACCGGCGAGAGCATGCACGGCCTGCGTGCCTACCGCACTTGACTTGGCGAGAATAATCAGTGCAATTGTAGCTGCCAGCGCCGCCGAAAGGTTGCTCACAGGCCCGGCAAGAGTCGTCAGGATATCGTCACGTGTGATGCGCTTGAAATTCCGCGTATTGACCGGCGTTGGACGCGCCCACCCGATGAGGAATCGGCCGTAGCCCGGTAAAAAGAGCATGGCCAGCGGGATCAATACTGTTCCGATTGGATCGATGTGTTTGATGGGATTGAGCGTTACCCGCCCCAGCATCCTGGCCGTTTGGTCGCCTAAGCGCGAGGCCATCCACGCATGTGCAGCCTCGTGAAGACTGAGCGCGAAAACAAGGATGGCAAACTGAAAAATCTTAATAACAATGTCTTGCTGACTCATGGACAACAGTGATGGTAACAGGGCGAGCACAACCACGCACGGCGCCTGCCTCTATTTAACACAGGTTAGTCACATTCCGGCTGTTCATGCTTGGGAGCCGGCACATCACTCCTGTCCTTGAACTGCGTCGCCTGATCTTTGGTCTTCAGTTGCTTCGCGGGTACGCCGCCGGCAATGGAGTGATCGCCAATCTCCTTCGTCGCCAAGCTCATTGCCCCCAGCATGGCATCTTCGCCCACGCGCACGCCAGCCATTACCGAGGCGTGATATGTCAGCCGCGCCCGGGGGCCTATCTCGGTTATGCGATTCTCAACAATCCCGGAATCAATCGGATCGTGTGCATGGGAATAAACGGCCGCATAGTCCGATATCGATGTCCCTTTTCTGATGATCAGCTCGCCACGATCGTCCAGCATCACATACTTGTGGATGACGCAGTCGTCCTCAATCGTAAGGTTGTAGCCATAGCTGAACTCGACACCGTGAAAGATCTTTACGTTTTTCCCGATCTTTTTGAAAATGTGTTTGCCCAGCATGGCGCGAAAGCGGAACCCGAGCCAGTGGTTCAGCGCCACCGGCGAGTGGTCGAACATGTGCCAGAACCAGATGAGCGGCTTGATACAGGCATACCGCTGTGCATCGATGTCACCGTAGTACTCGGGTTCAAGCGTGACGTTGGCCGAGTCCAGCGATAACTGCAGCACATTGAATGGGAGCTCGGTGGTAAGTGTGAAATTGAGCCTTCCACCATGGGGATGTCCCAGCAACAACTGGTGCAGATTGTCTCTTACCAACTCAGCGCGCAGTAGCGGCTTTTTGTGCTTGGTGAACTCCTCGTCCAGGTAGTCGATCCAACGCGTGTAGACTTCTACAGCTTGGCGTGTGGGCTCAAGGTCGCGATATTGGTAACGGGGCATGTTTATCCTTGCGAAGAAATTCTCCGGCCTCTAGCAGATTACGCTGTAACCCCTGTCTGATGCGTGGCAACGGCGAAAGTCGCAGGGTCACTCAATCGCGAAGACAGCATAGACAGTGGCGGATGTCTCAATTTGCCGCGGGTTGATGGCCAGCGGAGCGGGTCCCATGAAGGCTGCTTCATTTTGAAGCTCGCGAATTGCTGCAGGCGAACCACGGGCTGAGGACTCTCCGGCGCCTGGTTGCTGGCGAAAATCAAACCCGCCAGCTTGACGTTCAGACCCTGCGCCATCTGCTGCGCGATCGCCTGCGCCTTGACCAAAGTATTCGCCGCCGCCTTCGCCTGCAATCCGTTCATATCCCTGTATTGCCAATCGATCTGGCCGCTTTGGTTTGCGCCGGCTTCCACGGCGACATGCAGCACTTTTGCAGCATCGTCGGCTTCGTCTTCACTGTCCACGACTGGTTGAGCAGGAACTGCCTCTTG
>DATAQW010000269.1:0-19273 GCA_036264445.1 Pseudacidobacterium sp.
CCAGCAGGCAGAAGTGGCGCACGGGCATCTCTGCGCAGGACAGATTCTCGGCGTGCGCATGGCAATGCTTGGCTGCCGCAGGCTGGGAATTGACGAGCCGCGCGGCAAAGACCGCAAACGGCTCGTGACCTATGTCGAAATCGATCGATGTGCGACAGATGCGATTGGAGTGGTAACCGGATGCCGTCTGGGCAAGCGCGCTCTCAAATTTCGCGACTGGGGAAAGATGGCGGCTACGTTCGTTGATCTGGAATCCAACCGCGCAGTTCGTATCAGTGCAAAGGAATCGTCTAAGGCGCTCGCAAAAGAGATGTATCCGGAGATTGAGAATAAAAACCGGCAGCAGATGCGCGCCTATCGCGAGATGAACGACGGCGATTTGTTCGATGAGCAGTGGGTACATGTCGTGATAGAGCCGAAAGAGTTTCCTGGATATAAAGGTGAACGCATTGCCTGCGATCTTTGCGGAGAAGGCATCAACTATGACCGATTCATCCGGCGCGAGGGAAAGACTCTCTGTCTGAGCTGTGCTTTTCCTGACGCACGATATTATCAGCCGCTTTCTTAGCCGTGTTGTTGGTTATTGGAAGCAGGCGATTTTCGCAGGGCTAGAGAATAAGCGTTATAGACACTCTCAAAAACTGAATCCCATGATGCATTGAGCGCGTCAGCATGGGCTGCGTCGCGCATTTGCCGGTGTAGTGCTGGTTTTTGCATGAGGCGGAGAATAGTCCTGGCGAAATCACTGTCTTGTGCGACAAAGCCGGTTTTTTCTTCCTTAATGATGTAATGCGGTCCTCCATCCGGAGTGACAATCGCAGGTACACCGGAAGCCAGTGCCTCGAGCACAACATTGCCGAATGTGTCGGTGTGCGAAGGGAAGACAAAAAGATCCATGTTGGCATATGCGCGCGAAAGAGCAGACCCGCGCAGCACGCCTGGGAATTCGGCATTTGGAAGACGTTCGCGCAGCCAGCCTTCTTCCGCGCCATGGCCGACAATCAGAAATCGGAAATTATCCACGCCGGCCGCCAGAAGCTCTTCGCGAATCTGAACCAGCAAGGCAACATTTTTTTCGACTGAAAGACGTCCTACAAAACCAAGAACGAAATCTGTGTCTTTAGGGCTACGGTCACGGTACTGCGGTGAAAACAATTCCGTATCAATACCGCGCGGCATCAATACGCAGGGTTTCTGTGCCGCGCTTTCAAGAAGCTTGCACAACTCCGGGTTCGGAGCAAAGAGCACACGGGCAATGGAATAAAAGCGCGTAGTCAGGAAAAAACTTGTCTTCTCAATGGTTTCGGCAACATCCGGAGCCAGTTTCTGCGGCAGGAGCTTCAGAAACCACTGCGCACGCCGTGCTGCGTATTCGTGCACATTGGTGTGCCATGCGGCAACGAGCGGGATGCGGTAGTGGTTTGCCAGTAGCACGCCCATGAAGCCAAAATCGCTGGGGCCCGTGATATGGATGACGTCAGGACCGAAATCTCGCAGCGTTTGAGCGACAAATGGCAGGTGACGAAAAAATCCAAGATCGAAACTCAAATCTTTTTCAAGGCCAAAAGAAAGCGGCCCGCGTGAAAGCTCCAGCGTGATGAGTTGACCTTCAGTAAGCAGGCGTGGTTTGCGGCTCCCCGCGCGGACGGACAAAAAAGGCAAGCCGCGGCGTCGTACGAACGCCTCGAAATTGCGGCTTGTATGGGCAACACCGTTGATCTCGTGAAACGAGTCAGGAAAGTAGGCCACGCGCATACAGTGCGAGTGTATATGGCCAGCTTGGATTCTGAATGAAATTGAAGAGCGTTGTTTATGGGGCGCTGAGTCCTATTCCCTGACTGGGAATTTCACGCACTTCAGTAGCAACACGCACTGTCTCCAGTTTTGGCACATCTTCAACCTTGCCGAAGATCATCTTGCCGGATGCTGTTTGTAGTACTGAGGTCACACTAATCTCAACAGAACGCCCGATCATACGGCGCGCATGGTCCACAACCACCATCGTTCCATCGTCGAGATAGCCCACTCCCTGGTCATACTCTTTGCCTTCTTTCAGGATGACCACGTTCATCTTTTCTCCGGGAAGAACAACAGGCTTAAGCGAATTGGCGAGGTCGTTGATGTTGAGCACCTGCACGCGATGCAGGTGGGCGACTTTGTTCAGATTGAAGTCATTGGTGATGATTTTGGCATCGAGCTTTTTGGCCAGCTCAATCAGCTTGAGATCGACCTCACGAATCTGAGGAAAATCATCCTCGATGATCTGCACCGTGAGCAGAGAATTGCCCTGCATGCGCTGGAGAATATCGAGTCCGCGCCGCCCGCGCTGGCGTTTGGACCCGTCAGAGGAATCGGCAACAAGTTGTAACTCATGTAGAACAAACTCAGGAACGACGAGCGCTCCATCAATGAAGCCGGTATCGGCCATGTCAGCAATGCGGCCATCAATGATGGAGCTTGTGTCCAATAATTTTATGTTGAGCTTCGTTTGCCGCTCAGCGCCGAACAACCCGCCCAGCGCAGCGAGATTCAGCATATCGCCCTTGCTGGCCCCAACGACAAGCCCGACGTAGGACATCAGCAGGAGGACGAAAATCTGCAAGAGACTGCGCGTGCCTCCTGCTGGCAGACTGCTGGCCAATACAAGACTGAAAAGAAATGCTCCGAAGATGCCGAGCACGCTGCCCGACACTGCGCCGATCAGCCGGCGCAGGCTAAGCGAACGCACCCGCACCTCGAAAACAATGACGAGTGCGGCGACGATGGCTCCGAGAGCAGCAGAAATCACTGCCGGCAGGGAATGAGGGTGAAAGAAATAACAGGCAGCCGCAAATACGAGGACAAAGACAGAGCGTATAAGAACGAGGTCCATATAAAACCTGAGCCCCCGAAAATGGCTTTCTGCCGCTTGAAAAAAACGCAAATTCAAGCGGCAACGGGAGTATACCCATGCATCTGGAGGTTGGGCAAAGTCATTTTTTCAGAGCCGGGCTGATTACTGTACCAATAAAAACAGCGCGCCCAAAAGCGCGCCGTTGGCTTGCTTAGTGAGATTGCTCAGTATTTCGGCAGCTTAGGATCAACGTCTGTTGCCCAGGCCGTGATTCCACCTGCAAGATTCGCAACATTCTTGAAGCCGCTCTTCTGCAGGAACTCGGCCGCTTTCTGGCTGCGCCCGCCAGATTTGCAGTGGATCACAATCTCGCGGTTCGGATCGAGTTCGTTGATCCGGTTGGGCAGATCGCCAAGTGGAATCAGCGGAGCGCCGATGTTGACGATCTGGTATTCATGCGGCTCGCGCACGTCGAGGACAAAGACATCCTCGCCGGCATCGAGCCTGCGTTTCAATTCGATAGGAGTAATTTGCGGGATTCCGTTTTGCATAGAAGCCGGTTTCTGTTCAGGAACAATACCACAGAACTGCTGATAATCGATAAGTTTGGTCACGGTCGGGTGCGTTCCGCATACCGGGCAATCGGGATTCTTGCGCAGCTTCAGCTCGCGGAACTTCATTCCGAGTGAATCAACGAGCAGCAAGCGCCCGATCAGCGGATCACCCGTTCCGAGGATCAGCTTGATAACCTCCGTTGCCTGAATCACGCCGAGCAGCCCAGGCAGAATGCCGAGTACGCCGCCCTCTGCGCATGACGGAACAAGTCCCGGCGGCGGTGGTTCTGGATAGAGGCAGCGATAGCACGGGCCATCTTCGGTGGCAAAAACGCTGGCCTGTCCTTCAAAGCGGAAGATCGAAGCGTAGGCATTCGGCTTATTGCCGCTCAAAACGCAGGCGTCATTCACCAGATAGCGCGTCGGGAAGTTGTCCGTGCCATCGGCGATGATGTCGTAGTCCTTGATGATCTCAAGAGCATTGGCGCTGGTAAGCATCGTTTCGTGCTTCACGATATTCAGGTACGGATTGAGCGCCTGCAGCTTCTCCGCAGCCGACTCAATCTTCGGACGCCCCACGTCTTTCGTGCTATGGATAATCTGCCGCTGCAAATTGCTCTCATCGACCACATCGAAATCAACAAGGCCAAGCGTGCCGATTCCAGCCGCTGCCAGATAATAAGCGAGCGGTGCGCCGAGTCCACCAGTGCCGACGCAGAGGACCTTCGCCGCCTTCAGCTTCTGCTGGCCTTCGAGACCAACCTCGGGCAGAATCAGATGCCGTGAGTAGCGGGCGATTTCTTCATTTGTAAGTTGTGGCTGTGCCACTTTTTCTTCTGTAAGAGTTGGCATGTTTACCTCTAGTAGCTTGTCATTCTGCGCGTAGTTGAAGAACCTGCAGTTTTTCGTCCAGCGTACAGTCCACCAGCTATGGACGGAATGATCGATAACGAATCCGCCTCAGAGACTGAAGTTGCCTCCTTCTCCGGCAGGTAGCGCACATCTTCGTCGTTCAAGTAGACATTTACAAAGGCGCGCAGCTTGCCTTCATCGGAGTACAAGTGCTTCTTCAAGTCAGGATGCTGCGTAGTAAGCGCGCTCAGCGCTTCGCTCACTGTATTGGCTTCCACCTGCACGGCGTCCTGCTTGTTGACATACACGCGCAATGGCGTAGGAATAAAAATCTTCATCGTACAAATCCTTTCATGAATGCATTCAATTGAAACAAGGCCACGGCAAGAATAGGCTTGCGTGCCGGTGAACAGGCAGCCCGGCGGTCAACATCGCCCGGCTACCGGTTCCTCCACCTGAATGGCTTCGTCTTCAAAGGATTTGTCCTCTTCGCTCGTCCCTGCGAGCAGGAACGAATTTGTCTGCCCCGCAACTCCTTTTTCGACTGCAGTAATTACATACGAGCAGCCCAGCCAGTGCGCTTCGGTAAAGTCGGTCTTCGACCACTGTGCCGGGTGGTCCGGGTGTGAGTGATAGAAGCCCACAATGTCGAGTCCGCGCTCGCGTCCCTGTCGCTGGATGCGCACAAGTTCCTGCGGCGCAATGCCGTAGCGGTTGTGTGCTGAGTCAGTGCGCGTATTGCCCGCGCGTACGGCGTCTTCGACCTCGTTCACCCCATCCTGGAAGCGGCCCAGCAACACACCACAACACTCCTGCGGATAGGTCTCTTCGCCATGTTTCCGCAGTGCGTTGTAGATGGATTCGCTGACCTTGAGCATTGCTTATTCTTCCTCCCAGAAGCGTTCGCTGAGATATTTATCTGCCGAATCCGGCATGATCGCTACAATCATTGCCTCGCGTGCTGCTGCGGCCTCTTCTTCGGCGATCTGTAAAGATGCTGCCAGCGCTGCTGCCGCCGATACTCCTACAAGCATTCCTTCCACGCGCGCCAGTTGCTTGGCCGTGCGATATGCGGTTTCTGTGGACATTTCGATGTCGCGGTCCGCAAGCGATGCGTCGTAAATCGTTGGAACAATCGCAGTCGCCATGTGCTTCAGCCCTTCAAGCCCGTTGAAGGGCGAATCAGGCTGCATGGAAATGCACTTGATCTCCGGCTTCAATTCTTTCAGACGGCGCGTAGTTCCCACAAATGTCCCGCTGGTGCCGAGTCCGGCAACAAAGTGCGTGATCTGCCCCGCGGTCTGCTGCCAGATTTCATTCGCTGTGGTGCGATAGTGCGCCTGCCAGTTGGCGTCATTGCCGTATTGATCGGCATAATAATAATTTTCCGGATCGGATGCCGCCAATTCGCGCGCTTTGCGTATCGCTCCATCGGAGCCGTCATTTGGATCAGTCCAGACCACGTTCGCTCCGTAAGCATTCAGAATCCGTTTGCGCTCTGGAGAAACATTCGCAGGCACGCAGAGCGTGACAGGAAATCCCATGGCCGCACCCAGCATGGCGTAAGCGATGCCGGTGTTGCCGCTGGTGGCGTCGAGCAGGTGCTGGCCTTTGCCAAGTTTGCCCTGCTTGATAGCCGCAGTCACAATCGCTGAGGCCGCGCGGTCTTTAACTGATCCGCCGGGATTGGCCCACTCCGCTTTACCAAGAAGCTGGATTCCGGGCAGATGGGCAGTCAGGCGCTCCAGACGCACTAAAGGCGTATTCCCAATGCGTTCAAAGAGCGTCGTCCCTAGCGATTGCGTCATAGTAGCCATAAGCAAGTTCGTATTCCGAATGTCCCCAAAACGCGCGGTGTTCGCGTTGTAGGAATGTTTGCAGCCAGCCGCGGAAATATGCGAGAGTGTAAAGTACGCGGCGGCCTACTATTAAGTTTAGCCTTTGCCGCATGTTTACCGCTATGCCCAGGAAGACAAAGCAGATCACTTTCGACGAAGTCCTCGCGAATCTTCGCAGTTTTGAATTTGATGTCCGAGAAGTCCCTGGAGTCGCAGGGCGTTATCAGGCGCAGAAAAACGGATGTGCAGCGTTGCTGACACGCTCCAACAATGGCGGAGCGGCGGCCATCATTGAAGGCCCAGGCGTGTTGCTCGGAGGCGAAATCTCCCACCTGCTCGACCGCGGATACCAGAAGTTCCTGAAAACGAGCCGTTTAGAGATCACCGCGACCGCCGATCATCTGAAAGCGCTCCACCGCTTCAGCGAAGAGCTGAAGGAAGCCATCGGCGTGCCCAGTCTGTACAATGAGTCCATCGGTACGACCAGCACCGATTATTTTTACGACCGCGTAAAGGGCCGCGATAAGAACCCCATCCCGCGCTCACCCGCGCCATGGGACTCGGCCAACGCCCACTGAGGACTGGCGGTCCAGGCAGCAGCGCCTTGCCGCGACACAGGTAATGGTTTTCGACATGGCATATGAGAATACGGAGACAATGGCCGGTTGTATGCGTATTGCTCTTCGTTGGGTTTGTGTCTGCACAGTCCGATCCTGATCCGCAGCACTCTACAGGCACGCATAGGGATACATACGCCATCTATTCAATGCTGATGCCTGGCTCTGTCCTTACAAATCTTGGCCCCGGCCAGAATCAGCGGTGGGCCATCGCAGATACGACCGTCAACCTCGATGACATGAATCCTAAGCTTGCGCCAGATGCTGCGCTCCAGCCTCCAGGTAACAATCCCAAGCCTTTCCAGGAAGCACTGGAGGATTTCAATGCGCGAAAATATCAGCGCGAAACGCTCACGCACAGCTTTCATCTTGATCGCGCCTACACACTGCTTTCACCCGCAGAGATAAGCGAATTCCGCGAGGCACGCACTTCGGCCACAGCCAGCAGCGCGATGAGGCAGAGGTATTCTGGTTATCCCGGCATAACATTTTTCAGCGATGTTTACTTCAACCCGCACCGCACGGCGGCGCTCGTCTACCGGCTTGCCTGGTGTGGGAACCTTTGCAGCCAGGGCGAATGGATCTACCTCGAAAAGCACAATGGAAACTGGGTGCAGCGCTCAGGGCAGGCCGCTGTGGTTTCTGGAGCGCGGCCTTTTTGAAGCTTGTGGCCGTATTGCATTAAAGACTGCTATTAGCGCTTCGCTCGTTCTCTCTGTAATTCCCGATAGACATCGCTCTTCGAAAGTCCCCGCTCGCGTGCAATGCGCTTCATAGCATCTTTCTCGTCAAGATGCTCTGCATCGAGTAATTCAGCCATGCGCTCGGCAATACTATTCGGCATTGCGTCCTGAGATAGCGTACGCGCCTCAACGAGTAAAGTGATCTCTCCACGAATACGCTCGCGAGATTTGAGATCACAGGCAATCTCAGCCGCGCTCCCCCGAAGAAACTCCTCATGCACCTTGGTCAATTCACGGGCAACAACAACGCGACAATCTTTGCCCCACACCGCTTCGACATCGCCAAGCGTTTCCAGAATGCGGTGTGGTGCTTCATAAAAGATGAGCGTTGTCCCGTCTCCCATATTGGAAGCCAGTTGTTCGAGTTCGGCGCGTCTTGCGCCTGCTTTGGCGGGCAGAAATCCGGCAAATACAAAATGCTCTGTATTCAACCCGGAAGCAACCAGCGCGCTCAAGGCCGCATTCGCACCGGGAATCGGATAAACGGTAAGTCCTTCTTTGATGGCGGTGGAAGCCAGACGCATTCCCGGATCAGAAACTCCGGGCATGCCCGCGTCAGAAACCACAGCAATGCGCGCGCCCTGTTTCAGAGCGGCAAGAAGCTCGGGAATCCGCTCTGCTTCGTTATGCTCATGGCAGCTGACGGTCGGCGTAGTAATGCCGAAGTGGTTCAGAAGCTTTTGTGTCTGACGCGTGTCTTCGCAGGCAATGCGGTCCGCTGAGCGCAGCACGCGGAGGGCGCGCAGGGTGATGTCTTCGAGGTTACCAATCGGTGTGCCAACAAGATAAAGACCCGGTGCAAGGGGACGGTCTGGCACGGATTCAAATTCGTCTGGCATGAAATAGGAATTGGGAGTCGCTCCGTGTGCTCCGTCCCCTGTGGTGAAGATTTGTACTAGCGATGATGGCTAGCCTTCCCGTTTTAGCCGCCGGTGCTCGGCAAGCATTCCCATGCTGTGCATCAGGTTCTGCAGCGTAACAATGCCCACAATCCTGTCGCCCTCCGTTACGGGAACCAGAGACATTCGACCGCCAGCCATGCGGCGGATCATTGAGCCCAGAGAATCTTCAGGCTGCGCCACCTGGAAGGCGCGGGACATGATCGACTGCACATAGCCGTTGCCCTCACTGCGCAAAGCTTCGACAATTCCTTGCCGCGAAACAATGCCGACAAGGTTCGCACCGCGCACCACAGGGAACTCGTCCTGCAGGCTGTGAATGGCTTTGTAAAGTGCATCTTCGAGTGTGTCAGAAGGCGACATCGTGGCGAAGTCCGTCAGCATTACGTCGCGCATCGTGACTGTATCGACGACGGACTGGAACATAAGCCCTTGGTCTTCAAGCTGCGCGCCAATAAAGATGAAGAAACCGCCCATAATGAGCCATGGGCTCAGGCTCGTTCCTAGCCCGGAGTCAGGCACAAAAAGCAGGGCGATTCCGCCAAGAACAGCGACGAGGCCGATCATCTGGCCTATTCCGGATGCAGCGCGTGTAGCCTGCGCTCCACCACGCGCGCGGCTGAGCCCGCTGCGCAGGAGGCGTCCGGCATCGAGAGGATAAGCGGGAATGAAATTCAGCGCGCCCAGGATCACATTCAGCCAGACTGTAGAGCGCATCAGGTGCAGTGGCGTGACCAGAGGTTTGGCAAAAATAGGCACGTGCGGCGATGCTCCTGCGATTAGCGCGCCCACCGCAAGCGCAAAGGCGAAATTGGCAAGCGGCCCGACAATGGCCATGGATGCCTGCACGCCGCCTTCACTGGCGCGCTCCGCGCTGTCAGGGTTCGCATAGGAAAAGAGTCCGCCAATCGGCAACAAAAGGATGCTGCGCAACTGCACGCCATGGTAGGCAACCGCAATGACGCGGGCAATCTCCCGCACAAATACGGCCAGCAGGAGAAGGAACCAGAGCATAACGGCACGCCAGGTTGGCACATGCACAAGATTTGCAGAAAGAAGACAGAGCGCAAGCAACAGCAGAAAAAATGTATGGATGCGTAAATCTACGCCCATCCAGCGACCCAGCGGAAATGTCCAGCCGCGCATGCCTGTTCGTCCTCGTTCCTTAAAGCCTGTTCTTCAATTGTAGAATGCCCGGCTCTGCAAAATGAATGTTCGCTGTGAGCTACCATCAGAGTCGATGCGCGTGATCGCAGGAAAATACCGCTCCCGTACCCTGACTGCTCCGCGAGGGCTTAACACGCGGCCGACCAGCGATCGTTTACGCGAGACACTCTTTAACGTACTTGCGCCTTGCATCGAAGGCGCTGCGTTTCTGGATTTATATGCCGGCTCGGGCGCAAATGGAATCGAAGCTCTGAGCCGTGGCGCAAAGCAGGTTGTTTTCGTAGAGAAAGCCGCTCCCGCTGTCGCCGCAATTCATACGAATCTCAATGCGCTCAAAATCAGTGAAGGCTATCAGCTGGAAACGCGGAGTGTTGCCGCGACATTGAAGCGCTTGGAAGAGCAAGAGCAGACATTCGATATCGTTTTTCTCGATCCTCCATACAAAGCTTCAGAAGAATATGCGCTTGTTCTTGGAATGTTCGCTGGGGAATGCCGAGGCTTGCTTGCGTCTGATGCAGCTGTGATTGCCGAACATGATCGCAAGCAGGCTCTGGAAGCAGAGTATGGAAATCTGCACCGGTATCGTCTGCTGGAACAAGGAGATGCTTCACTGAGTTTTTACTCCATTACTTAGTAGCAATGCCGCCGGTGTGCTCACCGGTTTTCAGGTCAATCGCGAAGGGGACATCTTTGTCAGTAATCAGGTCCCAGCCGAGACCGCACAGAGTGTTGTCGACAATGTCCGTAATTTCAACGCCTTCCCACGAGAGCCGCTCTGATTGCCACGCTTGGCCGTCACATCCCCAGGCGAGGATTGAATAATGTCCGACAAAGAGCAGCAGCCGCTGTTCCGCGAGAGCGCGGACGCCGAGCACGGGACGATAGGGGATCATGCTCCATTGTTCAGGCTGAAGGCTGTTGATGAGGTACGCGTAGCCTCCGGAGACAGCACAAAGCCAGTCGGGATCAGGGCAGCTCCACACGCCCGTAGGCGCGGTTGGATCAGCAAAACCCATGGCGCAGGTAGCAAGAAACTTTTCGCCATGCTTAGGGTGAATGAGCAGTTCCAATGCGCCACGCTCTACTTCTTCTGCCCTCTGGGGATAGACAAATTGCCGCGCAGGCACGATCATCGGATGCTTTTCAAGAACCTCAACCGTCCAGCTATGCGGAAAGGTGAGGTCAATGGCCGATTTGGTGGTTACATTCATTTGCCAACAAACTGCTCTACGCGTTCACGCACACTCATTACATGCACAGGAAGCGGTAGTGTGCTTCCTTGCTCAACGAGCGGAATAAGCTTGTCAAACTCCGGTCCGGAATGAGCGCCTGTAAGCGCAATACGGATCGGATGAAACAAATCTTTTCCCTTGGCTCCGGATTCTGTTTTGATCTCGTTCATCCAGACTTTGAAAAGCTCCGGAGTGACTGCTCCCGCATGGTTATGAAGTCTCTGAGCGAAGGCCGAAAGCACTTTTTTTGCTGTTTCTGACCGCAAAATTGAAGCGTTTTCGGGGTCATTTTGTGCCATTTCCACGTCAAACTGGAACAAAAATCGCGCTTTTTTCGGCAATTCTTCCAATCTATCGACAGACGGCAGAAAGAGCGCTACCAACTTGCCGAACCAGTCGACAATTTCCTGATCGGCAGAGGAATGTGCAGGCAATAGATCCTGCTTTTCAAAATAGGGCCATGCCAGTTCCAGAATGCGCCCGGGATCGGCCAGCTTCAGGTAATGCCGGTTGAGCCAGTGCAGCTTGTCAAAATCAAAAACTGCGGGAGAGGCAGTCACCCGCTCCAGCTTGAATTCTTTGACAAGTTCTTCGGGCGTAAAGGTCTCTCGCGTGCCGCCTTCCGCGCCCCATCCCAGCAGGGCGAGGTAGTTCACCAGCGCCTCGGGCAGAATACCCATTTCGCGGAAGCTGGCAATCGAAGTTGCTCCATGGCGCTTGGAGAGCCGCTCGCGGTCGCTGCCCAGAATCGTCGAAAGATGCGCAAACTGTGGCACCGGCCAGCCGAAAGCCTCGTAGATGGCTACCTGTTTCGGCGTATTTGAGATGTGATCATCGCCCCGGATCACATGCGTGATTTCCATAAGTGCGTCATCGACAGCGACTACGTAGTTATAAACAGGCACGCCGCTCGACCGGACAAGGATCGGATCGCTGACAGTTTCGTTTGAAAACTCAACATCGCCGCGCACGATATCGTGAAACCGCAAAGGCTTGTCCGGAATGCGGAGACGAATCGCAAAAGGTTCGCCCGCTGCGGTCCGCGCACCGGAATCTGCTTTCGACACTGCGCGACATTTGCCGGAATACACTTGTGGCCGGTGCTCTGCGACAGCGCGGAGACGCTCGGCCTCAAGCTCTTCATAAGTGCAGAAGCAGCGGTACGCCTTGCCTTCGTTTAACAGCTGATCGGTGTGCTCGCGGTAAATATCAAGCCGTTCTGACTGCCGATACGGGGCATGCGGGCCGCCGATTTCCGGGCCTTCATCCCAATCCAATCCAAGCCAGCGCAGGTCTTCGATGAGCTGAGTCTCATGCTCTTCCTTGCTGCGCTCAACGTCCGTGTCTTCAATGCGGAGAATGAATTCGCCGCCCGCGTGCCGGGCCACCAGCCAGTTGTAAAGCGCCGTGCGGGCGTTGCCCACGTGCAACAATCCCGTTGGCGAAGGCGCGAAGCGAACGCGCGTCTTGTTTGTCTGCATAACTATTTTGAGGGTATCAAGATTTGCCCCGGACGGGTCCTGCGCGGACAGCGGTCTTTCCACCCCAACAGGTCAAAATCAGGCTTGTTGGGGTCACACCAAACATCAAAAATCGTACGCTAAGACCTCGGTGCGGAAACATGTCGCCATTCAGAATGCATTTGCAATAGTCTTTCGCGATACAAATTGCTGGGCTTTAGGCTGGTCTCAGAATCGTTGCGTAAACGATCCTTTACGCAACGAGTCAGAACCAGCCGCCTCCTCATTTCGGATCGGTCTAATTTAGTAGAAATTTCAGTTGACAAGATATTGATCCACCATCATCATTACTGCCACTTAGGTTGGAGGAGAACTGAACTATGCTCTCCCGTCTCTTATCTGCCTTCGTGTTGTTCTTCACAGTACTCGCACTTGTAGCGCAGGAGTCATCAACTTCTCCCACGCCTGCAAGTAACTCAATGAACGGCAAGTTCTTACCTGCCCCGCAAGAGCAGTTCGCTCCCTACTGGACGACTGAGGGTGGATGGCACTCCGAGTTGCAGATGCGCAACAACACCGCTGGCCGGAGTCTTACTGTTACGCCTGTCTTGCGCGACCACACTGGAACCGAATATCCCCTCGCGCCAGTTACCATTGCTCCAAATGAAATCAAATCTGTGGACGTCGCAGAGGCCGTTGCCTCGTCTGCGCCGCAGCTTATTGGCTCATATGGCTCAGTGGGTTTTCCGCTACAACTCTCCCGGATTCAGAAATCTTTATGCGGCAGTCATGATTCATGACAGCGGGCATCCTGTTGCTTTTCATCTGGATGCTTTTGTGGAAGCCAAAGACTACGACGCCGGCAGCCGGGAAGGAATCTGGTGGCTGCCCAATCGAACGGCCAAAGACTTCTTCATTCTGACGAACAACAGCCGGCAACCGATCGTGGCAACGCTGCGCCTCTTTGATGCAAAGGGAAAAGTCTCAGCTCAGCAAATCGTGCTGAAACCCAAAACGACCCTGCGGAACTCTGTACGGGAACTGCTTCAGAAGGCCGGACTAACATGCGTGTTGGATTTCTCAATATTTTGACGCCATCGGAATAACTGGAAAAGCCCATCACGCGGAGGATGTTACCAGCTCAACAGGAAACGGAACTCATTCCTCTCCGCCATATGGAACGCCTGTGTACGCGATGGAGTCCGGAACAATATCCAAATCGGGAGCACATTTGCATGTTGGACGCTATCCACCAACTGGACCTGCTGTAAATTTCACGATTCCATGTGTAAACCCGACACCGACTACCAAGCTACGGGATGGAACTGTAGATGACGATGATACAGCAATAACTCCTTAGGGGTAACGCTAATGAATAGGTCCGCTGTGCTGCTCTTAATAGGGATGTCCATTTTGCCCGCGCGGCAAACTATCATATTGACAGACCCAGGAGGCACGGACTCCGTTACATTCCCGACGACTATCTTCTCTATAGATGAAATAAAGGCGATCATGCGGCTCTCCCCCAGGCTCCGCATCTCAAACAGTTACCCAGTTATCAATTCAATAGACATGTGCGTCACAACCGAACCAGACTACCATGGATGCGGCACGAAGGCCGCACGTGAAGAATGGTTTAAGCACAATGCCAACGTAAGCATTAAGAAAATGGAGGCGGCGCTAAATGATTTGGATAATATCCCACGGGCAGAAGAACTGAAACAAATCATTCAGTACGAGCGAGCCCTTCAGAAGTTCTATCTGGAAATAGAAAGAGTAAGGCTGCAGTTCAAGTTGACTGGTGATTTGTCGCTTCTGGAAGAACCGATACAAGGCATCGATCCCCGTATACTGTGCTCAGACAGTCTTATCAAGGTGAAACATGCTACATCACAGAACGATGCCAATGAAATAGTCCGAATGGATTGGTACAACTGCATGAATAAGCAGATATACGCCAAAGTTGGTATGTATCCTCTCGAAGCCTGGAATGCTTTTCTTAAGAACGAAAGCATAGAAGAGATTTACACTTCTACAGATGAGTAAGATGGGCGAGTGGCCCACATCTCACAGTTCTCCTCCAGGAAGGAACGAGGGTGCCGGGTGCCCCATCCTTTGCCAAGCAAAGGGTGGGAGAGCGGATTCTAAAGTCCGGCTCCATCATTACCGCAGGCAACGGTGGCAACACCATGACGAAAGCCCAGTTCACGATTTACTACGATGGCGGGCAGCAGCGTTACGACCTGCAACAGGAATTGAAGCCGCACGAACAGATGTGGGTAGACATGGGCAAGCTGATTCGCGATCAAGTGCCCGACAGGAATGGGCATACTCTGCCGCCGGATCTGATGATGGGCTCCTACGAGATACAAGACCTGACCGACCGGGGCGTTGGAAGTCTGTTTGAGGGCAAGGTGATTCTGGACAAGACCTTTGGCTATGTCGCCTATGGCTGTGCCACCTGTTGCGGCTACGGCGCTGCGCCATACATGTACTACGATCCCATTGACGTGATCTCGGGATTCACAAACAACCAGGATGTCTGGGATATCAACTTTTGCTCTTCCACACGCGGCTCTGTGCTGTTCGCATTTCCCACGAACAATTGGAACACTGGCAACCACGCCATCGCCACTGCGAATGGTAGCCTGATCGCAGGCGTAGGGGTGGGGAGCACGACCAACTTCACTGCAGGCACATTGACGATTGGCGCAGTCCAGGCCAAACGGTGCCCTCTGACTGGTGTAAGCCCGAACGGGCCTACAAATGTAAATAAGCTAACACCTAGCAGTCATACCTATCCAAACGCACCAGTTGACAATTGTCGCGTTTCAACGCCATTTGATGCAGTAATTTCGGCGACAACTGGGGCGATCCATGCCGCGCAGGATAATTCTAATGAGGGGCATAACCTGCAGGTGGGAGCACCTGTCTATGCTCCAGAATCTGGCACAGTGGAGAAGATAGTGACTGGTAATCCGCATGTAAACCAAGCTGCAAGTCAGTGCGCAGGCCAACACTATCCCGCTAATTACATAGAACTCTCTTATGATGGTAATCCTACTATCCTAGTACCAGAACTCGACTCGTTCACGTTACAGCGCTCCCATCACTTGTAGTAGGACAGCATGTGTCTGCTGGACAACAGGTTGGAACCGTAGACACATCTGGCTGTAGTAGCGCACCTCACGTACATATGAGCCGGAGACAAAACGGCGCTATTGTTAATTTCACGACCCCGTGTGATGGAAGTCACTTTGATTCCGCATCGACTTGGTACGACGATTCGGACGGTCTCGACTAATGATAGGTCAACTTAAAAGAGTCGAGACGATTCTGCTATTATCTTTGTTTGCATATATCTTCGTGCTTCGCTTGTCAAGCGGTGCTATCTATAGGGCTTTGCCTATGCCAGAACCGTGCCAAGGTTCGGTGCGCACTAAAATCTTATTTTCCGATGAAGGTGACCGGTCATATGTAGAAGTTACAAAGCAGCCACTACATGATGTATACGCGACCAGGTGCGGTGAATCAGCTAACCTCTATTTTGCAAAGAGACAGGGACAGTGATTTACTAAGGTGTTCTCTCAACCGGCAAATGAGGTCTGGGGTAGCAATGATCTGAAACAGATCGACTGGTCGCGCGAAGGGCGCTATCTATTGCTAGAACTTCGGCAGGCTGACCTCGGAGGAGAGAAGACGAATAATGGTCCATTGGTATTTGATTCCTTCAGCAACCGCATATTCCATCCGGACATCTTGAAGCTATTCCAGAGTCACTTTCATCAGAAATGTGCGAATGACACAGTTATCGATGGCTTTACTTATGATGACGATATCGTACTTACGGCAACGCCACTGGAGCCCGATCCAATCTATGAGTCACAGCTGCTTCCAGCGTGCCTGGCAGGACGAACAAAATGGGCGGTGAATTTCCGGGAAAATGATCTCAGACAACTCCCCGATGACTACATACCTCTGAGGTACAGCCAGTTTGGTGACTCCCGCTGAAGCGCGTTTGGCTTCTGAGGAACTGGTGTCGTCCGGACGTCGGGTGCCCCATCCTTTGCAAAGCAAAGGGTGGGAGAGCGGATTCTAAAGTTCGGTTCGCTCTTGTAACAGAAGATAATTCATTCGGGCGTGGCCATCTTCTCTGCCATTCCAGCAAATGTTGGCAGATTGGAAGGCGAATCGCGAACGCCACGGGACCTGAGCATGGGCTCCTACGAGATACAAGACCTGACCGACCGAGGTGTAGGGAACCTGTTTGAGGGCAAGGCGATTCTGGACAAGACCTTTGGATACGTGGCCTACGGCTGCGCCACCTGTTGCGGCTACAGCGCTAATCCATACATGTACTACGACCCCATCGGCGTGGCTTTAGGATTTACGAACAATCAGGATGTCTGGGATATCGATTTCTGCACTGCAACACGCGGCTCTGTGCTATTCGCATTTCCGTCGAGCAATTGGAACACTGGCAACCACGCCATCGCCACTGCGAGCGGCAGAGTGATCACTGGCATGGGAGTGGGGAACACGACCAACTTTACTGCGGGCACATTGACGATTGGCGCAGTCCAGGCCAAGCGCTGCCCGCAGGCTCCGGTTAACCCAAGTGGGCCGGCAAATGTAGGGCCACCAGCCGGCATGTTATTTTTCAGCGATATAACTACTACTTCGTCTGCCTGCGCTATAACTTCTCAGAACGCCGTGAAACGGATTATCCAATATCAAGTTGTGGATGCAAGTAACAATCCTGTGGGAAATGTTCCCATGCAAGAGAACTTTGCGAACCTCTCCAACAGCACCTGCAATAATCGACTGCCTACCCCTGCCTCGTGCGCTGCTTGGGACGGGCCCTCAGGTATATTCACCGATAGTATATCTACTAATGCATGTTCACCGCCAAACCCTGGGACTTGTGGCTTTTCAATTAACCCGGATTTGTGGCAATACTGTCGGGCTGGCTCTCCCGCGCAAACACTAGGCGCGCCGACATATGGCGTTCTCTGGCAAGCAGTTTATGTAGATGGTTCAACTGCCAAGGTTAAGCTCCTAACTCCAGTCCCCAAATAGGAGATTTTAGTCATGATGAGGCGATTTAAGTTAATGCTCATGGCATTATCGCTACTCTTGTTAACACAGGGGCAAGGGCAAGAGGGAGCACAGTCTAACTCTTCGGCAACAGGCGTAGTGACAGGGGTCGTGCTTACTTACGAAGGTAAGCCAGCATCGCACTATGTGGTGGAAATCGAAGGCGCCAGCCCGACCAGCACTAATCGCAAACGCGCCTTGACTAGCGACGAGGGTGCCTTCACGGCTGAAGGGCTCAAGTATGGAGACTATGCCATTGCTTCATACCTAGAGGGAATTGATAGCCGGTATTCTGGAGGACTCTCTTCGTTCTACGATCCCAATCCGGTACGCATTCAGCTTACTGAGTCAGGGCCAACTAAAGAGATCACGATTCATCTTGGCCCTCCCAATAGGATTCTCTCTGGCACAGTCACGTCCAGCGCAGACGGATCGCCATTCGATGCAACCATACAGATTGAATACCCAAATGAACCCCGCCGATTTATCAGATTCGGTCCCAGACCTGACGGAGTATATCGAGTCTTGATTCCAGCCCAGACCAAATTGGTGATGAAGACGACAGCGCCAGGCTATATCGCGGATTCCCGATTGTTGGGGCCGATCGCTGAAGACAGCGATCCAGAGGTTGACATTAAATTGAATCCTGCTGCCCCCAATTAGAGGGAGCTGGGACTACGCAGCACCACTACGAGCGTGATCCCAATTGCGCGGTCATCATATGTCCAGGCGCCGGTGAGGACTACAGCTAGCTAAACAATCCCGGACCGCACCTTAGTGATCTGCTCCCGGCAGGCCAAGCGCTGCCCGCAGGCTCCGGTTAACCCAAATGGGCCGGCAAATGTAAATAACCTAACCCCAGTTCAGCATAACTATCCCAACAGACCTTTCAATGTGGCGTGCTGGATAACCTCCTATTTCGATGCGACAAGGGCTACGGGTGCTCATCACGCTGATGATGTCGTCTTTGACAATGGCTCCGGTACAGGAGGCACGATACCTCCTTATGGCACGCCTGTGTATGCCATGGAGGCAGGTACGGTCACTGCCGCAGTGTCGGGCCAGCCTCCAGCTCCGTACCCGTCATGCTTAAATAGCGTTCCACGCCCTCCCGGGGATTATGTCAGGATCAAGACTTCGGATGGCTATTCAACGATCTATTTTCATATGACGCCCGTGGTCAGCGTTGGCGACGTTGTCTCAGCCGAGCAGCAAATTGGAACTTTGGACGCTTCGGGTTGCCAAAGCCATGCGCACCTTCATGTAGCCCGTCGGGACCCTAACGGTAATGCAGTAAACTTTACGATTCCTTGTACAAATCCGATTCCGACAAAATTTTTAGATGACGGCACAACTTTGGACAATGATCCCGAAAATCCATCGTGAGATAGCTCAATGCTCTGGAAACTAACTATCAATCTGATGACGTGCCTTAGCCTTATCTCTCAAGGCCAGATTGGAGATCGCCAGATAGTTGAATACAGATACCCTGGGGGAATAGATCATGTATGGTTCGATCCGAACCGGATTAGCCGGTCAGAGCTGGATCATTGGATGAAGTTATCTCCAACATTAGGTGCCGACAATTTCTTTTTGGTTCCTCAAATGCTGGATCTGTGCATTGCTGGAGACAATCGCTATAAAGGATGTGGCAAGGAGGATCCTAATATCAATGTAGAGAACGCGCGCGTTAACCTGAATGAGATTGCAGCGCGAATCGATCAGCTTAGATCCCAGCACTATCCAGACGAACTGAAGCCCGTAGTTGCTTATGTGATTGCGATCCAAGAATTCTCGTTGGAGAGAGGCGCCCGAGAACTGGATTATCTGTTGAATGGCGATGAGGCCGCGCTTGAACGAAAGATCGGCCTGGTAGATCCTCACATTGAGTGCCAACACCTTTTAGAGCGAATCCGCGATACGAACGATCCCGCGAATCTAGATAAGATGGCTCGATTTGACTGGATGAACTGTGTTTGGC
>DATAQW010000303.1:0-3570 GCA_036264445.1 Pseudacidobacterium sp.
GAAGAGCCAGAAGTGCCATTTGCCCAGCTTCTCGCTCATCATCCTGCCGGTAACCTTGGGATACCAATAATAGAACGCTGCGAAGAGCGCAAAAAGAATCGCGCCGACCAAAACATAGTGGAAGTGCGCGACGACAAAGTAAGAGTTACCCAGCTGCCAGTCGAAGGGAGCCGCCGAGAGCATAATGCCGGTCAATCCAGCAATCAGAAACTGAAAGAGGAAAGCGACACAAAACATCATCGGCACCGCAAAGATCACCTTCCCGCCCCAGATCGTCGCAAGCCAGTTGAAGATCTTGATCCCCGTCGGCACCGAAATCACCATCGTTGCGAAAACAAAGAACGTATTGCCAGCCGGCCCCAGGCCAACTGTGAACATGTGGTGCGCCCATACACTCAGGCTGATAAAACCAATACCTACCGATGCAGCCACCATCGCTGGATAACCAAAGATGGCCTTACGCGAGAACACCGGAACGATCTCGTTGACAAAAGCGAACGCCGGCAGCACCAGCACATAGACCTCAGGATGTCCGAATATCCAGAAGAAGTGCATCCACAGCACAGCCGAGCCACCAGCCTGCGTGTCGAAAAAATGCGCGCCAATATAGCGGTCCAGCGTCAACATGATCTGCGCTGCAGTAAGCGGGCTAACGGTAACGAACACTAGGCTCGCCATCACCAGGTACAGCCAGACCAGAAGCGGCATGCGGCCCATCGTCATGCCCCTACATCGCATACTAATGATGGTCGTTACGATATTCAATGCCGTCCCGATGGAACCCACGCCACTGAGAAAAACCGCCAGCGTCCAGTAGTCTGTGCTATGCCCCGGGGAAAATATCTTAGCCGTCAACGGCGCATAGGCGAACCAGCCTACATCAGGTGCCGTACCCGCTGCATAAAGCCCGCTACCGCCCAAATAACTGAAATACAACAACAGGCCCGCAAAAGCGGATATCCAAAAGCTGAACGCATTGAGCCGCGGAAAGGCCATATCACGCGCGCCAATCATCAACGGGATCAGGTAGTTTCCAAAGCCGAACAAAATCGGCATGCCGACGAAGAACACCATCGTCGTTCCGTGCATCGTAAAGAGCTGATTGAAAACCTGCGGTGAAACAAAGTGATTGTTGGGAACCGCAAGCTGGATGCGCATCAACATCGCCTGAAAACCTCCGACGACGAGAAAGATTAGGGCATACACGATATACATCAGCCCGATTTTCTTGTGGTCTACGGTCGTCAGCCACTCATACACCACATTCATCGGTGGACGGCCCTGCGAACTCGCGGTCTCATCGATTGCTTCGATTACAGGCGTTGTGGTCATCTCGCCTCTCTCCGCCAAAGGTTAATGAAGCTGTGTCAGATAAGCAGTAATAACGTCCAAATCGTGATCATTCAGGTGCATCGACGGCATCAGCGAGCCGGGCTTCATTGAGTTCGGATCGTCGATCCACTTTCTCAGGTTCTCCGGTGTATTTTGGATCGGTCCGGAAGCGATCGTATCGCGGCTTGCCAGATGAGTCAGATCGGGACCGAAGCGCCCATTCGCTACTGTTCCCGAAATGGTGTGGCAGTTGATGCAGGCGTTATGCATGAAGACAGTTTGGCCTTCGGCAGCGGCAGGGTTCCCGCTGAAATCCTGCCGGGCTGGCCGTTTCTGCTGATCCACCCAGGCCGCAAAATCTTCAGGCGATTGAGCGTAAACCCGCAGCAGCATCTTGGCATGCTGCGTCCCGCAGTACTGCGCACACTGTCCCAGAAAAAGACCCGCCTTTTCCGGATCCATCCACATTACATTGACGCGATTTGGAATCACGTCCATCTTTCCAGCCAGCCGCGGCACCCAGAAACTATGGGACACATCGGCAGACGACATCGTAAGATAGGTCGGCGTGGGGCTGGCCGGATCACTCACCGGAACGTGCAGCTCATTGGCTGTGACGACCCCAAGCCGGGGATAGCGGTACTCCCACCAGAACTGATGCCCGATGACAATCACGTCCATTGCACTGGCAGGTTTTGGGATGGCTTCGGTTCCAAGAATGACCCGCGTGGTCGTGAGAAACAGCATCACAACAATCAGAATCGGGATCACGGTCCACGAAAGCTCAATTTGATTGCTGCCGTAAATCTGCGGTGGTTCGCGGTCCGAGTCTGTCGGGCGATGCCGAAAACGAATCAGAGCATAGAGCAGAAGGCCCGAGACAATTAAAAAAATGGCCAACGTAACCGACAGCACAAGCATTGATAAACCAAAAATCGAGTGCGCTGGGGTAGCAGCCGGGGCGAATATGCTGGTCGGAGACTGGACGAATCCCATGCCAGAAAAACCTACGCTATACGCAGCGAGGCGGTCCTTCTCATTGCCGAAATCCGTGGCCGAATATTTGTCGAAGCAGGACAACTTGTCTGACCTCGAAATACATTCTTTTTTGAAACGGCTACCGGAGAGTCTCACATCTGGGAAGAATGCTAAACCACAATAACGTCAAATACCGTTCTTTTTCTGATTCAATTTCGGCTTGCGATGATTGCAGCTTTAATAAAATTCCTTTTGGATTGAACCGTCTTATCGCGCGACAATCAGAAATTATCACGACGTGATTGAAAAGATATAGCAGAAGAGATACCTCTATCCTTCAATTCCAGAATTGTTCACAAGAAATTGAATTCAGGCATCTTACAAAGATGGGTTCGAAGAAGGAGTTCTAGCAAGAAAGGGCACACCACATCTGCGGTGTGCCCTGTTAAAGGAAAGAAATTGGTTATTTGTTCAAGCTCGGAGGCTTTACCGAACCACTTGCCGCAGCTCCAGTGTTCACACCATCCAAAACGGCCTGATAAGCCACAATCGTCTTGAGCGTCTCGTACGGAACCTGGGCTATCGGCAACAAACGGCCATTCACTGCCAGAAGGGGTGTCTGGTCAACACCAACCTCTTCCCCCAGTTTGATGGAAGCGTTCACCTGGTCTTTGATCGCCTGCGTGGCGGCACATGAGTCGATGGCCGCAGGATCAAGTCCGGCCTTTGTCACAGCGTCTTTCAGGGTCTGATCTCCTGTCTCAGGAGTCAGAGCAGCTTGAGCGTCGAACACCGCCGCCGCATAGGGAAAGAACGCGTCATTCTTCTGTTTCTGTACGCAGTACCCGTAGGCTGCAGCCTTGAACGCAAAGGGATGGATCTCTGTCAGCGGAAAGCTCTGAAAGACGACACGCGCGTTTGGGAAATCCTTGACGAGCTGCTCTATCGTCGCCTGTGCTTCCTTGCAATGTGGGCACTGCATATCGGCAAACTCCACCATCATGAAGTCCTTGCTCGATGCTCCGCGCCATGCGCCATCCGCGCGTTCCTGCAGCAGTCGTCGGTTGTCCGCAAATGGCGCCGCGCCAAATGAAATTACGCCCGAAGAATCTGCAATCGCATGCTTTCCGTCCGGAGTCACAAAGAATCCCATGGACTGGACCTTCGCATTCGGAGACCTGTCCGACACATAGACGACGACTTTGCTCACTCCGGGAGCCGCCGTCGTTTGGATCGCCTCCACCCGCCAAATGCGGTTTG
>DATAQW010000304.1:0-5176 GCA_036264445.1 Pseudacidobacterium sp.
TGGTTATGACAGGCGGTTTCCTTTCTGGCTGTTATTTTCTGCGTATTGTGACGCTTGCATTTGGTCTTTGCGCAGTTTCGGCGTTGGCCCAACCCTCGATTCATCCTGATAATCGCCTCGACAATGCCTATATCTTCAGCCGCAATGGATGGACATACGTTCATCTTCAGGGCACACCAGAAGAAATTGGCTATCAGCACGGTTATTTGCTCGCCCCTCAAATAGAGGACGCGTACCACGTCTTCAAGCTCGAAGACGAGCACAGCACCGGTCGCGACTGGGCCTTCTTCCGCAACGCTGCCAAAACAATTCTGTGGCCTCACATCGATCCTGAATACCAGGAAGAGCTTTCAGGTATCGCTGAGGGGGTGCAGGCGAAGGGAATCAAGCTGGATGTGTGGGACATTGTCGCCATCAACGGCACGATGGAATTATCCGAATACTATGTTCCGTGGCTGAACAAACAACAACACGCAAAAGACGCGCCGAAGATCGATGCCCCAGGAAATTGCAGCGCCTTCATTGCTACGGGCAACTACACCAAGGACGGCAAAATCGTTATCGCGCATAACAATTGGAGCTCTTATGCGGAAGGCTCACGCTGGACAATCATGTTCGACATCCAGCCGGCAAATGGGCATCGCCTTTTGATGGATGGCGTTCCCGGAGTGATCACAAGCAATGACGACTTCGGCATCAACGATGCTGGAATCATGCTGAGCGAAACAACGATCAGCCAGTTCGAAGGATGGAACTCTGACGGCAAACCGACCTTCATGCGCTCGCGCAAGGCACTGCAATATGCAAACTCCGTTGATGATGTAGTAGCAACCATGCGCGACGGTAACAATGGCGGCTACGCCAACGACTGGCTCATCGGCGATCGTAAGACGGGCGAGATCGCTTATCTTGAGCTGGGATTGAAGAACACCCCGCTCTGGCGCACCAAAGATGGCTACTTCGTAAGCTCCAATTTCGCGCGCGACCCAAAGCTCATCAAAGAAGAAACCACCGGCTTCAACTACAACGATCTTTCTACCTCACCCAATGCGCGCCGCGTGCGCTGGGAGCAGGAGATGGCTTCTCACAAAGGTATGATCGATGCCGATACAGCAGAGCAGTTTCTCGCCGACCACGAAGATAGTTTTCTAAAAAAAGAGCAGCCTGACCAGCGCACCCTCTGCGGACACGTTGACAAAGTGAAGGAGGGGATTCCGCAATGGGAGTGGCCTGCGTATTATCCCGGCGGCGCAGTGCAGGGCAAAGTAACTACAAGCGACCTCGCGGAAAAGATGAGCCTCATTGCACACGCCGGTCATCCCTGCGGGGAAGACTTCCTGGCGAAACCCTTCCTTGCAGCGCATCCGGAGTTCAACTGGCTGTCTCCTGTCCTGCGTGACATGAAGTCCGGTACATGGACTACATTTACAGCAGGCGAAAAAGAGAATTGAGGCAAGCCGATGCCAGCTACCATTCCAGATATTTCGCAGCTTACGAAGCAATATAACTACGGCACATGGCGCTTTCAGAAGGGCTGGACGCCGCTGCACATCGTCGATGCTGAAGGCTGTTACATCATCGATGCGGCAGGGAAGAAATATCTCGATTTCTCATCGCAACTTATGTGCGTGAATTTAGGCCATAAAAACAAAGCCGTGGTTGATGCCATTGCGGAACAGGCGCGGACGCTGGCATATGTCATGCCGTCATACGCGACTACCGCGCGCGCGGAGTTGAGCGCAGCTTTGGCGGAAGTTCTGCCGGAAGGGCTGACAAAATATTTCTTCACCACATCGGGAACCGAAGCCAATGAGGCCGCCTTCAAAATCGCGCGCATGTACACAGGCAAGCCAAAAATTCTTGCGCGCTACCGCTCCTATCATGGCTCAACTGCGGGTTCGATCGCAGCAACAGGCGATCCGCGACGCTGGGCCATTGAGCCATCGGGCAAAGGCAGGGATACCATCTTCGCTCCTGAAGTGAATTGCTATCAGTGCCCGATCAAACACAGCTATCCGCAATGCAATATCGCCTGTGTCGATTACGTCGAGCACATGATCGCAAACGAGCAGAACGTGGCTGCTGTGATTGTCGAGCCAATCGTTGGCACAAACGGTGTTCTGGTTCCTCCGCCAGAGTACATGCCCCGCCTGCGCCAGATTTGTGACCGCTACAATGTGCTGCTGATTGCTGATGAAGTCATGACTGGATGGGGACGCACCGGAAAATGGTTTGCCATGGACCACTGGGACGTAAAGCCGGACATTCTTACTACGGCGAAGGGCATCACATCGGCCTATGTTCCACTTGGCCTTTGCGCGACGACAGAAAAAATTGCCGCATACTTCGATGACCACTACTTCGCGCACGGACACACTTACGAAGCTCATCCACTGACGCTGAAACCTGCCGTTGCCACGATCTCAGAAATAAAACGGCTGAGGTTAGTCGAGCGCGCAGCAGAGCTTGAACCGTATCTGCGAACGAAACTCGAAGCGCTCAAGGAGAAGCATCCGTGCATCGGAGAAGTGCGCGGTATGGGGCTATTCTGGGCAGTCGATCTGATAAAGAACCGCCCAACAAAAGAGCCGTTCAACACAATGAGCGACAAAGTCAACGGCAAGCCATTAGTCGTAGATCAGATCGCCGCGCAGATGATGAAAAACGGAGTAGCTATTCAGGCGTGGATCAGCCATTTCGTGATTGCCCCGCCACTGATTATCGAGAAAGAGCAGATCGACGTAGGTATAGCTGCTCTCGATGAAGCTCTGGCAATCGCCGATGGGTTAGTTGAATAGTTAGTTCAAAAGCGTTCTCATCCTGAGCGAAGCGTAGCGGAGTCGGGAGGGGCTGCATTTTTGCAGTTGCCAGGAGTCTCTGGTGCCCTATCCTTCGTGTTTTTGCGACAGGGTGGGAGACCGTAAATTTAAGGCCTAATATTCAATCTTCTCCAAGCTGTCAGCCCATGCCTGGAAACTCTCCCATGCCTCTTGGCGCAGTATCTCCTGTTCAGGGATGACACGCTGTTCACGCGGCAGAGCAAGCTGTTGATAGAGAAACGCATCAGCGAAGTTTATTCGTGCAGCGTCTTCTGCGCGATTGCCGTAATAGATGGCCTTGATATGCGCCCAGTAGGAAGCCGTCCAGCACATGGGGCAAGGCTCGCAACTCGTATAGAGCTCACAACCGCTTAAATCAAAGGTGTTGAGATTGTGGCATGCATTGCGAATGGCATTGACCTCCGCATGTGCAGTCGCGTCGATGGTCGCGGTGACAGTATTCACACCTTCGCCAACGATCTTGCCATCCTGCACGATCACTGCGCCGAACGGTCCTCCGGCATTGCTGCGGACATTTCCGGTCGCGAGCGCAATTGCCCGCCGCATGAATTGTTCTTTCAGATCATTCGACATACGGATGAAAGCCTTCATCAGTATGTCATGGCATTGCATGCAGCAGACGCGCCTTTCGGCGCAATTCGTGTAACTGCGAGCTGCTATGCTACTCGTGGCGAAGCGCCTGCATCGGATCAACGCTGGCCGCACGGCGGGCTGGAATCCAACTGGCAGCAAGTGCAACCAGAATCAGCAGAAGCCCTGCCATCGCGAGCGTTGATGGATCATAAGGTTTCAGCCCATAGAGCATGCTGGCAATCAACCGCCCGAGGCCCATAGCAGCGCTCAAGCCAACAACAACGCCAACGAACGCAAGCCACCACGCTTCGCCAAGGACCGTGCGCAGTACTCGTCCAGGCTGTGCGCCAAGAGCCATACGGATACCGATTTCATTGGTTCGGCGCGAAACGGTATAAGCCATGATCCCGTAAATTCCAGTGCAGGCCAGAACAAGCGCGAGCAGGCCGAAACCGCTGGTGAGTGAGGCGAAGGTGCGCTCCTGCTTCGTTCTGTCGCTGATCTGTGCATTTTGGGTACGAATGTTAAGCAGCGGTAGATCTTTGTCCACCGATGCGACAGCATCGCGCAGAACGGGCACAAGTGCTGAGGATTCTGTGCTGGTGGATATTTCGAATGTCATGCTCGGCTCGCCTTTAGATTGCTGCCGGTAAAGGGTATAGAACATTGCGGGAGGATCGTTACGCAGGTCAGCGTATCTTGTGTTGCCACTGATGCCGATGATCTCGATGCGTTTTTTATTGGATAAGAACGTTCTGCCGATGGGGTTTATATCAGGAAAATATTCCTTCACCAACTGCTGATTGGCAACGGCAACCAAGCGAGATGTTTCAGTATCAGTGCTGTTAAAACTCCGGCCTGCCAGAATAGGGATGCCCATGGTTGCAAAAAAGTCCTGTCCTACGACGTTGTCATCCACATAGGTTTTGCCGTTCTGGTTTGGAGGCAAGCCATCCGGGACAAAATCGTCATTGGATACGTTGCCTGCGATCAGAGGATTCTTTGAGAGCGTTACAGACTTGATACCAGGAACAGATGCCAGCTGTTCTTCAATTTGCCGGTAAAGCACAATATTTTTCGGAGTGGGATAGCGCGTATTCGGCGCTTGAATCTCGAAAAGCACGAGATTGTTAGGCCGAAAGCCAAGATGGTTTTTATTGAGGTTCGTCAGCGTCCGGACGAAAAGACCAGCCACAACCAGGAGCAGCATGGACAAGGCAATCTGAATGGCGACAAGTATTTTCCCGGAAAAATTTCCGCTGCACTGTATAGCAGAATGCGCATTTTCTTTGAGGCCCCCGCTCACTTGCGTGTGCATAGCCTGCCATGCAGGCACGAAGCCAAAAAGTAACCCGGTAAAAAGAGAAACTGCGGCAGTGAATCCGAAAATTTTCCAGTCGAAGCGCACATGTATCATCGCTCCTTCCCAGGGAGACGACATCAACTGTGGAATAGCATTCCGTCCAAAGTAGCCCAGGAGTACTCCGGCGATGCCTCCAGCCGCGGAGAGTAGCAGGCTCTCTGTAAGGAGCTGGCGCATGATGCGTCCGCGTGTTGCTCCCAGTGCCAGACGCACGCTCAATTCGCGCTGACGGCTACTGGCGCGCGCGAGCAACAGGTTTGCCAGATTTGCACAGGCAAGCAGCAGGACGAATACTGCAAGCGCGATAAGCACATAGATTGGTTTGGCAAATTTGTCGCCATTTAAATCTTCACCGCGGCTGCCATCCTGCATGGCGAAGCGTGGGACCGAGTGGCTCTTT
>DATAQW010000307.1:0-2703 GCA_036264445.1 Pseudacidobacterium sp.
GTAGAAATCGCCGCCAATCAGGAACCATGTCACAAGCGTTCCAAAGCGGCGTCCGGCCAGACCCCACTCCTCCAGGCTGTTCAGATCGCCGCGCTGCCACCGCGCAGCCCAAAAGCCTGCCAGAGTCACAAGCAGAAAACAGGCACAAAAAATCCCAGTGGCAACTGCGTGCAGTGAGGATGTCATGTCGTGTGCCATTGATCTTAGATGATTTCCCCGTATCCTAACAGCCGGAGATCCTGCAATTTGGCTTGTTTCCCGTGTCTTCTGCTACACTCAACGGTTTTCCACCTTCTGAGGTTCCGATGTCTGACACACTTACCACTCCCGCCGCGCTGCCGCTGACGCAGCTGAATGAAGATGAACAGCTTTTTCGCTCCACTGTGCGCGAATTCGCGCAGAAAAGCATTGGGCCGCTGGTTCGCCAAATGGATGAAGAGCAGCATTTCTCCGCAGATCTATTGCCTCAGCTCTTCAATCTTGGGCTCATGGGGATTGAGATTCCCATGGAATACAGCGGCAGTGGCGGCACATTTTTTGAAGCGATCCTGGCTGTCGAAGAAATTTCTGCGATCGACGCATCCGTAGGTGTACTTGTCGATGTGCAGAATACGCTTTGCGTAAATGCCTTCCTGCGTTGGGGCACCGAACAACAAAAGAAGACTTATCTATCGCGCCTGGCTGCCGACACTGTAGGCGCCTATGCCTTATCGGAGGCTGCTTCCGGCTCCGATGCCTTCGCACTGCAAACACGAGCAGAATTGCGCGGCGATCATTACATCCTCAACGGCCAGAAGCTATGGATCACGAACGCAAAAGAGGCTGGCATCTTTATCGTGTTTGCCACGCTTGACCCTGCAGCTGGATATAAGGGCATCACGGCCTTCCTCGTAGAAAAAGATTCTCCCGGATTTTCGATCGGCAAGAAGGAAGACAAGCTGGGTATCCGCGCCTCATCCACCTGCGAGTTGATCCTGGAAGACTGCCGTGTGCCTGCAGAAAACGTCCTCGGAGAGCCGGGGAAAGGTTACAAGATTGCAATTGAAACGTTGAATGAAGGCCGCATCGGCATTGGAGCGCAGATGCTGGGTCTGGCACAAGGCGCATGGAACTGCGCCGCAAAATATGCGCAGGAGCGCAAACAATTCGGCAAGCCGATCGCTGAATTTCAGGCGGTGCAATTTTCTCTGGCCGAAATGGCAACCGACATCGAAGCCGCGCGCTTGCTCGTCTATAACGCTGCCCGCCTTAAAGACGCCAGGCTCAGTTACATCCGTGAAGCAGCCATGGCAAAGTATTTTGCTTCGCAGGTTGCAGAACGCGTCGCCAGTCAGGCTGTTGAAATCTATGGCGGCTATGGCTTCGTTAAGGATTATCCAGTCGAGAAATATTACCGCGACGCGAAGATCGGCAAGATTTACGAGGGGACGTCAAACATGCAACTCGCTACCATCGGCAAACTGGTTCTGAGCGGCAAGTAAACAGATAGCTTTACGAATCAATATTTCCTTTCATTTGACAACCGAAAACAGGAGCAGCTAAAGTGCTACCGCCGAATGGAAACGATACCATTCGCCATCTTATCCACGGAATCGAGGCACATATGCTCCGTAAGCTCCCCCTCGTTTTTTCACTGATCGCTGTGCTGAGCGCGTTTTCGTTCGCTCAGCAAACTACAGCAGCACCGGTCAAACAACCCGACTACCTGCAGCAAGCCACTGACGGCATTAACACTCTGCAATCCTGGTATACGCAAAGCACTGGGCTTTACCAGACCACTGGATGGTGGAACTCGGCCAACGCGATTACGGTTCTCGCAAATTATTCGCGCGTCAGCCATAGCAAAAACTATCAAGCGGTTTTCGCGAATACGTTTCAGCAGGCGCAGAATACCTCAAGCGGGTTCATCAACAACTATTACGACGACGAAGGTTGGTGGGCACTTGCCTGGATCGACGTATACGATTTGACGAAAGAGCCGCAATATTTGTCGATGGCCGGTTCCATCTTCACCGACATGGCAAATGGTTGGGATTCCACCTGCGGAGGCGGCATCTGGTGGAGCAAGGACCGCACCTATAAAAACGCCATCGCCAATGAGCTTTTTCTCTCTGTCGCGGCGCATCTTGCCTCGCGCTCCGCGAATTCCAGTGAACGCGCTCAATACCTCTCCTGGGCGCAAAAAGAGTGGGCGTGGTTCGCTAACTCAGGCATGATCAACGCGCAGCACCTCATCAACGACGGCCTTGATCTCACCACCTGTAAGAACAATCAACAGAACACCTGGACTTATAATCAGGGCGTCATTCTTGGCGGTCTTACTGAACTCAACAAAGTCGCGCCGAATCCTACTCTCCCTGCTGCGGCCCAATCGATTGCGACTGCTGCGCTCACGCATCTCACCGATGCGAATGGCGTCCTGCATGACACCTGCGAGCCCAATTGCGGAGGTGATGGCGTACAGTTCAAGGGCATCTTTGTACGCAATCTCATGGCGTTAAACAATGCATTCCCCGATCCGCATTACAGGAAGTTCTTTGACACCAACGCAGAAAGCATTTGGAACAAGTCACAAGGGGCTAATTACCAGTTCGGACAAGTCTGGTCCGGTCCTTTCGACGCAGGAAATGCCGGCAGCCAGAGTTCAGCACTCGATGCCTTTGTAGCCGCAGCTTCAACGGATCAAAAGTAAATAGCGCGTAG
>DATAQW010000409.1:0-15174 GCA_036264445.1 Pseudacidobacterium sp.
TGGCGACACTGTTATTTCATATGTCACGACGCCGAACGGGCAACAGATACAGTCAAACGTACCCGGCAATAATATTTTTGCCGATGGCACCTATAACGTTATTCAGACATTGAATCAGCTCGTCTCCGATTTTTCGTCCGGTACTGCTTCTTCGACTGCTGCTTCTGACACTACTGCTTTGAACTCGGCGCTGAACTATGTGGGACAGCAGCGGGTGATAATTGATAATTCGATCACGCGTCTTGAGGCAGCGCAAAGCGCTATACAAACTGAGAGCACGCAGATCACGTCCGCTCAGACGAATCTGATGCAAGCGGATGTGGCTCAGATTTCTACCCGGTTGAGTACGACGGAGACACAACAGACAGCGCTGACACAGGTGGTGAATCTGCTGGAAAAAGATAATGGCGATCTCTTTAGCCTGTTATAGCTCGCTAATTCCAGGGAAACAATTCGACGGGAATTTCTCGTAACGAAAATCCTTCTGGAGTTTCCCTGGCTGTGCAGAGATACCATGTTTCCGTTGTGGTTAACGGTTTTCTGAATCAGGACGGCTTCGTCGATAGCTGCGGCCGCGACTCTTCAAAAGAAAAACTTCACGGCAAAACGGGCATTCCCATGGATATAAGCCCAGTCTTGGATAGACGTGTTCTTGCATAAAGCCGCGGCGATGGGTTCGAACCATTTCGACGTGTTCGCAGTTAGGGCAATGGCGTTTTGCCTTGTTCATGACTCGCTTTCAAGTTCTTGAGAACCAATAAAAAAAATACATTGACCCGAAAATCATACCGCAACACTGCAGGTTGCAAAATGATTTCAATCAGCAAAAAGATATCTACTTAGTTACAGATTTTGAGTGTGAAATGCAAGAAAATGCAGACGTTGCACGCTGAGGCTAGCAGGAAGAAGCAGCAAATGAGTCAGGCTGTTCGGCCAAGGGATGTCCGACAGATAAACTGCACCAGCTCAATTAGTTCATCGGGCGCTAGTGGTTTCAGGCGGTAAAGAACGTTCAAGCTTTGGTATTCAGTGTCCCCGTCAGGAAGTCCGCTGAGGACCAAAATCGGCATCGCTGGAAATTTCCGGCGGAGTTCTGACACAAATTGCGGCCCGTTCATCCGGGGCATGAGGTGATCGGTAATGACCAACCCTACTTGACGCGCAAGTCCAGCATCGCTTAATAAATGCAGTGCTTCATGGGCATTATTGGCGATCCATACGTTATGGCCGACACTGGCGAGTATCGCTTTTCTTGTTAATGCCTGCACGGCATCATCATCAACCAGCAATATATTAAAGGGCATAGATACGCAGCCGGGGAATATTACAGTATGAATTGACTGATGCAACACTTTTGATATGTGTTGTATTGTTTTATTTCTCTCTTTTCAAGCTAACTGTTTGTTAACACCGAATCGACGCTTTTGCCAGCTGAATTGCGCGAAAGCGAGGTGGACTGGAAATATTCGAGGCTGAGTCTGAGCCCCGTTTGCAGGTCAATCCTGGGTTCCCATCCAAGAAATTGTTTCGCCCGAGTGATGTCCGGCTGACGCTGCATGGGGTCGTCAACCGGAAGCGGTTCAAAGACAATCTTGCTTTTCGAACTGGTGACGCGGAGCACGGCTTTTGCGCATTCCAGAATAGTCCACTCATTGGGATTACCGATGTTTACAGGTAGATTGACATCTGAGCGGGAGAGGCGGAGGATGCCATCAATTTCATCGGACACATAGCAGAAACTGCGTGTCTGACCGCCATCGCCATAAACCGTGAGGTCCTGACCCTGTAGAGCCTGCACAACAAAATTGGAGATGACGCGGCCATCGTTGGCCTGAAGACGAGGGCCATACGTATTGAAGATGCGAACCAGCCTTGTATCTACTCTGCGATATCGATGATAGGCCATGACAAGAGCCTCAGAAAAACGCTTTGATTCGTCATACACTGAGCGCGGACCAATAGGGTTCACATTTCCCCAATATTCCTCCGTCTGCGGATGGACTGCAGGATCGCCGTAGCACTCTGAAGTGGATGCATGCAGGAATTTGGCTTGATATTTATGGGCGACTTCAAGCGCGTTGCGCGTGCCATAGGAGCCGACTTCCAGCGTTTCGATACCGAGGCGATGATAATCCTGAGGGCTGGCGGGCGATGCAAAGTTGAAGACGTAGTCTACTTTGCCGAAATCAAAAGAAGTGCAGATATCATGCTCGCGAAATTCGAAACGCGACTCATTCCTGTGCTGCTTGAGGTTTTCAAGCGAACCTGTGCATAAGTTGTCGACTCCAATAACCGAATGGCCATCGTCGAGAAGCGCGTCTGTAAGATGAGATCCTAAAAAACCTGCTGCACCGGTAACGAGAATTCGCATAGGGGATGGTTTGTCTCTCAATGAGAATAGATTTTTAAACACGCTTTAGGCTTCAGCTGCGATGCGGTATAGCCCTGATGAATGCGGAACTACGTTCTTAGAATAGCAGGGCAAGGTTTCGGGTTGCTTGGGCTCTCTCTGTCTTACCGGCTTAGTGTATGATGCGCATTCCGGAGACATTTGATAATGACGCCAGCCAAACTGCCTTTGTTTGCTTTATGCCTGTTTCCTGCGATCCTTCACGCTCAGAGCTTCACAATTGAGCAGGCCCTGAGCGCTCCATTCAATTCTCAACTGACCGCAGGTCCTGCGAAAAACAGATTCGCATGGGTCAGTGATCAAGAGGGGCGCCGCAATGTCTGGGTTGCCCTCAAAGATGACAGCGGTAAGGTTTACAGCGCGAGCCAGATTACGAAATATTCCGACGATGACGGGCAGGAGATCAGCGAGCTTACCTGGACTCCGGATGCTGAAATGGTACTTTATGTGCACGGCGGAGATTCCGAATTTCCTGAAAAGCCTGCGCCAAATCCTGCGTTGTTATCGGCCGGTGTGGAACAGCAGATATGGGTGGTTTCCGCGCATGGTGGCGAGCCACGTAAACTCGCTGACGGAAGAGATCCTGCGGTGTTTCCTGCCGGCGATGCCGTTGCCTATTTGTTGAAAGGACAGATATGGAGCATCTCTCTCAAAGACCAGAATGCCAAGCCGGAACAGTTGCTGCATACGCGTGGCGGAGCGTCGTCGCTTACATGGTCGCCAGATGGAAAGTTTCTCGCATTTGTGAGTGATCGCGGTGATCACAGCTTTATTAGTGTGTATTCGCCGGAAACAAAAATGCTTCGCTATATAGACCCGGGAACGGACCATGATGGCGAGCTTGTCTGGTCGCCTGATAGCAAGAGCATCGCATTTGTACGCGTGCCATTCAGTAAGCATGAGGCAATCTTCGGGCCGAAGAGAAGCGGCCTGCCGTGGTCGATCCGTGTGGCAAATGTCGAAACTGGCAAGGGACGAGAAATGTGGCGCGCGCAGGAAGGCATGGGCAGCGTCTTTCATGAAACTGAAAGCGCACATCAACTGATCTGGAGCAGCAATCATTCAATTGTCTTTCCGTGGGAGCGTGATGGATGGTTGCATCTGTACTCTGTTTCGGAAAATGGTGGCGAAGCAAAGCTGCTGACCCCGGGCGAATTTGAAGTAGACAGCTTTACTGGCAACCCTGACCGAAAGGCCGTCGTTTATTCATCGAATCAGGATGATATTGACCGCCGGCATATCTGGAAGATCGATATCGCTTCTGGCCGCCTTGCTGAACTGACACATGGCGATGGAATCGAAACCTTTCCCTCTGTGTCGAGTGACAGTGAGAGCATCATTGTGTTGCATTCTGATGTTCGTGTGCCGATTCGTCCCGCGCTTATAAGCGCAAATGGCCAGCTGCAGGATCTTGCTCCGCAAGCTGTGTCTGAATCGTTTCCTGCGAGCAGCTTCGTTGTTCCTCAGCAGGTGATTTTTTCTGCTGCCGATGGCTTGCGCATTCATGGGCAGTTGTTTTTGCCAAAGAATGCTGGCGATGGGCGCCGGCATCCTGCAGCGATTTTTTTTCATGGCGGATCACGGCGCCAGATGCTGCTGGGCTGGCACTATATGCAGTACTACTCGAATGCTTATGCGATGAACCAATATCTTGCCAGCCTGGGCTACATTGTCTTGTCGGTGAACTACCGCAGCGGCATCGGATATGGTGAGCAATTTCGTGAAGCGTTGAATTACGGCCCAACCGGAGCCAGCGAGTTCAATGATGTTCTTGGTGCTGGGTTGTATTTGCGCTCGCGTTCTGATGTTGATGCTGCCCACATTGGCGCATGGGGCGGTAGCTACGGTGGCTATCTGACAGCGCTGGCCTTAGCTCGGGCTTCGGATTTATTCGTTGCCGGGGTGGACATGCACGGCGTTCATGACTGGAACCTTGAACTGGGCAACTGGCTGCCAGCGTATGACCCGGAGGCTGATCCTGAAGCAGCAAAGGTCGCATGGAATTCGTCCCCACTGGCTTCTGTAAGCACATGGCGCTCGCCTGTCTTGCTGATTCAGGGAGATGATGACCGCAATGTGCAATTTTCGCAGACGGTGCAGTTAGCGGAAGCTCTGCGCAAGCAGAAGGTGGGATTGGAGGAGTTGATTTTTCCGGATGAGATCCACGATTTTCTGCTTCATCGTGATTGGGTTGCTGCTTATACGGCCAGCGCTCAATTCTTTGCGCAGCACTTGAAATAGTTCATCGGGTACCCTCTCTTGCTTGTATTAGAAAAGTAGAAGGAGTAACAAGCTACCCCAGGTTGGCTACACGAACCTGGGGTACCCGGATCATGGAATTAGCGTGATTGTTGCAGTTCGTCGAGTGCGAGGTTGAGCTCGAGCACATTGACTCGCGGTTCTCCCAGAACTCCGAATTGGCGTTGCTGGATGTGAGCTATTACCAGATGGCGCACGGCGGTTTCATCGAGACCTCGCGCCTGAGCAACATGGTGCATCTGGAACAAAGCTGCGGCTGGTGTGATATCCGGGTCAAGTCCGGAACCCGAGGCTGTCACGAGATCAATCGGAATGGGCTGGCCGTTTGCCTCCTGCTGGTATTTCGCAACATCTCCCTGAATGCGCGTGATCAGTTTCTGGCTGGATGGCGCGAGGCTTGATCCGCCGGAAGATGTAGCATCGTAGCCGTTTCCGGCGGCGGATGGGCGGCTGTGAAAGTACTTATCGCTGCTGAAGCCCTGCCCGATGATGCGCGAGCCGATGATTTGCCCGTTGCGTGAGATGAGCTGTCCGTCAGCCTGATTGCGAAACAGCATGTGCGCGAGGCCGGTGATTGCGAGCGGGTAAATAAGACCGAGCAGCACAGTCGTTACTAAGGTGAAGCGAATTGAAATCATGAACGCGTTTTTCATGGAAATCCTTAGGCCAAGTGAAGGCTGTTCAAAACAACGTCGATGAGCTTGATTCCGACGAAGGGGACGATGATTCCGCCCACGCCGTAGATCAGCATGTTGCGCCGCAGCAGCGCTTGTGCGGATTTTGGCTCATATTTCACGCCGCGCAATGCCAGTGGGACCAGTGCGATGATGATGATCGCATTGAAGATGACGGCGGACAGAATCGCCGAGTGAGGTGTCTGCAAGCGCATGATATTCAGCGCATTCAGCACGGGGAAGACCCCTGCGAACATCGCCGGAATGATGGCGAAGTATTTGGCTACATCATTTGCGATTGAGAAGGTCGTCAACGCGCCGCGCGTCATCAAAAGTTGTTTGCCGATTTCGACAATCTCGATGAGCTTTGTCGGGTTGGAGTCGAGATCGACCATGTTGCCGGCTTCTTTCGCTGCCTGCGTACCAGTGTTCATAGCTACGCCGACATCGGCTTGCGCGAGCGCAGGCGCATCGTTGGTGCCATCTCCAGTCATGGCTACGAGTTTGCCCTTGGCCTGCTCGCGCTTGATCAGGTTCATTTTGTCTTCAGGCTTGGCTTCAGCAAGAAAGTCATCTACGCCCGCTTCACGCGCGATCACAGCGGCAGTCAGCGGATTGTCGCCTGTGATCATGATGGTGCGGATGCCCATGGCGCGCAGGCGCGCGAGGCGCTCGCTGAGGCCGCCTTTAACGATGTCCTTGAGGTAGACAACACCGAGCGCTGTGCCGTTGTCCGAAACCACAAGGGGCGTGCCCCCAAGGCGGGCGATTTCTTCTACCTTGTCTGACACTTTCCGGGGGAGGGATGAGCCTCCGTGCTCAAGATGACGTGAGATTGCATCGGCAGAGCCTTTGCGGATCATGGTTCCCGGTAAATCGACGCCGGACATGCGCGTCTGCGCGGTAAAGGGAACGAAATGCGCCTGCATGCCGGTGAGATCGCGTCCGCGCAGGTTGTACTTTTCTTTTGCGAGCACGACGATGGAGCGGCCTTCCGGGGTCTCGTCTGCGAGCGAAGCGAGTTGTGCTGCATCGGCAAGACGTTCAGTGCTGATTCCGGGAGCGGGATAGAATTCGGTGGCTTGACGATTGCCTAGCGTAATGGTTCCAGTCTTATCAAGGAGCAGCGTGTTGACATCGCCTGCAGCTTCAACAGCGCGACCGGACATCGCCAGCACATTGTATTGCACGAGGCGATCCATGCCTGCGATGCCTATGGCGGAGAGCAGGCCGCCAATCGTAGTTGGAATCAAACAGACGAGCAGCGAGACGAGGACGAAGACTGTCTGGGGCGCGTGCGAGTAAATTGCAAACGGCTGCAAGGTTGCGACTGCCAACAGGAAGACTATCGTGAGTCCGGAAAGAAGAATGCTCAATGCAATTTCGTTCGGGGTCTTCTGCCGCTGTGCTCCTTCGACAAGTGCAATCATGCGGTCGAGAAAGGTCTCTCCGGGATTGGAGGTAATGCGGACCCTGATCCAGTCGGATAGGACGCGGGTTCCTCCAGTAACGGCTGAACGGTCGCCTCCGGCTTCGCGAATGACGGGAGCAGACTCGCCCGTGATAGCTGACTCATCGACAGATGCAACGCCTTCGATGACTTCGCCATCACCTGCGATGAACTGACCAGCTTCTACCTTGATGATGTCGCCTGCGCGAAGCTGCGAGCTGGAGACAGCTTCTGTCGTGCCATCTTTTTTGAAGCGATAGGCCATGGTTTCGCCTTTTGCTTTGCGCAGCGTGTCGGCTTGGGCCTTACCGCGGCCTTCGGCCATGGCTTCAGCGAAGTTCGCAAAGAGGACAGTGAACCAGAGCCAGAGTGTGATCTGCAAATCGAATGCGAAACCAGGACGATGCTGCACGAGATCTTGGATAAGAAGGCCAGTAGTGACAACGCTGCCGATTTCCACCACGAACATGACGGGGTTCTTCACCATCACGCGAGGGTTGAGCTTAGTGAATGCGCCAACGATTGCCTGGCGGAGTATTGTCGGATTCCAGAGACTTTGACGTTTTGCCATTGCTTTCTCCGCTACGCTAGAAAAGTTGTCCTGCGCGCAGCAGCAGGTGTTCAAGAATCGGTCCAAGGCTCAGAGCCGGGAAGAACGTGAGCGCGCCAACGATGAGGATGACGCTTGTCAGCAACACAGTGAACAAGCTGGTGTTGACTGGGAACGTTCCGGGCGATGGGGGAATGCTCTTTTTGTGGGCCAGATTTCCTGCGAGCGCCAGCATGGGCACCATCATCAGGAATCGGCCGATGAGCATTGTGAATCCGAGACCAAAGTTGTACCAGTGTGTGTTGGTGCTAAGTCCGCCGAAGGCTGAGCCGTTGTTTCCTGCGCCCGAAGTGAAGGCGTAGAGGATTTCGCTCAATCCATGTGGGCCGTTATTGCCCAATGCGCTCAGCCCCATGGGCGATAGCGAAGAGATGGCAGTGAGTCCAAGGATGATGAGCGGGAAGATGAGTACATAGAGCATGGCCATCTTCACGTCATAGGCTTCAATTTTCTTGCCGAGGTATTCCGGGGTGCGCCCGACCATAAGGCCAGCGATGAAGACTGAGAGCACAACGTAGATCAGGATTCCGTAGAGGCCTGCGCCGACTCCGCCGAAGACGACTTCTCCGAGCATGATATTTACCAGAGGAATCATGCCGCCGAGGGGCATAAAGGAGTCGTGTTGCGAGTTTACAGCGCCACAGCTCGCGTCGGTGGTGATAGTCGCAAAGAGTGCGGACTGCGAGATGCCGAAGCGCACTTCTTTGCCTTCCATGTTACCGCCGGATTGCAATGTACTGACGTGCTGGTCAACTCCGTGAAGCATTGGATGCGGCTGCGATTCTGCCCAGTATGCCGTGGCGAATCCTGCTACGAACAGCACGGTCATGCATCCGAAGATGGCCCATCCGTGGCCAGGCGACCCGGTCATCTTTCCCAGTGTGATGGTAAGCGCCGCGGGAATGAGGAAGATGGAAACCATTTCAATGAAGTTGGTGAACGGCGTGGGATTTTCAAATGGATGCGCGCTGTTGGCTCCGAAGAATCCGCCGCCATTGGTGCCGAGCATCTTGATGGCTTCCTGCGATGCTACAGGTCCCTGCGCGATGGTCTGTGTTTGATTGGGTTGTTCCAGCGATGCTGCTGTAACATATGGTTTTAAATTTTGTATAACACCCTGCTGAACCAGCAGACCAGCATAGACGACGCAGATAGGCAGCAGGACGTAAAGTGTGGCACGAGTGGCATCGACCCAGAAATTGCCGATGGTCTTCGATTCCTTGCGTGAAATGCCGCGCACCAGCGCGATGGCAACGGCAATGCCGACGGCTGCGCTCAGAAAGTTGTGATAGGCAAGGCCGACCATCTGGGTGAAGTAACTCATGACTGCTTCGCCCGAGTAGGACTGCCAGTTTGTGTTCGTCGTGAATGAGGCAGCTGTGTTCCATGCGAGATCCGGTGCGATGCCAGCAAAATGCTGGGGGTTCCACGGAAGCCAGTGCTGCGCACGCTCGATGATGTACGTCAACAGCATCGAGATGAAACTGAAAAGCAGAACCGCGACGGTGTAGCCACCCCACGTCATTTCTTCATCGCTGTGCACGCCGAAGAGACGATAGAGAAGGCGTTCTACTGGCTTAAGAAGCGGGTCAGCAAAAGTACGTTCTCCTTGAAAGACGCGGGCCATGTATAGGCCGAGCGGGCGCATCAAGGCCACAAGCACGGCGAAGAGGATCAGGAATTGAAGCCATCCATTGGCTGTCATTTTTAGAATTTCTCCGGGTAAAGCAGTGTCGCGACGAGGTAGGCCATCACGAGAACCGTGATTACAAGAATGATCAGTGTAAGGATGCTCATGGCTTGATTACCTCAGGCGGTTGCACGCGCGCACATACAACAGCGCGACGGCAAAGAAAACGACGGTTATCACAAACATCAAAATATCCCACATGAAAGCGCACCTTTCCGGGAGCAAGCGTGATTGTGTTTCAGGCTGTTATCAGTAGACCGGAGCGATACTAAGCCGTGCGTAAGGAATTCGTAAGGAAGTCGTAAGCGCGGGTATTGGCGGGGTTATTCTGCGCCTTCGGGAAGAAAACGATAGCCAACCCAGGGTTCGGTCTGGATGTATTCCTTTGCCGAATCACGATTGAGTTTCTTGCGCAGTTGACCTACGAAGACGCGCAGATATTCCGGCTGCTGGGCGGATTGTGCTCCCCAGACTGCCGTGAGCAGAGCGCGATGCGTGACAACTTTGCCGGGGTTTCGGGCCAAGTGCAGAAGTAGGTCGAATTCTTTGGGGGTGAGATGAACTGAGGCGTCGTTCACCGTTACTGTGTGGGCTGCAGGGTCGATGACGAAGTCGCCCACTTCGATTGGTGCATCGGTATCACGGTCTGGAGCACGCCGTAAATGTGCGCGGACGCGCGCGAGCAATTCCTGCGTGCTGAAGGGCTTGGTAACGTAATCATCTGCGCCAGCGTCAAGGGCTTCAATCTTTGTGCGCTCCTGATCGCGCACCGAAAGCACGAGGATGGGGACGCTGCTCTTTGCGCGTATTGCGCGTGATAGCTCGATGCCGTTCATGCCGGGCATCATCAGATCTGTAATGATCAGATCGGGAGGCCATTCCTGGACAAGGCGAAGGGCTTCTTCAGGTTCATTGGCGGTGCGGACGTCATAGCCCTGAGCAGAGAGTGAGGCGCGTAAAACACGGGTGATCTGAAGTTCATCATCCACAACCAGGACTCGTGCAGCCATACTTCCTTAAAGTATCATCGCGTTTGGGTTTGCTCCAATGACGCAAGAGAAGAATGGGAGTGTGCGGTTGAATTCGGGGCGGTACATATTCTCTACGGCGCTGGTTTGCGCCCTGGTTGCTTTGTTCCGCCTTGTGATTCATGTCAACCCTGCTACGGTTGCGCTTAGTTTTCTGGTCGTCGTGCTGCTCGTGGCTTCGCGATGGCGGCTTGCTCATTCTATTTATCTCTCGATACTTTGCACACTGCTTTATAACTTTTTCTTTCTGCCTCCGGTTGGAAAGCTGACAATTGCCGATCCGCAAAACTGGGTTGCTCTTTCGGTGTTCCTGGCTACCAGCATTCTGGTGAGCCATCTGGCGGAAAATGCGCGCAGGCAACGGGAGCTTTCGGAACAGCGTCGTGGTGAGGTCGAGCGGCTATACGAGTTCAGCCAGCAGCTTCTTATGCATGAAGATATGCACACGGTGGCACGCGAAACGCCGTCAATTGCGGCGCGTATATTCGGATTGCGCGCGGTTGCCATCTATGTGCGGGAACAGGATGCGGCTTATTATTCCGATCCAGGCAATGAGTTGGTTCCTGCAGTTGACTTGAAGCGCGCTGCACAGACTCCGGATTCCGGTATTCGCCGCGAATCGCAGATGTATATCGCTCCATTGATGCTGGGCATGCATTGCGAAGGAGCGCTGGCCATTGTGGATGGTGGGCATTCACAGCAGATGTATGAAGCGATGGGCGGGTTGATCGCAATTGCGCTGGAGCGCACGGCTGTGCTTGAACGGACGAGCCGCATGGAGGCTGTCCGCGAGGGCGAGCGTCTCCGTACGGCGTTGCTTGATTCAGTTACGCACGAGCTGCGTACTCCGCTGACTGCGATTCGTGCAGCGGCAACGAGCCTTATTGGACAGTCTTCGCTTCCGGATGCGGAGCGGCATGAGATGTATGCGATTGTGGATGAGGAAAGCCAGCGTCTTGACCGGTTGATTGGAGAAGCGGTGGAGATGGCACAGCTGGATGCTGCGGGGTTGCAGGTGCGTTCGAGCGAGCAGAATGTCCGTGAATTGATCGAAGCTGTGTTGCAGGAAGAGCATGCGCGTCTTCGCGCTCGTACTGTTGATTTGTGTGTTCCGGGAGATATTCCGCGCGTTTCGATGGATCCTGAGCTGGTGCGGCGAGTGCTGCGTCACTTGATCGAGAATGCGGTGAAGTATTCTCCTGCAAAGTCGCCGATCAGGATTGCTGTGGAGGTTGCAGGCGAGCGCCTCCTGGTTCATGTAGTGGATCAGGGAGCGGGTATCGATCCAGCGGAGCAGCCGTTCATCTTTGACAAGTTTTTTCGCGGAAGTGGCCAGCGTAAGCGCGTTGAAGGCAGCGGACTTGGATTGTCGATTGCGAAGGCCATCCTGATTGCGCATGATGGCGGTATTGAAGTAAGGAGTGAACCGGGCAGAGGTGCTGTGTTTACATTTTGGTTGCCGTTAGAACGGGTTGTGTGAGGAGGGCCTGCGAGAAAACTGCTGCTCCCTCGATTTCCTTTTCGACCACGTCAGGGTTCGCTCGGCATGACAACGCTTTAGTCTGTACTCCAGACTCATAATGCTTCGGCTTGTTCTTTTTGCCGGCGTAGCTGGAGTTTCCATCCGAGCAGTTTTGCTTTTGTGGCTTCCGCCTCGGCTTCTGGGATCATTCCTTTGTGCTGATAGAGAATGGAGAGGCTGGTGTGGGCAAGAATATCGTCGGGAGCAATGTCTGCAAGATGCTGTGCTGTGCGGATGGCTTCATCGAGTTCGCCGAGGTCCTGCAAGGCGCGGATCAGCCCGTGCATGGCCTCCAACATAGAGGGAGAAGACGCAAGGCATGCGCGGAATCCGGTAACGGCTTCGGTGAGATTACCGTCAGCATACTTGTCTAATGCTTCGTAATACAGGTCTTCTGCACGTTCTGAATTCATTCTGTATTCAATGATATCTTCGCCTTGGATTGACGAGGAGATCTTGCCATGCCAAGCGCAACCGGAACCGCGAAGACGCATACGGAATATCTGTTTTTCCATACAAAGAAGCGGCGCGAGATCATCCTGATTACTCCGCAGCTAGAGGAGATTGTTGCGCGGAGTGGTATCCGCGATGGCTTCTGCTTCGTCTCCCCGATGCATATCACGGCAGCAGTTTATGTAAATGATCTTGAGAGTGGATTAATTACAGATATCGAGGAGTGGTTAGAAGAACTGGCACCTGCGCGGACTGACTATCGCCATCATCAGACTGGGGAAGACAATGCCGATGCGCATCTGAAATCGCTGCTGCTGCATCATGAGGTCACGCTGCCCATTACAGATGGCCGCCTTGATCTTGGCACCTGGCAGCAGGCCTTTTATGCGGAATTTGATGGGCAGCGGCGCAAGCGCGTTATTGTGAAACTGATGGGAGTGGGGTAGGCGAAGCCTGGGCAGTATTCTCCTCGCGAGGGATGGCGGCGTTTACGGTTTCAGGTTTTGAGTGTGAAACATCGATAGATGGGGCCCGAGGCACGGTCATACTGGGAAGAACGATGATGTCGACGCGGCGGTTCTGTGAGCGTCCATCGAGCGTTGCATTGCTTGCTACCGGATGAAACTCTGCATAACCTGAGGCCGACATCCGGATGGGCGCGAAATGATGGTCAACAATGAAGATCTTCGCCATGCGCGTCGCGCGCGCTGTTGAAAGCTCCCAGTTCGAATCGAATTGTTCATTGTGGATAGGAACGTTGTCCGTGTGGCCTTCAATGCGAATGTCGTATGGTGTGGCGTGAAGCGCCTCTGCGATTTCATCGAGGGTTTTGATGGAATCCGGATGTGGAGCAGCAGAGCCGCTGTCATAGAAGCCGGCTTCGCGCAGAGAAATAACCAGGCCGTCGCGTCCAATTCGAAGCGCAACCACATGTTTTGCGATCTGGTTCGAGAGCAGAGCCTCGAGTTCTTTTTTTATGCGTTCCAGGTCCTGCTGTACTTCGGGCGAGGCGAGTATCTGGTCGCCGAGAACAACGTTCATGGGCGATACGGGTGAGTCGGGCGAGGTAGCAAGGGCAGCAGCCAGGTCTTTTGCATTCTGCGCTTTGTTAGCGGATTGAAAGAGCCCCAGCGACTTGAATGCAGAGTTGATTGCCTGAGCGACTTCAGCCTGCTTTTTCTGGTCGGCCTTCGAGCTGGCGTACATTACTACAAAAAATGCAAACATCAGCGTGATGAAATCAGCATAGGAAACCAGCCATCTTTCGTGGCTGGCTCCATGTTTATGTAGCTCTTTGTTCTGCTTCATGCCGCCTGCGCCTCCGTGCGTTTCTTTATCTGTGTCTGAAAGCTCTGCAGCTTGACTTCGATCATCCGTGGGTTCATGCCTTCGAGAATAGAGATCACACCTTCAAGGGTCATCTCTTTCAAGCGTTGTTCTTCCGCGATGCGGTGACGCAGCTTGCCGGCGGCAGGAAGGAAAAATACATTGGCACAACCCACACCATAGATGGTCGCGACAAAGGCAACTGCAATGCCTTTGCCGACCTCGTCCATGTGGTCGAGGTGTTGCATTACCTGAATCAGGCCCATGACTGCGCCTATGATTCCTATGGTTGGCGCAAAACCTCCTGCAGATTCAAAGACGGCAGGAATAGCTTGTTCCGCATTCGCCTGGTTTTCCAGATGAAGCTCCATGATCTTGCGCAGCTCTACGGGTTCGGTCCCATCGACAGCAAGCATCAGTGCCTGCTTAAGGAATGGGTCGGAGATTGTAGGCAGATCCTGATCGAGCGAGACGATACCACTGCGGCGCGCTTTGTTGGCAAAGCTCAGCAACAGCTTGACGGTGGCGTCGGTGTTTGTTTTCTTTACCAAGAAAACTTGCGTGAGCCGCTTGAAAGCGGTCCCGACTGTTGCCAATGGAAACTGCAACATGACGGCGCCCAGCGTTCCACCCAGAACGATCAGGGCAGCTGTAGGCTGCAGGATCTGTCCTATGTGTCCGCCTTCTATCAGAAGGCCTGCAAGAATGCCGGCTAGTGCGAGAATCACTCCAGTAAAGCTGCTCTTGTCCATAGCGTTTTTCCCAAAGGGTTAAATTTTTGGCGAGAAATTCTGCTACTGTTCCCTGCGCCGCCTGCGCTGTTGCGTGGCGACGTCGGTTTCAGGCATGTCGTTGTTGTTCTTGGCTGCGACCACGCGCAGACCCGATGCATTGGCCGCTGTGGTGGCGAGTGCGTTGAGTCCGTCGCTGGAGGCTTGCGCCAGCACATCCGCCAGCAGACGCGCACGATATGCCGTAACGCGCCGCACTACTTCTTCGCAAGGCTCCGAGACGACAATCTTTTCTCCGTTGATAAGCGTGAGTGTCGTGTCGGGCGAAGACTCCACGTACTTTAGGAGATCGCTGTTCACAACCATCGGGTTCCCGTTAAGCCGAGTGAGTTCAATCATGAATGGGTAAGACCCTCCTGCTAACAGGTGACTTATCGGCAGATCAGGCAAAAGATTGATTAAGAGACATAAGTTCGTGTCTCCGCGTGATCCAACGCACGTGGAGTGCCAAACTGCTAAGACGAAGCGTGTATCGCGTAAAGTGCCCTTGCCTTGCGCCGATGAAGGCAGTGGGTAACGTGGTTCCTGCCGAATCGGTGACCCGGTCCTGAACGTTGCGTTCTCCGGCCGGTCAGGCACCCGACGCGGGCAGCCCAATTCAATGCACAGAGGAGCACAACCAATATGTCACTGGGTGTCCTGAACAATATTTCCGCGATTTATGCGGAGAACAACCTGAACCAGACGCAGTCGAGTCTGCAGAACGTGCTGACGCAGCTTTCGTCCGGTTCACGCATCAACTCCGGCGCAGATGATGCTGCCGGTCTCTCACTTGCAAACGGCCTGCAGGCAAATGCGACCGCACTCACGCAGTCGTCGACAAATGCCAGCGAAGGTGTAGGGTTACTGCAAGTGGCTGACGGCGCGCTTTCGCAGGTGACGAGCCTGTTGAACCGCGCAGTTACGCTGGCGACCGAAGCATCGAACGGCACGCTGAACAGCTCGCAAACGAGCGCCGCAA
>DATAQW010000024.1:0-16281 GCA_036264445.1 Pseudacidobacterium sp.
TGAGTACCGCCGCCGCAAGCTGGCAAGCCATCTCATTGAATACGCGCTCGCCGAAGCACGCCGCCGCAAAATTCGCGTTGTAGCGCTGCACTCGACCGACGAAGGCCGCCCGCTGTATGAGAGCAACGGCTTCCGCCAGACCAATGAGATGTTTTATGTGGAGCCGGTCGAAGCATGAGGCAGAGCACCGCTCTCAGGTCTCAGGGCACAGAAGAATGATGCTGTGCCCCCAGGTTCGCGAAGCCAACCTTGAATTGACCCTTCCAGACTCGCTTCACTAGACTTCTTTAGAAGAGTTCCCAATCGAATGTCGCTTTTCTCGAACCTGCGTTTTTTTCTGGCTGCTTCGCTTCTCGCCGCTGTTTCCATCGCTCCAGTACAGCTATTGGCCCAGCAATCCGCCAACGTTCCCACCGCGCCCGTTCCACAAACAAAAGGCCAAAAGCAGCAGCAACAGGCCCCTCAGCCACCGCCGGAGAAGCCGCCAGCTCTCGTCGATCCCGCAGGCCCGGCAGTCAGCCTGCAAACCAGCGAAGCTTTATTTGATGTGGCCGCCGCGCTCAATGCCTGCGGCTATGACAACGGCCTCACCGAGTCAGACCCGGTCCGCGCCCGTGTACGCGACCAGATCAACCAGGCAACCCAACAATCAGAAAAAGCGCGCGACGCACGCGACAAGCTCTGCCTCTTCATTAATCAGCATCGCCTGGCCGACGCCAGTCGCGATCTGGCGCAATACGTCTCGCTGGCACTGTATCTCACGCCTCCGCCTGAACTTGCTTTGAGCGTCGATCAGGGCGACATGCCTCCTGATTCCATTCAGGTAGTCGACATGCTGCCGTTGCTGCACGCCTTTGCCGATGCCACACAGCTTCATCTCATCTGGGTTGCAAACCGTCCCGCATACGACGAAGAAGTGGCGCGTCTGCACAATCCCCTGACGCAGATGATCATCAGCACCAATACTTATCTGAAGATGCCCGCCAGCACCTACAGCGGCATCCGCTTCATCGTTGTGCTTGAACCGCTGCTCTCGCCTGCTGAAACCAACGCCCGCGTCTACGGCCCTGACTATGTTGTTGTCACTTCACCGGCAAATGGCACGATCCACATGCAGGAGGTGCGCCACACTTACCTGCACTACATGGTCGAGCCGTTGCTCTACTCGCGCGCTTCGGCTATGGACCGCCTGCTGCCGATCCTGAAAACCGTGCGTGACGCTCCGCTCGACTTCCAGTACCGCGCCGACGTCGTCTCGCTGGTCATCGAATGCCTGATCCGCGCCGTCGAAGCGCGCACCATGGATACTGGCATCGCCGAGTACAAAATTCCTGACGACGTGCGCCGCTCCGATCTCGAGCACGAGACACAAAAGCGGAATGCTTCTTTGCAACAGATTGCAACTGTCCGGCAAAAGGCTGTAAATCAAAGCATGGTGGCAGGTTTTGTTCTGACCCAGTATTTTTACGACCAGCTCGTCGGCTTCGAGCACACCCCAGACAGCTTGAAAGAGGCCATCGGCCCTATGGTTTACGGCATGGACGTAGACCAGCAGGTGCATCGCGCGCGCGACATTCGGTTCGCGGAAGAAGGCTCGTCGGACGTAATCCGCCACACTACGCGGCAACCCCACGGACTTGATCTGGCCGAGATCAGGATGCACCAGGGTGACCCCATAGGAGCAGAAAAGCTCGCGCAGACAGCCCTTCAGGAACACACTCCTGATCCCGGACGCGCCAATTACATCCTCGGATTCAGCAACGCGATGCAGGGCCACATGGACGACGCAGAAAAGGACTTCAATGAAGCGATTCGGCTTACCAATGACCCGCGACTGCTGGCCTGGTCACATATTTATCTCGGCCGCATTCACGATATCCGCGAAGAACGCGAAGAGGCAGTCGCTGAATACCAAACTGCTCTGACCGTCCGCGACGGCCAGCCCGACACCAAAGCCGCCGCCGAAAAAGGCATTAAGCAGCCCTTTGAACTGCCAAAGCAGGCCCAGCACCAGGGAGACTCAAACGACGAAGGCACTCAACCCGCTACCCAGCAACCTGCTACCAGCACTCCGCACTGATGAAACCGCAATTGGGAATCCATGGTTTCCGAATCGCCGACTATACAGTCAGAACGTGAGAAGACATGTCTAAACGGTTACGATTAGCACATGGAGCGATGTGTTCAATTGTCGTACCGTTATCACGACGTCGATGTTGTGGAACTAGAGGTGTCCGCTTGGAACGGGAGCTTCGGAGGATCAACTTGCCTGTACGTTGGGCAAGGCGATTTGGCCGGTACAGCGACGCTCCTGGCCGGTTTTCCGGTAGACCTGGAAGACCGACGTGAAGTTATCTTCGGCGCATTTGGTCCGAAGTCTGCCGGTGGCGCGATGAATCTAAAGTTCTCGTGTATTGACGGCGTAGGGCATTGCCAGTTGCACGTGACGATCGAGGCTGATTACGACCGTCGAGATTTGCTGGCGGAGCGTGTCGAGATGCTTTGCGCTTTTGAACCAGCGGCGCTCGATCAGTTTGTAGAGCAAATGCGGAAATTGAATTCCTCGCTCATGGGTTCAGCCGTGCTTGCGCTTCCATAGCCTTGAAATGGAACGTTGTTGATGTGTCACCGCCTATCCGGAAGCAATCCATGCATCACTACTTCCGAATCAGCAAGAGTCCGGTAAGAACCAGAAGCAGAATCAACAAAATTGCCAATCCAATACCAACCATCCGCACCAGATTGCCCAGAGAGTTCACGTCCTCCACTAACTTGGTATGTTCCGATGCGTTGCGTTCGACAGTCTCACGCATGAGAAGAATCTGTTCTTCGATACGCTTCAGTTCAACGCTGTGGTCCTGTACCGAGAGGCGAAGGTCACGGTGGCTGGCCTCGATTTCGGCAATGCCATGTTGAATTTCATTGTCTGCCGCCGCAGACGCGCCGCCGGGGTTCGCAAGATTGAGCAGTTGCGCCACCATCTGCGCGGCACCATGATCAATCAGGCGCAGCCCGCCCGTCAGGATCGGGAGAAGCGGCTTCAGTTTGCCAATCTTTTGCGAGAACCGGACACGCCGTTTCTCAGGTTCAGGCTCCGCGACGTCTTTCTGCTCTATTTCAACGGTGCCGTCTTCAGATTCCAACGGTTTTTGTGCAATGATCTCTGGCATTTCCATCCTGTTCTATTACAGGTAAGATGCGCGCAATCCTTTACTTGGAGAGATGCTTACCGCACCAGGTGCAGCGTCCGTCTCCAGCGCGTCTGGTCGAAGAAATGCAGAACAACGTGCCCAATGAAGCCGACTCTGTCCGCAATTGATGTCTTATCAATCTGATTTTCAGGAGTGACGAACGACCAATAAACAAAAAGCGGCCTTCCCACGATATTTTCACGCGGCACAAACCCCCAGTAGCGGCTGTCAAGGCTCACAGGACGGTTGTCGCCCATGGCGAAGTAATGTCCGGGAGGAACAACCAGGTCATCTCCCTGGATGTGGTTGGGCAAATCCACAGCCCATTGCGCCGTCACATCGACAGCCTGCGACGGTGATACAGACGGGAAATCATCGCGGTAAGGGTAGAAGCCGTCCTCAGAAGGCTTCGCTGCCTGCGGCTCGTCCTGTGGTTGTCCGTTCAGGTAAACAATACCGTTGCGCAGATGGATACGGTCGCCCGGAATGCCGATAACGCGCTTTACCAGAAAGATATGGTCGCCATTCTGTTCAGCCACAGGCTTGTAGAAAACAATGATGTCGCCGCGCCTGATATCGCGATAGTGAACAAAAGGAGCCCACTTTGACGGAGGAGCCAACGTCATGCGGTCTACTACGACATGGTCGCCAATCAGCAGCGTCTTCTCCATCGAAGCCGAAGGAATCTCAAAGTTCTGAAAGATGAACGTCAGCGCAAACAATCCGATGACGAGAACCCCGCAAATGGAGGCGATGAATTCCAGCGGAGTCTCTTCAGTGTGCTGCTTTTTCTTTTCCAAAGGCTTTTCGAGGGTCTGTTCCATATCTCTCTTATGTTGAACGGCTACCATACGATGCGAAACATACGATCCCAGCGCGCAAAGTCAACCACGCTGCTTACAGGGCCGTTGTCGTGTCTGAGTCTATCATCTGGCAGATCGGGCACACCGCTGACTGAAGGCTGGCGCAGCGAGAAATAAATCAGAAACGGTCTGCCGACGACGTTAGGACGGGGCACAAATCCCCAGTAGCGGCTGTCACGGCTGTGGTTACGGTTGTCGCCTAAAACAAAGTAGCGGCCCGCGGGGACGATAAGGTCACCATTCTGCATGTCGCCACGCATCTCAGTCCACCACTTGGAATCGACCCCGGGATCGGTGTATTGCAAAGTCGGGAATTGATCGCGGAAATTATCCGAATAGGACACCTGGTACACGGCATACGGCTCATTGAGAAGCTGCCCATTCAGAAAGACTTGCCCATTGCGCAGGTGCACATGGTCGCCAGGGATCCCGATGACGCGCTTCACGACGTGGTCGGTAGGATCGAGCGGAAAATGAAAGACTACGACATCGCCACGCTGTATCTGACGGTACGGTAGCAGCCAGCGCCAGGCTCCCGGCGGAGCAAAGATGGATTTATTGACGAGAAGAAAGTCACCTACCAGCAGCGTGTGCTCCATCGATTCGGATGGAATGCGAAACGGCTGTACAACAAAGGTGAGCACAAAAAGGGCAGCTACGATGACGGAAAGAAGCGATCGCACTGCATCCAGCACTGTGGGATAGACAATATGGTCCTTCCCGGACGCGGCCTCATCTATCGTTTGGGGAACTAGCGGTGCTTCCACTCTGGTTGCGAAGCTATGCTGAGACTCACTCATCGTCAGGTTCTTTCAGCGCAACCGAGTGTAGCTTCTCAAGAGCGCGGCGCGCAGCTTCCTGCTCAGCTTTTTTCTTGGTGCTGCCTGTGCCGCGTGCCAGAGCCTTGGTTCCAGCGCCATTCGCCGCATGATGGACTTCCACCAAAAACTTCTTGCGGTGGTCAGGTCCGCTTTCTCCTTTTAAGACATACACCGGCTGACCGCCTTTATGCGCCTGCAGATACTCCTGCAATGCCGACTTGTGGTCGCCGATGCTGCGGCCTTCCACCAGCTCTTTTTGCAATTCCGTTACATATGGGTCCACAGCTTCACGCTCGACAAAAGTGCGCGTGGTTTCAAGTCCCGCATCGAGATAAAGCGCCCCAATCACAGCCTCGATACAATTTGCGAGCAGTGCGCTTTTCTTCCGCCCTCCGCTGCGTTCCTCTCCTTTACCCAGACGCATGTATTTTCCGAGCCTGAGTTTCGCAGCAACCTGCCCCAGGTGCTTTCTGCTTACAAGGGCCGAGCGCAGGCGCGTAAGCTCACCTTCGCTCAACTCAGGAAAGCGCCGATAGAGCGATTCACCCACTAACAAACCAATAACGGCATCCCCCAGAAATTCCAACTGCTCGTTGTCCTCAAGGACTGGGTGCGTTGCGCGCTCTCCTGTTAGATGGCGTTCATGGATGAGGGAACTGTGCGTCAATGCCTGGACAAGCAGATGTTCTTGCCCGAAGCGGTGTCCGAGCGCGTGTTCAAGCTTTTCAAGTGATGGTTGGCCCATTTGCGCAGCGATTTCTCTTCCTAAGAGTATTCGATTCATTAGACGCAGCATCACGCAGCAATAGTCGAAACCAGCTCCTTCTGTACTTTTCCTTTGTCGAGTGGGCCGCACGTCAATTTTTCATAAAATGAAAATATATTTCAGCAATATGGAAGCGATTTTGCTCCGTCAGCTTACCTTTTAACTTTCACTTCCTGAAAAATTTGCCAGTTGTAGTATCGCGGGACTAGGATACCTGTCAGTTCGGGATAGTTCGCTTTGTCGGACATTCCAGGACGCAATGCAGTTGTTTCAATCGTTTCAAGGTGCCGATGTAATCCATAAAAAATAGCCAGAATGCGGAGCGATTTCCTATGGCATGGTATGCCTACTGCATTACAGAAAAGCAAGCGTTTCCTGAACTTCTTCGTCACCGTAAACCCATTCCTTTTGAATCAGTTTCGGGTATTGCAGGAAATCAGGTCTTCTTATATCCAGCCAGTGATTTAGCAGTCATCGTAAGCGAACATTCGCCTGAAGATGCCCGGCAGGACCGCGCGGCACTCGAACATGCCCGCGTGATAGCCGACTGCTTCAAGAACTCCACCGTACTTCCCTTCCGGTTCGGCACTGTCTTTTCTGATGACGACAGCCTTCGCCGGTCCATTCGCTCAAACCAGCGCCAGTTTCTAACCAATATCGAACGCCTGCGCGGCAAAGCTGAGATGCACTTGAAAGTTATGCTCGACGACTGTTGCCGCGAACAAATCCACGCCTACCACCATCATCTAAATGGAACAAATGGAAATTCCGGGACTGGCCGGGAATACCTGGTTCAGCTTAGAGAAAATGCCGCGCTGCAGCGGGAACGCCAGACAAAGGCGCGCGCTGTTTCCGTGCAGATGCACCGCATGTTCTCTCCTCTGGCAGAAGAGATCACTTGCCGTCGCATGGACTCCGGCAAAATGCTGCTCGATATCGCACATCTGATTGAACACAAAGCTATAGAGCGGTATCAGAACAAGTATTCAAGCGCCAGCCAGCTCATGAAAGATTGCCAGATGCAGCTTTCCGGCCCTTGGCCGCCATATCACTTCGTGCATCGGCTTACCACGCGTCACGGTAATGCGCATCATACCGCCGCGCCAGCCATGCACGCCTGACCCTGTCGGTATTTGGAGCACAAAGCCCCAGCGGACCCACGAACCGCCGGGGCTTTCTCTTCTGGAGCAAGATCGAACGGGCCATGCAGTCCCGTTGACCTCTATTTTGAAAGACGCATGAAAATCGAGAAATGTTTACGGAAATGTAAATTTGTCGGACGGTGATTTCTGGATGTAAGTTTTCATCCCTCAAAGAACGGCAACATCGCCGCCCCGAGTAATCCAGAATCTGAACCTAGCTGTGCGGCCATAACATTTGTTTTTGCTTTTTCGGGAATGTTGGGGCCGGAAGGTTTGGTCAGCCTGTAGATATAACTGTCGGCCTCCAATGCGGCGAACATCGATGGAGAAAACAAATCCCATGCTGCGGCAACCCCGCCGCCGATCACATACAGAGGCAGATTCAGAGTGCTTACCAGGCTCGCCAGTCCGATGCCCAGTGCTTTGCCTACCCCGTTGTAAATCTCTCTCGACTCAGGGTCGCCCGCGAGGGCTCCTTCAGCAATTGTGCGCGCTGTAACTGCGTCTGACCCATTTAGAGCAACACCCGCCGCTATCAGCTTCCTGCCGACTCGGGCAATGGCCGTGGCCGAAGCGTATTGCTCCAGACAACCCCTGCTGCCACAACCGCACACTAATCCGTCGTGATAGACCGGGACGTGTCCCGACTCGCCTGCCATACCAGCAAATCCATGCCACACATGACCGTTCAGAATAATGCCGCTGCCTACGCCGGTCCCAAGCGTCAGCATGCAGAGTGATTGATAACCGGACGCCTTTCCTGCCCCTGCGTGGCATTCTGCCAAAGCGGCGGCGTTGGCGTCGCATTCCACCACAACTGGCACTTCCAGCCGCCGTTCTAATTCGGTCTTCAGTTCGAGCCCTTCAAATCCCGGGAGATTCGGCGGGGTCAGCAGGCGGCCGGACGGCAATTCCAACGGTCCCGGACAGCCAATTCCTACGCCAACGAGCTGTCGGCCCGCTTCATGTTCAGCAACCAGATGCTTCACTGCCGAGCACATATCGTCAAGCACAGCCTGCGGTCCGCTGCCCACACGGGTCGGAACAGAAACAGATCCCAGCCGCTGCCAATCTGAGGTAAATGCAGCAATGCGAAGGTTCGTGCCGCCAAGGTCAATGCCAATGGAAAAAGCGTTCATGCAAGTGCGACCAGTTTACATGATAACGTTATCGGGAAACAGGAAATAGGGATTAGGGAACGGAGAAAGCAGGGATTATTAAGGAACAGCGAAATAAAAAATACCATATTGCAACGAACGAGTGTGAGTCATATTTCAGCGATCTTGCCTGTCTTCTATTTCTCTGTTCCCTAATCCCTATTTCTTAATCCCTAAAGCCTGTTCCATGTTTTCATTTGAGATTACCTTCCTAGATTCTTCCGGCGGAAATTAGAGCAATCCACAATGCCCTGCACGATATAGTGGGGCTGGCGACTCTCACGACTCGGCTCGGGCGTGGCGAAAATCAGTTCCTATCAAAACGGCCCCGCGACTGCGGAAAACGAACTGCCGGATGAGTTTTTGCGTCCGGCGGCGAAATCGCGCACGCGACCTCCGCGTCCTCTGCCTCGCGAAGAAGAGGATGGCAGCGACGAGGAGGTATTTCTCCGCGCGCGCAAACGCGTCTCTGTGCGCAAAGGCTTTCTGCCTCCTTTTCTCACCAGGACCCCGATTGGACGGGCTGTACTGGGAATCGCAGCGCTGGCTTTTGTCGCTCTGTGCATCACGGCAGTGCTGGCGATAAGAAATTTCCTCGATCATGACCCGCGTTTCCGGGTCGAGTCTGCCTCGGCCATTCAGATTGACGGCAACAGCCAGCTTACCCGGCGCGAACTGCTGACGGTCTTCGGCGGGGACATTGGCCGGAATCTCTTCTTTGTTCCGCTTTCCGAGCGGCGCAAACAGCTTGAACAGCTTCCCTGGGTTGCGCACGCCACCGTGATGCGGGTACTGCCGAATCAGCTTCGCGTTGCCATTGTGGAGCGTACACCGGTTGCTTTTGCCCGTATTGGAAACCAGGTCAAGCTCGTCGACGCCGATGGAGTCATCCTCGACATGGCGCCGGCAGCCCTTGCCGCGAAACATTATTCGTTTCCGGTAGTGATAGGCATCAATCCGGACGACCCGCTTTCGGTGCGCGGCCCGCGAATGCGCATTTATCAGAAATTCATGAATGAAATCGATACCGGCATCGAGAAGGTTTCGCAGCAGATGAGCGAGATCGACATTTCCGATCCCGAAGACCTGCAAGGACTGGTCTCAGAAAATGGCTCCGACATTCTGCTGCATTTCGGACAGGACAACTTCCTCAATCGCTGGAATGAGTACAAATCACATCTGGCAGAGTGGAAGCAGCAGTATCCGAACCTGGCCTCGGTGGACCTGCGTTATGACCGTCAGGTTGTACTGAAGATGACCAAAGATGCGGACACGAACCAGGCGCAGAATCAGTCAACCGCCCTTGCTCCGCAGCAGTCTGCGACGAAACCAGCAGCAAAAGCACAGCCGATCACCCATCCCCACAGGAAGAGAGCATGAGCCAGAAGACTGAAAATTTGCTGACGGTGCTCGATGTGGGAAGCACAAAAACGCGCGTCCTCGTGGCTGAATTGCATGACGGAGCGTTGCGCTACCGTGCTCACGGCATTGCCGACTCCAAGGGCATGCGCAAGGGCGTGATCGCCGAGCTGAAACAGGCGACTGAGTGTGTCAATCAAGCAGCAAGCGCCGCTGAAGCTATGGCCCAGGCAACCATTGACCGCTGCATTATTGGGGTGGGTGGCGGACATGTTCGCGGTGTGAACAGCCGCGGCGGCATCAGCCTGGGAACGCGTCTACGCGAAATTACGCGCGAAGATGTGCGCGCGGCCGTTGACCGCGCTCGTTCCGTATCGCTGCCGAATGATCGCGAGGTTCTTCATCTCTTGCCGCAGGAATTCATTCTCGATGAGCAACCTGGGATTCATGACCCGGTCGGAATGATTGGCAACCGTCTCGAAGTAAACCTGCACATATCAACCGCATCGGCCAGCGCGTTGCAGAGCATCGTCACCTGCGCCAATAAGGCCGGACTCGAAGCTATGGAATCAGTCTTTGAAGCCATTGCCGCTGCTGAAGCCACGGTTTCAGCTGATGAGCGCGAGCTGGGCGTGTGCCTCATTGATATCGGCGCCGGCTCGACAGAACTGGTTGTTTTCTTCGAGGGATCGGTCGCACATACTGCCGTCATCCCCATCGGCGGAGACCATTTCACCAATGATTTAGCTGTGGGCCTGCATGTCTCCGTCGAAGAAGCCGAGTGGATCAAGTGCAACTATGGCCACACGGTCGTTACCTCGGTGCCTTCGTCGAATGAAATCGAGCTGCACGGCATGCCCGGACATTCCCCGCGCTCCGTGCGGCAGCGTTATGTGAGTGAAATCCTCGAGCCGCGCTCGCGCGAGCTGTTCCACTTGCTCCGCGATAATCTGCGCCAGGGCGGGGTGCTGGAGGCATTAGGCGCAGGCTGCGTACTCACAGGAGGCGGCGCACGCCTTCCCGGATTGCTCGATGACGCCGAAAGCTTGTTGCGTGTGCCTGCGCGCATTGGGACCCCTGTCCCGCTCTCGCGCATGCCGGAAGAACTGATTGTCCCCGAGAACGCTGTTCTCGTGGGGATGCTTTTATATGCCCACCGCACAAGTGTGACCCGTGCGGCGGAAGACCAGGGACTGCGCGCCAAGCTGCGCGCCATTTTTGCAGGAAGCCTTTAGGAGCCGAAGCCATGAATTCGTCTGAAGAAATCCGCATTCACTATCACGAACAGATCCCGCGCGGTGCGAAGATCAAGGTCATCGGCGTGGGCGGAGGCGGCGGCAACGCGGTCAACCGCATGATTGCCGCTCGCGTCGAAGGCGTGGAATTCATTGCCGCCAATACCGATGCGCAGGCGCTGCAATTATCCCAGGCGCCTATCAAACTGCAGCTGGGCATGAAGCTGACCAGCGGCCTCGGAGCAGGCGCGAACCCCGACGTTGGCCGCCGGGCCGCACTCGAGGATTCAGAAAAGATCATTGAAGCCCTCGAAGGCGCGGATATGGTCTTCATCACCACCGGCCTTGGCGGTGGCACGGGCACCGGTGCTGCTCCCGTCATTGCCTCGCTAGCCAGCGAAATGGGCGCGCTCACGGTTGCTGTCATAACCCGCCCCTTTGGATTCGAAGGCAAGCGCCGCATGCTGCAAGCCGAGCGCGGCATGGAAGAGCTGCTTGAGAGCGTGGACACGATGATCGTGATCCCGAACGAGAAGCTACTCGATGTCGCCAAAGATGCTGGCTTTTTCGAGTCCTTCCGCATCGCCGACGACGTGTTGCGCCAGGGCGTGCAGGGCATCTCAGACATCATCACCATTCCGGGCATCATCAACCGTGACTTCGCCGACGTAAAAACCACGATGGCAGGTATGGGATACGCGGTGATGGGAACAGCTGTCCGTGGTGGAGAAAACCGCGCGATTGAAGCAGCCCAGGCTGCCATGTCGTCGCCACTGCTCGAATCGGGAGCCATTGATGGGGCCAAAGGCATCCTCATCAACATTACGGGAGCAAGCTCGCTCAAGCTGAATGAAGTCAACGAGGCGTCTTCGCTCATTCAAAACGCAGCGCATGAAGACGCGAATATCATCTTCGGCGCAGTACTCGATGAGAAGATGGGTGACGAGGTGAAGATCACGGTCATAGCAACCGGCTTCCGCCAGGAGGCGGCAGAGCGCCGCGACCGCATGCTGAATGCCGCCCTGCGTGTGCCCGAAGCGCCGCGGGTCCAGATGCCACCTGCCCAGCCTGCAACCCCGCGCTTTATGAGCGAGGAGATAGAGGAGCCTGAGCCGCGCCGTCATGTTCCAACAGCAGTTCCGGTTGCCACAGCACCCATTCAGGCCCCAGCCATGCCCGCTCAGCCCGTTATTGTTGCAGAACCTGCACCGGTGGCTGTCGCTGTTGCTGAAACTGTTTCACAAGCCGATATATTCAGTGAAGCGCATGACAACGGTCACAGCGAAGACCTCGATATTCCTGCTTTTATGCGGCGCGGGGGTTTATAAAACAGGCTCCGATGGGTATAGTTGATTATGTTCGTCCGATACAAAACCCATCTGAAAGTCACAAAATAATAAAGTACGGGGCATCTTTCCTGCCGGGGATGTGTTTGCATCCATAGAAAGTAGCCCCGCAAGGTTCCACAAAGGTAAAGACAAGACCATTTCGGGATCCGTATCGAGTCGACGCTGTATTTGAGCTAGTTCCAGGCTGTTTCAGTGCGTACGATGCAGTTTGCAGAATCTGGGCCCGGGGTGAACATTTGATGAAACGCATCGCATATTTCCTGCTGCTGGGACTGATCGCGCTCCCTGTGTCTCTGTTGGCCGGCACTACTACCACGCATCACGCTTCTCACCGATCACATGGACGCGTTGTGGAATCCGGCAATGCCCAGCAGCATGCGACCCACCTGCAGCACAGCCGCCGCATAGCCCATGTTGAAACAGCTTCACTCACCACAACGCGCCGCGGACGCCGTGCCAGTCTCAGAGTGCACCGCTATTACGAGCGGTTTACCGGCAATTCTTTCGCGGATACTGATCTGACAACCGGGGATGTCACTACCGGCGAAGACCCGATCGTACGCCAGGCAGCGATGGACGCGCTGGGTAATATGAATGGCACCGTCGTTGCCATTGACCCGAACAACGGACGAATTCTAGCCATGGTGAACCAGAAGCTTGCGCTTTCAAGCGGCGCTGAACCCTGCTCCACTATCAAGCTTTCTGTCGCCCTGGCTGCTCTCGATGAAGGCATCGTCACTAAGGACACTCCGGTCAATCTCGGCGGCTCGTATCACATGGACCTGACCGAAGCCCTGGCCCACTCGAACAACCTCTACTTTGAGACTTTGGGACGTAACCTCGGTTTCGAGCGTGTTCGCCACTATGCAAATGAATTCGGCCTTGGCGAACTGGCCGGCTACAACATCCCCAATGAGCAATTAGGTGTTTATCCTGACGAGCCGTTACCTGAGAGCCAGGGTGGCGTAGGCCGGATGTGCTCCTTTGGCGAGGGAGTGTCGATGACACCGCTGCAACTCGGCGCGCTGGTTTCCGCCATTGCTAATGGCGGAACACTCTACTACCTGCAGCATCCCACCTCGCCCGAAGATATCCTCAACTACCAGCCGCGCGTAAAACGCACTCTCGACATCGGAAAGCTCATTCCTGAGATTCAGGACGGCATGCAGGCTGCCGTACAGTACGGCACCGCCCGTTCCCTCAAGGCCAACTTCAATCAGTTCCCCATCCTGGGCAAAACCGGGACCTGCTCAAACAACGGCACCCGTTTCGGCTGGTTCGCTTCCTATGCCGACACGCAGTACGGGCGCATTGTGACCGTCTTCTTCCTTGAAGGCGGACGGCCGACCTTCGGCCCAAAAGCAGCGGAGCTGACTGGCGTCTTTTATCGCAATCTTTGGGACAAGAACTACTTTGTCAGCAAGCCCGCAACTGAAACGGCTTCCACGAGAACAGCGGTTGGCGTATCCCAATAAAGACAGCAAGAATGCTTTCGTCAACGGCCTCCGTTATGGAGGCCGTTGTGCTTTCAGGTAGGATGGCTTCGAGATGAAAATCCTGACTGCCGATGAGATGCGGGCCACGGATCGCATCACTGCTGAGCGTTACGGCGTCTCCTCTCTCGACCTGATGGAGCATGCAGGCCAGGCTGTCGCCCGGTTTGTGCTGCGCGAATTCCCTGAGAAACAAAGGATTATCGTCCTTTGCGGCAGAGGGAATAACGGCGGCGATGGTTTTGTGGCTGCCCGCGCTCTTACCAAGGCAGGACGCACGGTAAAAGTGTTGCTGCTGGGCCATGCCGCAGATCTCGAAGGCGACGCCAGGGCCATGTTCCGCGGATTGGAAATTGCTCCCCTGCCTGCAGTGGATGAAGCGGCAATCGCGTCTCCGCAGGTAGCAGGTTTGCTGGCTTCATCTGAGCTGTTCGTGGATGCGGTGGTGGGCACGGGATTCAAACCGCCGCTTCGGGGCGCAGCCGCAGCCTTGCGCGACAGGATCAACGCGCTGGCAGCTCCAGTGGTCGCAGTCGATATTCCATCAGGATGGGATGCTGATTCGCGCGAATACTTCTTCGAAGGTGCCTATCGCGCAGATGCCGTCATCACCTTCACCGCACCGAAACTAGCCCACGTTTGCGGCAATCTGACGAACAGCGCGTATAAGCCAATTGTGGTCGCGCCTATCGGCTCGCCGGACGAGGCGATCCAGTCGGAATTGCAACTCGCATGGACGGGAGCGTCAAAGAAAATTACCGAAACCCCGCGTCCTGCTGAGAGCAACAAGGGCAAGTTCGGGCATGTGCTTGTAGTTGGCGGCTCATATGGAAAAGCTGGCGCTCCGTCGATGGCATCTCTCGCGGCACTGCGCACCGGAGCAGGACTGGTAACGGCAGCCGTGGCCCAACCCATTCTCGATGCTGTGGCCAGAATCACGCCTGAATTGATGACCACTCCACTTAGAGCCGGTGGACGGGGCGAGATCAACAGCAGCAATCTGGATGACGAGACACTGAAGGATCTGCTGGAAAAGAAAACTGTGCTCGCTATAGGCCCTGGACTGGGCCAGGAACCAGAGACAGAAAAGTTTCTGCTTGGACTGCTCGATGCAACAGATCTGCCTGCAGTTCTCGATGCAGATGCGCTCAATCTCCTGGCGAAACATCCTGACAAACTCAACGGCCGCAACCGCCTCATAGTTCTCACGCCTCATCCCGGAGAAATGGCGCGGCTGGCGGGGCTCAGCATTCAGGAAGTACAGGCGAACCGCGAATCACTGGCACGTGAATTTGCTATGAAACATCACGTCGTTATGGTTTTGAAGGGATGGCGCACGCTTATCGCTCATCCTGATGGAAGCCTCGCTATCAATACCACAGGAAATCCCGGTATGGCCAAAGGGGGCAGCGGAGATATCCTGACCGGCATCATAGCCGCTATGGTGGCCCAGTATCCTCATCTTTCGGGCGATGCCGTGAATGCAGCCGTCTATTTGCATGGACTGGCTGCCGACCTGGTAGTCCGCGGGCTGGATGAGCATACCCTGCTGGCAACCGATACTGTTACACATCTTTCATCTGCTTTTCGCTTTCGTCCAGAGGATGAAGGCGGGTATGTTTGGATACAGGGGATTCCGTGATGACACAGGCGACGGGGACCAAAGTCCACGAGCATGAATTTGAAACCAACAATGCTGCTGACACAATCCGCGTTGGCCATGAAATTGTGAAGCTGCTCGCACCGCCCAAATTCCTAATCCTGAAGGGCGACCTGGGCGCAGGCAAAACCACGCTGGTAAAAGGAATTGCCGAAGCTCTGGACGCAGCCGAACCGGACGAAGTCACCAGCCCCACCTTCACGCTGATCCACGAATACGAAGGCACGCTCCACGAGAACGGGAAGAACCAGCCGGTGATGCTCTACCATCTCGATCTCTACCGCATCGAGCAGGAGCGCCAGCTGGATTCACTTGGCCTGGACGAGATCGCGACTCCGGACAGCATTGTCCTTGTCGAATGGGGCGATAAATTCCCTTCCGTAGTCAAACGCGCCAATGGCGAGATCGTAATGAAGACGACTGGCGGCGATTCACGCAAGATCACAGTGACGCTGAAAGATTAAACATCCTCTATCGAGGCCGGCATCTGAGGTGTGGGGTAACTTCAACTTACTCTACCCGATGAAGCGTTCTTCTCCATCTGGTTTTATCGAAGAAATGAAGTATCTCATTCGCGGTAGAGCTTAGTTGTTCCGAAATGGAAGGCTTGAGTTCATTATTCTCCGGAGCTTCAAACGACCAGTACACAAACAGAGATCGCCCGATGATGTTTTCCCGAGGCACGAATCCCCAGAAACGGCTGTCAAGGCTGCGGTCGCGGTTGTCTCCCATCACGAAGTAATTCCCTGCAGGAACCACCAGATCGTCCTTTTGAATATGTTCAGCGAGAGAGACGGCCCACGTCGCGGTGACATCCGGGCGTTCAGCCGGAGACACTGAAGGAAAATCATCCACATAAGAATCGTAGGCGGCAACCGAAGGTTTCGCAGCATAAGGCTCGTTCTGTGCAATGCCATTGAGATACACAATACCGTTACGGAGATGAATACGGTCGCCGGGAATGCCAATCACCCTTTTCACCAGAAAAGGGTGGCTGCCATCCGCTTGTGGGACCGGCTTATAAAACACGATAATGTCGCCGCGCTGAACCGGTCTGTAGTGCACAAACGGCGCCCAGTGCGTCGGCGGCGCCAGCGTAATTCGGTCCACCACAACGTGGTCGCCGATCAGCAGCGTCTTCTCCATCGATCCCGACGGAATCACGAAGTTCTGCCCCAGAAACGTGAGGATGAACAAACCGACGACGAGCACAGAACAGATACTGGCAATTGCTTCGAAAGGAGT